>JALSPK010000209.1 GCA_026986005.1 Saprospiraceae bacterium
CTCTACCATAATGTCGTCCCTTATGGGACTTCTTCCTCTTACTATTCTCTTTCTACCATAATGCCGTCCCTTATGGGACTTTTATTTCTTCTTATTCTTCTTGGCTTGCAAGAATAAACATTGAAATCAATGCTATTACCATTCCAATAACGATTATATTGTGTGGAAAAGTCTTATACAATATCAATGACAATACTATTGTTATCACAGGAGCGACTGCATTGGTCAATGGACTTACCACTATTGCCTTACCGTATCTAAAGGCATATACAATGGTCAAAGCACCGATTGAATTTAAAAGTTGAACACCAAAAGCCATATACAATCCTTTGGCACCATAGTTTATCTCTTGGTTAAAATCCGTCATATAATAGGCTATCGGAGCCAAAAGCAAACCGGTTATTGTCATATAAAAGAAAATACTTTCTGCCTTCATTGTTTGATTGGCAAATCTCATAAAATATGCTTGAATTCCCCATGCTAAAAAAACAATAAGGGCAAAAATAAGCCACGCGTATCCGTGCGAATTACCATCCGGATCTTGGTATGATAAAAAAGGTATGGCCAACAATGCTAAAACAATGCCTACCCACCCCATTAAAGAAGCCTTTTCTTTAAGCAAAAATACCGACAATAAAATTGTCACCACGGGCGACAATGAGATAATCGGAAATATTAAATATGCCGGTCCATTTACAATTGCCCCTGTAAATAATGCTAATTGTCCTCCTGCCCCTAAAAATCCGATTAATGCCCCAAACATTATTGATTTTGGGTCTATATCAAGTTTCCAATCTATAATCTTTAATGCAATAATAGCCGGGATAATCATTGTAAATGACCATACTACATAAATCAATGTTCCTGGGAAACCAGCAGTTGCTGACAATTCTGTTAATGCTCCCCATATACCCCAAAATACAGTTGTCACCAATGCATACAATAGCCAAAGCTTCTTATTCATAATAATATTTTTTTAGTAACCCAAAAGGGAAGAAAGAAAAAACTATCTTCCCTTTTTAGGTTTTAACACACTTAAAAACTCTACTTTACATTTTTTTCATATCAATATAATTGATACTACTTCATATCTATTACTATACCATCCACATCAGGTTTGTCTTCGCTACCTTTATCCGGCATCCACCCTATTTCATCCCAATCTTGATTGCTTGTCCAAGCTACAACCTTTATTTTTTCCACATCCTTTAAATCTGCAACTTTTGTTCTTGAGATAGCAAATTCTATTTCTACTACATTTCCTGTTGCCTTATACGTACCATCAACCTGAGCATCTGCTGTATTTCCTCCATCATATACCCAAATATCATCCCATTCAGTACCATTTTCAGGGTGGTAAGTTGCAAAATCCAACCAGTATTCTTCATTGTTTTCTCTATTGGCTGAAAAACTATTCTCAAATAACAATTCTCCTCCTCCAAATTTTGTCCACAAACCGTATGTATAACCGGTAGTCGCATCAGGATCAACATCTATCAACATATCAAAAATTGATGCATCTATATAATCTTTTTCTTGTTTTATGTAGAAATAAATATTTTCACTATCAAAGTCATATTTGAATGATTTAATAGATCCTGCATTATCTCCAATTGCAAATGCATCTGCAATACCATTCCAATCGTCAAAAGATTCATCGTCCAATTTTACAGGAGTACTTTTGTCCACTTTGATTTTTGTTGTGACTGGATGTGTTCCTCCTTCAGAATCTTTGACTGTCAATGTAACAGAATACTCTCCTTTGGCAGCATAAGTGTGAACAGGGTCTTTTTCTGTTGATGTCTCTCCATCACCAAATTCCCAAGCGTAAGTAACAGTTCCTGATACTGTTGATGTATTGGTAAATGTCACTTTGTATCCGTCCACTTGGTATGTAAACAAAGCTTCTCCTGTAACAGGAGCAGGTGTATCATCGCCGCAAGAAGTGATGATAAAAACGCCCAATAATAAGGCAAATAAACTCAATACCATTTTTTTAATTTCCATAATTTTAAATTTAGTTTTATAAAATAATTAATTTCAAAGTTTTAATAATAATTCCTTTTTGGCTTATCCTTACAAAATATAGCCCTGATTCTAAATCTTCCTTTTCTATCTTTATTTTTCTGCCACCTTCAATATGCCCAAAATATAATAATTTAACCATAATTCCGGATACATCATATAACCCTATATTAAATACAGCATTTGATTGTGAATTTACATTCAAAAATCCTTCGTCTTTTATTGGATTAGGCACTATGAAAATACTTTTACCCGGTAGTATAACAGAACCGATAGATGTAGTGCCCAAATGCACTTTTATAGTGTCTGAATAATTTGATTTAATAATATCAGAATAGCCAAACATACGGTAATAATACACTTTGGAACTGTCAAGATCTTTATCCAAATAATAACTTGATGTTCTTTCGAGATCTTTGATAGGTTCAAAATGCCCTGTATCTCCTGTTGACCGTTCTATTATATATCCTTCGACATTGGGATCGATTTTCCAACTGATTTTTACCTTTGAATATGGTGTGACTACCGATGGCTTTACTTTAAATCTTTCCGGAATATCAATGATTTTATATTTCAAAAAATATTTGTCTTCTCCTTCACAAACTTCTTGATTATTGATTAAAAGCCCTATGTCTATTATTGCTTTATCTACGCAATCAATGTCTGACAAAAAGATAGTACCTTCAACAAAATTTGATTTCTTTGCTAAATTAACGAAGGTAATGAAAGTAAGATTATCGTTGCCAAACTTATACAAACTGTCATTACTTACAATGTATCCGGTACTATCATTAAAATTAAGATATATCTTATAATTGTTTATTGTATCACCTTCGATACTATAATGCAATTTTTTATTTGAGTTGCATAGTCTCAATGCATATAATCCATTCTGATATGTGGTAATAACAGGCGGCACACAACCCCAATCTTCGCTATTTCCATCTATTTCTATTTGTAAAAATTGTTTTGTATCAGGATTTTGCTTTTGGACTTGCGCTGACTCAAATGAGGAATATTTATCTCCCGAAATAAATTGTGTTCTGTAAAAAAATGTAGTATTATCATCGAGGTTCTTATCTATATAGCTGACTTCTTCATTATTTATTACAGCTACTGTCTTAAAATTGGTATTGTCTATTGAACGCAAAACTCTTGTAATTTGATTTTCTGCATGACAATTATTTGTCCAATATACTATATTATTTTTGTTGTATTGTGTTATATTTAAAGATTTAGGCGCTTCAAACCCAGGTGAAGGAACCCCTTCTTTTTTGAAATAATTAACTCCTGTATAACTTGGCACATCATAAGTTGGGGATATTTTTACATTGTGATTTAAGCTATTTATACCATTTTTATTATCCCAAATATCTTTATTCGCAAACCTGATACTATAATCGGGATTAAAAAAAAGCGTAGTTCTTTTATCTTTTATAGAAAAATCCAATTGATATATTCCTGATTCTATATCGTCAGGTAATCCGGCATTTACATTTAATATCTTTTCTTGATCAATTTCCCATTTCCGAATATCTTCATCAACTGTAAATACGTATGTGTTTTTGTTTGTTGTATCTCTTAGAACCAATTGCAAAATATATTCATTTGTCGGGTTTGCCCACCCTTCATTCTTGATTTTTAAAGTAAAATCAACTTTTCCACCCGGTTTGCTTTCGTTTTGCAAGTTTGCTTCTTGCAAAATATATCTATATCCCAATTTATTTTCAATTTCTTCAAAACAACCTTCATTTCTCCATTGGTTTAACACTCCCTGATGATAGTCGATATTCAAAAATGACCAATGAAATCTTTTTAATTCTTTAAGGGTATTTTCACAATTGGAATAGGCACTTTTACTGCAAGTTTCTCCACCTACAATAGAAAACTCCGAATTCAATTCAAGAAATGCTTTTTCTATATCCAAATTTTGATATGTTCCCCAATCATCATACCCAGCTACAAAACAATCGTTGTGAAATGCTATTCTGGATTTTTTAGAGCCATTGTATGCTTTTTCTTTAGCTATTGCTTCAAATTCATCTTCTTGATTTATTTTACGCATAAATGTCGGAGTCCTGAGTTGAATCATCCTATCTCTTGGCAATGACTCCAACAATGCATCGACAACTGAACGCCTATCATTCCAATTTTTCTCTGTTATGTTTCCCGGTGATTTTGAAAAATAATCCGTATAATACCATTCTCCCCATGTGCCGATAAAACCTGCTTGAACAGTTAAAATAACATCACTATTTCTTGTCAATATTGGTTTGAGTTGATTGATATGCATCAATACAATTTCGGGTGGCGCATCACCATAAGGGTTGGTTAATGTTTCCGTATAAGCAAATCTGACAATAATTTTGAAACCCGCTTTCCTTATCTTATCAAAGTCTTTTTGCAAATCCCTGAGAAAATCGGCAGAAATAGCTTTATTTTTAAAATCTTTTAAAATAAAATTTTTCAGTATCAACCTTTTACCCGTTTCTTTATATCCTAAAAGGTTTTCCTCCGAAAAGCTACTGACTTGGTGGTAAAAACCACGTTCAGGATTAGCGATATTATCATCTGAAATCACATAATCCACCTGTTCAAATGTCTGAGCACTCAAAAAAGCATTAAATGCAATAACAAATGATAATATCAATCTAATCTTGTGCATAAAAAATTATTAATTCATATTCAATGTAAATCCATCAGTTGGCTCACCACCTTCTTCTGTTTTATCCGGTGCATATCCGATCTCAGCCCATCCTTTATTAGCTAAATATAAAGAGAATTTAACTTTATCTCCACTCAGACCCGGAACTTTTGATCTTGAAAACCCAACTTCATAGGTTATGGTATTATTGTCAGTAACAAAAGAACCTCCAAAAACAAAGAAATCAGCCGGTAATGTTCCTGTCAAATCAATCCATCCCCAACCGTGATCCTCTCCTGCATACTCAAAAACACCCATCCAAGCATCTGCTCCAAGGTCTATTTGACCTTGCCATAAGTAATCACCACCTAATTTAGGCCACAGATGTGATTGGAATCCTGAAGTGTCTGCATCAGAATCTATCAATGCATTGAATATTGTACTATCTGTAAGCGTACCTTCAAAAGTCACTAAAAAATAAACAAAATCTGCATCGTAATCACATTTCACAGCTTTAATCACTCCTGAATTATCACCTAGAGGTATGATAAATTGTGACTCCGTTACAGCATTCCAATCATCAATAGAATTATCTTCCAAGCTAATTCTTGTCTTTTTATCAACAGAAAGCTTTGTTGTAACAGGATGAGTTCCTCCTTCTGAATCTGTTACTGTCAATGTCACAGAGTACTCTCCTTTTTTAGCATAAGTATGTACGGGATCTTTTTCAGTTGATGTACCTCCATCACCAAAATCCCATGCATAAGTAACAGTACCTGAAACGGTAGATGTATTGGTAAATGTAACAGTATAGCCATCTGCAACATAAGTAAACAATGCTTCACCTGTAACAGGAGCAGGTGTATCATCACCACATGACACGGTGAATACGCCTAATGCTAAAATCGCAAATAAATAAATAAAAGTTTTTTTCATAATGTAAAGTTTTAAGTATGTTAAAAAAAAATCAATTCTGCACGCATAGATTATTAGCTATCATCTCGTCAATCGGAATATAATACAATTTTTCCTTATCATCAAATTTGATAATCAAGTTATCATAACCTGAAGGCTTAGTTGCTAAATCAATTGTACCAATAGTCAAACCCTTGATATGGTAACCCCAATATGTCCTGTCAATGTCTATTTTATTTCTTGTCAAGTCAAAATACCTGTGTCCTTCAAATGCCAATTCAGCTCTACGTTCATCAAGTACGACACTTAAAATAGTCTTTCCGTTAGGCACATTATCAAATAAATGTCCATCCAAACCCCTATTTTCTCTAATAATATTCACATTTTCGAGTGCTAAGGATTCATTATTCTGATGAGCGTAAGCTTCTGCTTTATTGAGATACATCTCAGACAATCTAAACATCACTGGTGAACTTAAATTGGGATCTCCTCCCTGAAAACTAAATTTGGTTATAAAAAACATTTCCAAACCATTTTTCTTTTGAACTATACTCGGCTCTTTGAATACTGTATCTATATATGCAGTTCTAATATCTTCCGGATAGGTATTTATTAAGTTCAAATATTTGTATGTAGCAAATTCTTCTCCCCAGCCCGAATTGCCATCGCTATAAATCATGGAAGCGATTGAACCAAATTTTCCTCTGTTGTCCGAAGGAGTAAAAGCAACTGCCCAAATTGTTTCGCTTCGAGATAATGCATTGGCAAAATATGAGGGATAAGACTCACTTGTCTCAAGAGTAAATCTTCCGGAATCTATTACCTTGTCAGCATACTCTATTGACTTATTATAATCTTCCATATACAGATATACTCTCGACAATAATGCCCAAGCCGCCTCTTTTGAAGCAAATTCTTTTCCTCTCGACTTATTCATCAACTCTGTTGATTGCATAGCGTCTTGCAATATTTGATCATAGGTTTCCTGTACCGTGGCTCTAGCTTTTTCAGCCTTTTCTGATGTGGATGTTCTCAAAATTATTCCCAAATTAGAATTTGGATCTCCTTGGTTGTATGGAAAAGCATAAAATTTTACGAGATTAAATTCAACAAATGCTCTTAAAAAATAATTCTCACCTAAAATATTAGATTCCTCATCTGACAAATTTCCTTTTGATTCCAAATATTGGATAACTGTATTTGCTCCATTAATAATCTTGTAGGAAATATACCAAAAGAATCTTGAATTTGATTGGTTGGGAGAATGCGTATAGGTAAAACTATAATACAAAGGATCTTCAGTCTTTTGTCCACAAACAATATCATCGGCAGCAAAATCCGACATCTGAAAATATTGCCTAAGATAACAATTGTTGTCATCTACTATTCCATTGAACTCCGCTCCGTCTTTTAATAATGCATAATTGCCATTAGTGACATTCAATATACCGTCAGAAGAATTGGAAATAGAGCCGGTAGTCAATTGATCGGCAGGAAAAACATCCATGTCACTACAGGAATGAAATAATAATCCGCCAACTAAGATTGTGATAATGTATATTTTATTTTTCATCGTATTAAAATTTTATATTTACATTAAATAAAAACTGCCTGTTATTGGGATATTTAAAGTCCGAAACTCCCGGCATAGACCACGCTTGTTGCTTCAATGTAACTTCGGGATCTTGTCCCCAAAACTGAGTGTAAGTATATAAGTTAGTAGCACCTAATCCTACTGATAAATTCTGAATATTGATACTTTTAATCCATCTTTGTGGCAGACTATAGCTCAAACTTACCGTTCTTAATTTCACAAAACTACCGTCTTCCAAATATCTTGATGATGGTTCTTTGGACAATGCATTTTGCTGCATACTGGGGTGAGTTGCATTATCACCTGGCTTTTCCCACCTTGACCAGCTGCTTTTTGGCTTCATATTGTTGTAATATGGTTCATGCCCATCATTGTCCATAAATACTCTTGTGAAGTTGTATATATCATTGCCGTATTGAAATGCAAGATTTGCAAATAGTGTAAAGTTTTTGTATTGTAAAGTTGAGCTAAAACCTCCTGTAAAATCAGGTAATGCTTTACCTACTTCCTGAGGTTCTGCCTCTGAATAATTGGTTGTTGGCGAACGACTGATAATATTACCCTCTCCATCTTTTTCTATTTTTTCCCAAAGGGGACCTCCTGTCTCCTTATCAACTCCGAGCCATTTTGGTAAAACAAAAGTATAAATTTCATTACCATTTCGATATATTTGTGAAATACCGCTTATTGTAGTATAAAATGGTTTTGCGATTCCTGATAATTTGTTTTTATTTTTAGCAAAATTAAAATCTGTTGACCAAGAAAAATTTTTCGTTTTAATATTTAAGGTAGATAGAGCCAATTCTATCCCTTTGTTGGTGACAGCCCCTGAATTTTCCCATCTGTATTCAAATCCTTGAGACAATGGCTGAGAGACTAAAACAATTAAATCTTTGGTGACATTGTCATATAAATCCAATGTCAGATTGACCCTATCTTTGAATAGCCCCAAATCAAACCCAATATTGTACTGGTAAGTTTTTTCCCAAGTCAAATCGGGATTTGCCAATTGATAAGGTGTAGCAGATGGATGGCTATTGTACTGGGTATTTAATGAATATAAGCCCAAAAATCTGCTCGCTCCAATATCAGGATCTCCCGTAATACCAAAACTTGATCTTAATTTCAATAAATTAATAGAAGATATATTGCTCATAAACGACATTTTGTTCAACATCCAAGAAGCTGAAATACTCGGAAAATGAGCTGTTCTGTTACCCGATGGGAAATTTGAAGTAACGTCTACACGATACGATGCAGTAAGAAAATATTTGTGGTCAAAATTGTAATTGACCTGTGAAATAAACGATCTGAATAGCTCTTTGTCATGTGAACCGCTTATCTTAAATTCTGATGAAGCCACGGTTGGAACACTAAAGCCCTCGGGTAATCCCTTGCCCTCAAGTGCCAAATCTTCCGTATAACCTTGATCTACTTCTGTACCCAACAGACCATCAAATGAATGATTTCCAAAACTTTTATCAAATCTTAGAAGATTTGTGCTAATAGCCCCATACCATATATTTTGATTTTCACTTACAAAGCCCTTATCGTGATAAGTACCGGCAGCGATAGGAGATACAAATCTATGCCCTTTATCAGTATTAAAGCTCAACCTATTTGAAGAAGAAAATGATAGCCACTCAAGAATTTTAAGATTAAAAACCATATCATAATCAATACCAACTCCCTTGTAATTGTAATCGGAATTATCTATACTGTGAATCGGATTGATGTGATCTCTTGACCACCATTTCTTGTTTTTTGCATCAACATATTTTGGCGTTCCATCCTCATTGTAAGGATTGTCCCAAGGCACACCAAGATAAGAGTAATACATATCCAAATAATCATAGCTTGATCCTTTTGAACCACTTATATTTATATTGTTTTTTAAACTAACTCTTGAATTTAACTGTAAATCTGTATTTACTCTAAGATTTATTTTTTTGAATCCGGTACTACGATATGTCCCTTTTTCATCATAATACGTACCGCTGATATAATAACCAAATTTCTTTGTTCTACCACTTGTAGATAAATAATATTTTTGTATCGGGACGGGTTTAAATATTTCACCTACCCAGCTGTAATCTTTTTGAAGCAAATCTTGTGGATAATCTTTATAAAATTTGATTTTATCAATTTGATGAGTTTCATAATCTCGATATAGTTCAGCGCTAAAATCATTGAAAAATTCAGCACTATTCATCATCTTTACATTGCCATGATCAGGAGTATTGTAACCATAACTTGTTTTAAATTCAAATTTTGGTTTATTGCTTTTAGCTTTTTTTGTGGTCACTACAATTACACCTTTATTGGCTCTTGCTCCATACATACCCGTAGCACCTGCATCTTTCAAAACAGTAATACTCTCTACATCACTCGGGTCAAACGACCCCCCAATAATACCATCTACCACATACAAAGGCTCAGCGTTACCGGGTTTTATAGTAGAAACTCCCCTAATTCTTATCTCAGCCCCACTTCCGGGCTCACCCGAACTATTGACAACCTGTACTCCTGATATTTTCCCTTGAAGCAATGTCGCAACATCATTTGCCGGAGCATCGTTAAGTTTTCGCTCATCCAATACCGTGACTGCACTTGATATCTCTGTCCTCGTCTTTTTGCTATAACCCATAACTACTACATCCTCCATCATCACAGAACTAATTGCCATCTCTATATTGATTTTATTTTCTCCATTCAATGGAAATTCAATTGTTTTGTACCCGATAAATTTAAAGACCAAAACATCTCCTTTGTTTGCAGCAATGCTAAAAGCTCCATTTGTATCTGTGATAGTCCCCAAAGTGGTGCCGGCTTTTGATACGCTGACGCCTATCATCGGTAGTTTCTGTTCGTCAATTACCGTTCCTGTAATCTGGCTCAATCCCTGAAAAATCAGAAATTGTACAAATAAAATAGTTAATATATTTTTCATATCATTAAAATTTATTTTCTGCTATAATACCGCCCCCAGTACATTATTAGAACCATACTCCTATGGGACTTTATTCAATTCCAATCAATATTATTTCAACCTTTTCATACTATACTTACCATATCCAGCTTACCTTTCACCAGTTCTTTTACTGCATTGGTAGCTGGAGGAAAAACCTTTCTTAAATCAATTTCTTCCGTTTCACTAAGCAATTTTTTCAAGGTTTGCATAAAGATATTTTTTATCTCTGTTGCAACATTTACTTTACAAATTCCATTTTTTATAGCCATTCTCACATCTTCAACCGGCACTCCAGAGCCACCGTGCAATACCAATGGAATATTAACAGCATCTTTTATTTCTTTTAATCTGTTAAAATCTAGTTTTGGAGTTTTTTTGTAAAACCCATGCGCCGTGCCAATAGCTACTGCCAATGTATTAACTCCGGTTTCGTCAACAAATAATTTGGCGTCTTTGGCCGAAGTATATGCAACCTTGTTTTTTGCCTGTCCGAGTTTGGCAATATAACCCAACTCCGCTTCTACATTTACATTGTATTGTGCTGCCAAACTAACAACTTTACGAGTATTTTCGATATTTTGCTCCAAAGAAAGTTCGCTTCCATCATACATTACAGAATCAAAACCTGCTTTTAGACAAGCTTCTACCAATTCAATATTTGGCCCATGATCAAGATGAATCCACCCTTTCACCCCAAAGCTTTTCAACCCTGATTTTGCCATTGCTACAGCATTGTCAAGACCGAGATAGTCAATTGAGCTTTTGGTCAATTGCAGAATAATACTGCTATTTTTTTCCTGCGCAGCTGTCAACACCCCTTTCAATGTTTCAAAATTGTAAAAGTTTGTTGCCAACAAGGCTTTATTTTCTTTGTTTATTTGTTCAAATTTGTTCTTCATCTCTATATTTCCAATTTGTAATTGAACTTTGTTTCTGCTATTTTTTTAACCTTTTCTTTGCTTTCAAAGGCAGCTGTTCCACCTGAAGCCGTTGTATTAATCGCTCCTGTTATTGCTCCTTCTTCAGAGCATTTTGAAAGAGTTTTGCCATTGATAAATGCATTGATAAAACCTGAATTAAAACTATCTCCTGCCCCAATTGCATCCACCACATCATTGTTTAAAAAAGCAGAAGTTTTGATTGTTTCCTCCTGATTGTATAAGCTTACTCCTTTTGAGCCTTGTTTAACTATAATATTATTAGAAATTTTTCTTATTTTTTGTATTCCGGCTTCTATTGACTGTGTATAGGTCATAGCCATCAGCTCTGATTCATTAGGCAAAAACAAATCTACATAAGGAAGCAATCTGCCTAAATCTACATCCCATTTTTCTGTTGGATCCCATTGTGGGTCGAGCGAAGTTGTCATTCCTAATGATTTTGCTCTTTGAAACAGTATGTGAATATCCGGCAACAAACCTTCTTGAAGAAAAATAGAACTTACGTGCAAATGCTTTGCTTTAGATAGCTTATCATCAGTAATATCTATCACTTTCAAATCGCTCATTGCTCCCGGATAAGTTACCATAGCCCTATCTTCACCATAATTCATCGCTACAGTAATACCGGTATAATTGTCCGGAGTTTCTATTAAGTTGCTAATATCAACACCTGATTTTTTTAGTGAAGAAACCACCAATTCCCCAAAACTGTCATTTCCAACCCTTCCTACAAAAGACACTTTTGCACCCAATACACTTAGGTTATTTGCAAAAATAGCCGAACTACTCCCAAGAGTTAAATTCATATCTCTTGAAAACACTTCTTTTCCAACCTCAGGCGTACCTTCAATACCATTCAATATCAAATCTACATTTAATTCCCCTACTATTATTACATCATATTTTTTAGAATCCATATTGAATATTTATATCAATTCATCATTAAAATTAACCAAATTGAATTTATTAAAATATTTATCCATTGACCTTTCTATATGAGAAAGCAAAATTGCTTCTGCATTAATTCCCCAACTTTCAATATTGTCGTACAATGATTTTCTCGCTACTAACACCTCTGAATTTTCCCAAATATATCTACATCCAGTTTTTATCAACCAAAGTTGTCTTTCAGGGGTATTAGCGTAAAAATCATTAGGATTTTCATCACTACCCAACCATTTTTGCCAACGATTTGAATCTATTACTGCCTGCCAAAGTACGTCTTTTATTTCGGAAATTTTAGCAATTTTATTATTATCATACAGCTCTGTCTCAATTTCTGCCAATTCCATTAGCCCGTCATACTCATTCTCAGTAAACTCCGGACCTACATTGGCTGCTCCCATGCCCGATAAGGGATAGTCTTCCGGATTCTCAACGTTGTCAGAATAATGCCCCTTTATGACACTTCCGTATTTTTTGCTCACCTCTGTCAATTGTTTTGCTACTTTAGAATCAAATAATGTAGTGTGCAAATCAGTACCGACTTTACCTACGACAAAACAAGGCCAAACATCCTCAAGTCCCTTGGCTTTCAAACCTTGTTTAAGTAACACAAAAAATCTATTAAAAACTTGCATGTCAGCTAATCCACCATGTACTTCTTCCGTTCCCACCTCGTAGGCAATTTTATTTATATTTTTGCTTTTTCTGTATTCTTCGGTATGCACTATCAAATCTACTGTTCGCTCAGCCACGATATCTATACTAATAGTTTCACCCTCTTTCAAATTGATATCGACAGTCGGATCAACGTGAATCATATCAAATCCCGCATCAACAGATGCTTCAAAAGACTTTTTCACCCAACCAATCGCTTTGTCGTAAGACCATTTTTCTTTTTTCTGTATGTCTTTTAGCCAAGGACCTCCGTGATCTACCGCTACAATAACAGACCCGGTAAAGTTAATCTTTCGTGCTTCTTGTCTTATTATTTTTACAAATTCTTCTTGGTTCATTCCCGTATATCCTCTATCCAAATCGACCTGATTAAGTGTTGCCGCAAATTTAATCGGAGCATTATTTCGTTTAGCAGCATTCAGGGAAGCTCTTATTACTGAGATAGAATTTGGACAAGCTGCAAACAAAGTCCTTTTAATCCCGGTCTTTTGCTCAGCGTCATCAACTTTTTTTAATATATACTCCAATAATGAAGTATTGTTTTTTGATGCTATATTTCTTAATTCTTTATTCATATTATTACGGCAATATTAATTGTATTCATAAATAGAGACTCCCTGCACTACTCTGTGAATTGCACCGCTTTTTGACGGAGAATCGGGATTGTAACCGAGTGCTTCTGATTTGTAAAATGCTAATAACTGAATAGGTACCAAGCTGGTTATTGTCCAGATAGCATCATCAATAATAATATCATCAAGCTCTATTCTCAAATCAAAATCCAAACCATTCAACGAAGCATTACTTACAGCTACAGTCAAAGCATATTGAGAGGATTCGGATATAGACTTGACCAAATCGTATTCATATTTTCTAATATAAGGATCATTTGAAAAAAAGTAAACCAATAAAGTTTTATTGTTTACTACTGCCTTTGGCCCGTGCCTAAACCCCATAAAAGAATCAAATTTACTTATTATCTCTCCATCGGTAAGCTCTTGCAATTTCAAATGCGCCTCATGAGCTACACCCTTCATGGGGCCGGAGCCTAAAAACACCGCTCGCTTGTAATCATTACTGCTTATATCCACTAAACTCGATGAAAAACCATTAAAAAAACTAGTAATTGCATGGGAAGCTTTTTCTATTTCTATGGCCATTCGCTCCAAATCATTTAATCTCCCAACCAATAGCGCAGCTATTCCCATTGATGTGACACTACTTGTCATCGCAAGACTTTTGTCATTTGCTTCTTCCGGCAATACAATCGAATAAATGTTATCCGCATTAATATTGGCTAAAGCTCCATCAATATTACATGTGATAATCAAATGTTTTACATTACCGGACACCTTATTTGCCAAATTAACTGCCGCTACACTTTCAGGACTATTTCCCGATCTGGCAAATGACACAAGCAGTGTGTTTTTGTTTTTATTGATAAAATATTCCGGATGTGTTACTATTTCAGTGGTCTCAATTGCCTTTGAACTGACTCCGGTATCTTTTTGGAAAAACGGTGCCACCATTTCTCCAATAAAAAAGGAAGAACCTGCTCCTGTAAAAATGATTTCCGAATTATCACCTGAAACTACGTCGCTTATAAAAAACTGTATACTTTCTTTTTTATCTCTTACCAGTTCAGAAACTTTTTTCCACAGTGAGGGCTGCTGTTTTATTTCTTTTAATGTGTATTTTGACTTATCAATCATTATTATTTAATCATTTTGTAGATTATTTAACTTTCGTTTCCTTTCGTTTAAATATTTATCGGCAAATATAATAAGCTTTCGTAATTTTTGCAAATAATTTAACAACTTATTTTAATATTTATAATTATTACAGTAGATTTGTAAAAATATCCAAAGTTGCAATAGGGTTTTTTGCTATTAAATTTATGTGGGCTAAGCCACAAGACAAAAAAAATATTATGAAAGAAGGGAGGAATACATTGAAAAGAAGATCTGCCATATTAGATATTCTAAAAGAAAAGGGGAAGATTTCAGTAAATGATCTAAGCACAAAATTTAATATTAGTGTAGTTTCTATTCGGAATGACCTTGCTCATTTGGAAAAAAAAGGTCTGTTAATCAAAACCAGAGGAGGAGCCATAAAATCGCAACCTGTAAATTTTGATCTCAGCCTTAATCAAAAATTAAAAATAAATTATGCTGAAAAACAAAGAATAGGTAAGAAAGCTGCAGAGTATGTAAATAACGGAGATTCTGTGGTTATAGATTCCGGTTCGACAACCTTGGAAGTGGCAAAAAACCTTGAAGAATTCAAAATCAATCTTATAACAAATTCATTGCCTATTGCTGATCTGTGTGCAGATTTTAAGGAAGTAGATGTGATTATTCCCGGGGGAGAATTGAGAGCTGAAATGCGTTCATTAATAGGTCCTATTACGGTAAAAACCATCAGTGAGTTTCATTGCGACATTGCTTTTATAGGAGCCGATAGTATATCTGTTGAAGGAGGTATTTATACGCCGCTCATATCAGAAGCTTCTATAAGCAGAGCCATGATTAAGATAGCGAAAAAAGTGATCGTAGTAGTGGATTCAAGCAAATTCTCTCGCAAAAGCCTTGCAAAAATAAGTAGTTTGAAGCACATTGATACTATCATCACCGACCAAAACATATCAAAAAGTGATTTAATAAAACTAAAAGATTTTAATATTGAGATAATTCTTGTGTAATTTTTATACCATACCATTATCAAGATGATGAAATAGAAAAAGAATTAGTTTTTGCTTATTCAATGAAAAAATCTTTGCATAGCCTTACCAATGGAAAGATTATTTAAAGCTGAAGAAGTAAAAACTAAGCTTTTTATAATCAGAATATTGGTAGCGACTTGGTATTATTAGTCTAGGAGCTACAAAACACCTAATTTTTGCAATAATGGAATATTCAAATTTCCATAAGGCAAATTATTATCTTTTGCATAATTATTCAATGCTTTGTGGATATCTTCAGACCCCTTAGAAATATATGCATTTGGACTAAGATACTCCAAGGAGATTAACTTAAATGCAATATCCTTGTACAGCTTTGAATTTACATCAGATTGGCAAATAACTTCAACCCAATCTTCTCTTTCCGGTTTAAAATTGTAATTTTCATTGATCGGCATCAATTTAAAATCTTTTATTTAGTTGTGTCTGTTACAATAAAATACGTTTCTGACTTTTAGGAGTCTCATCCCAACACCATACAAAGCAATCTTCAGGATCAGAAGTTACACAATTTTTGGTTTTTTTCTTTATCCATTTTTTAGAGTAGGCTTGAATAATAAACTTACGTTTTTCAATAAAAGGAGAATTTACTTTATCTTTTCCTGTAAAAACAGGATACAATTTTGTTAAATGATCAAAAGTGCTTGGAAATTTAGCTTTGGCATAGCATTTTCCAGGTTCGGGATTTTTGGGCCTTTCAAAAGACTTTCGGGTTGAGTAATTTCCTGAATATCTAACTCCACAGGATGACATAAATATCAATGTTAAAAATAGCAATAGTGATTTCATATTTTAGTTTTAATTATTTTACCCCTTATAAAAAGGCAATTTAATCACATCTGCTTTCATTTTCTTTTTTCTGAATTCTACTAATATCTCTGATCCGGCTGTTGCATAATTAGGCTTAACGTATGCCATGCCAATTGGCATATCCAAGGATGGGGAAAAAGAACCTGATGTCACATATCCAATTTCATCATTTTCTAAATTGTATACTTTATATCCATGTCTCGGTATTCTTTTTCCTTCCATTTTGAAAGCTATAAGTTTTTTCTCAACACCATTCTTGAATTGGTTTATAAATAATTGTTTTGAGGGGTAATCAGCTTCTTTTTTGAATTTTGTAATCCACTTCAACCCTGCTTCAATAGGAGATGTTGTCTCGTCAATATCATTACCGTAAAGGCAATAGCCCATTTCAAGTCTCAATGTGTCTCTTGCTCCCAATCCTGCCGGCATTATACCGATACTACCACCTTCGTCAAACAATACATCCCACACTATGGGCAAGTCATGATTTTTGACATACAACTCAAATCCCCCTGATCCTGTATATCCCGTAGCAGAGAGAATCACATTATCAATACCGGCAATATCCCCTATAGTAAAATGATAAAATTTTATTTTTGATAGATCTTTACTTGTAAGTTTTTGCAATAATTCTACTGCTTTTGGCCCCTGTACTGCCAGTATTCCCATTGTCATTGAATCATCTCGCATTTGCGCATCGAAAGTATTGTGACTTTCTATCCAATTCCAATCCTTTTCTATATTGGAGGCATTGACAACCAACATAAATTTAGTCTCGCTAAGTTTGTAAATAATCATATCATCAACAATTCCCCCATTTTCATTTGGCATACAAGTATATTGAGCCTGTCCTATTATTAGTTTTGAAGCATCATTTGTAGTAATACTCTGAACTAAATCCAAAGCTTCAGCCCCTTCTACTATAAATTCACCCATATGTGACACATCAAATACTCCTATGTTGGCACGAACATTTTCATGTTCCTCTTGTATTGTAGTATTATAGTGTACAGGCATCATATAACCTGCAAATTCAACCATTTTGCCACCTAAAGCAACATGTTTTTTGTATAATGCTGTGTATTTCAAATTATCCATTATTATTTTTTCTTTAATTTATCTTTAAATAATTTTCTAAATTTCAAAACTTTTGGTTCGATTACGATTCTACAATAGCCTTGATTAGCATTATTTGCATAGTAATCGTTGTGGTAATCCTCTGCCAAATAAAATTTATCCAAGGGAGCAATTTCAGTGACTATATCATCAGACCATATCTTTTTGGCTATTGTAGCTTTTGATTCAATGGCGATCTTCTTTTGCGAATCATTATGATAAAAAATAGCTGAGCGATATTGTGTTCCCACATCATTTCCTTGTCTATTCAATGTAGTAGGGTCATGAGTAGTCCAAAATACCTCCAGCAATTCTTCATACGAAATAACGGCAGGATTAAACACTATTTGACATACTTCTGCATATCCGGTATTGCCTGTACACACCATTCTGTAATCAGGATTATCGACATGTCCATTAGCGTAACCCGGAACAACACTTTCCACGCCATTCAATTCGCTAAAAATAGCTTCTACACACCAAAAACATCCTGCTCCAAAAGTGGCTGTATCCAAATTTACATCTTGCATAATATTGTTTTTATCTTTACTAATTGGTTTATTTGAATTGCAAGAATACAAATAATTTATTCCAAAAAACAATATAATTATAAAAACTGATTTAATCTTCAACTTTACTAGATTTATAGTTTAATTTCAATACAAGTTTTTTAACAGATAGACCCTGTACTAAAATTGAAAAAAGAACGATAACATAAGTGATAGTAACGAATAAATCTCTACTCATATTATCCAAAAGAGATAATGCCAAAGCAATAGAAATACCACCTCTCAGGCCTCCCCAGGTCATTACTATATTCGTGTGCTTAACAAATTTCAATTTTTTCTTAAATATCAATATAGGAAAATATAATGAAATATATCTTGCTGTCAATACCAAAAGAGTCGCTATCAAACCGATAGCAATATACTGCGTTTTCCATTCAAGCACCAACATTTCCAAACCTATCATAACAAATAAAATAGCATTGAGAAACATATCTAAAATTTCCCAAAATTTATCTATATACAGTTCAACGGTTTTAGACATTGTAGTATCTCTAATAGTATCATGTCCGACTATCAGACCTGTAACGACCATTGCCAACGGACCGGAAGCGTGAAAATGACTAGCTACCAAATAACCGCCGGTTACTATTGCCAATGTTATCATAACTTCTACTGCATAATTATCTATTGACTTCATCATGATATAAGCCACAAATCCAAGCATCAACCCCAAGACTATACCACCTCCCACTTCAACCGCCAACAAATGCAAAACTTCACTAATACCTGAATCAGCTTGTCCTCCTTTTGCAATTTGAAATATTGTAATAAACACGACAACGGCTATTCCATCATTAAACAATGACTCTCCTACTATTTTTGCCTCCAATTTTTTTGGAACACCTGCTTTTTTTAATATCCCCAAAACCGCTATGGGGTCTGTCGGTGATATTAAAGATCCAAATAAAAGACAATATATTAAACTAATATCATATCCTAACAAATGGAGAATAAAATGCATAGAATAACCGACAATAAATGTCGAAAGCACTACACCGAATGTAGCAAAAATCAGAATTGGATATCTTTGTATTTTCAATTGATCAAAATTAGTATGCATAGCTCCGGCAAAAAGTAAAAAGCTAAGCATTATATCCAATAAAGCTGTTTTAAAATCCAATTTTAACACAAGGGATTTGGCTACTTCTATCATATGAGGAGAAAGGCTGCCGAATATTACTATACCAAGAGTAAATAAAATAGTGATCATCATGATTCCAATAGTATCAGGTAATTTAAAAAATTTTTCGTTTATAAAACCGAATACTGCAGAAAGAACAATGAGTAATGTTAAAATTGTAAATAAATCCATATTTATAATGTTTGTATTATTTCAGATATATCCATCTGTATTATAAAAACATTGTCTTCAAATCATCTACTAAATCCAATTTTTCCCAAGTAAATAATTCAACTTCAAGATTAATAATTTCTTCACCTTTACTCGTATAATCAAACCTTTTAAATGTTTTCATTACCATTTCATTTTTTCTTCCAAAGTGTCCATATGCAGCTGTTTCAAGGTAAATAGGATTTCTGAGTTTCAATCTCTTCTCTATGGCAGCAGGGCTTAGATCATAATATTCAGATATCATATCCGCAATGTCAAAATCACTGTAATCCGTATTATTAGTACCGTATGTATTGATATAAATATTTACCGGTTTTGGTACACCAATGGCATATGAAACCTGAATAAGCACTTCATCAGCAACCCCCGCAGCAACCAAGTTTTTTGCTAGATGTCTTGTTGCATATGCAGCTGATCTATCCACTTTGCTAGGATCTTTACCTGAGAATGCACCACCACCATGGGCTCCTTTACCCCCGTATGTATCTACTATTATTTTTCTACCTGTCAATCCGGTATCTCCGTGTGGACCTCCGATCACAAATTTACCTGTAGGATTGACATAAAGATTATTATCATAGTCAAAATCATCAAAAAGAGATTTATTACTATCAGAAAGAGATTCTAATATCCTTGGTATCAATATTTCTTTTACATCATTCTTAATGACGCTCAGCATCCTCTCTGTATTTTTATCAAAATCATCATGCTGTGTAGATACGACTAGTGTATCAACCTTTATCGGTTTGTGGTCATCAGAATAATTAACCGTTACTTGGCTCTTGGAATCGGGACGCAGATAAGTCATTACTTTCCCCTCTTTTCTAATCGCTGCTAATTCACTCATAAGCAAATGTGCAAGATACAAAGGCAATGGCATGTATGTATCAGTTTCATTTGATGCATAACCAAACATCATCCCTTGATCACCAGCTCCTTGCTCTTCTTTATTTAGCTTAACCACCCCCATTCTTATATCCTCAGATTGATCGTGAATGGAATTCATCACACCTAGAGACTTATGTGAAAAATGGTATTCATCTTTGGTATATCCTATTCTAGCAATTGTCTCTCTTGTCACTTGCTGGATATTTACATAAGTTTTAGTTTTCACCTCTCCGGCTATAATAACTTGACCGGTTGTAACCAAGGTTTCAATTGCAAGCTTTGAATCATTATCAAAAGCTATAAAACTATCGACTAAAGCGTCGGAAATCTGATCTGAGACTTTATCAGGATGTCCTTCTGATACAGACTCTGAAGAAAATAAATATGGCATAATAATGTGTTTTATATATTAAGCGACAAAAATAACAAAAGATTAGGTTAAAACAATAGAAAATTTTATTTAGTTTGCCTACTGAACATAAAAAGCACTTTCAACTACTCATAGAATAGCTTTAGGATTGTATAAAAGGCCGAATACTTAAAAACAGGTCTAATATTACGCCCTGAAAATCTAAAACTAACCGGTACAGTATATAATACACCGACATTTACCCCATTTTGTTTTCCAAGTATCCATTTCAACTTTTCTTTTTTCATTTTTTTAAATACTTTTTCAGCAGCTCTACCACATCCTGAACCAATATCGTTTAATATTTTTATATTTTCTACGTAGATCTTTATTTATCATAAAACTAACAGAAACCATGCCTGAGACCTTATTCTTTTGTGCTCTTAAAGGATATGGTAGATTTTTATAAATATAATTATTGTCTGTCCACAAAGTCATCAAGTTTCAATCAAACATTTATCCAAGTCCGTATTTTTACTAATCAATTCAATAGCTTTTTGTACTTTCCAAGGTGTATGTCTATTAATTTTTACTTCTATTTTTGATATTTTTATGACAGAACTATATGTATCAAGAGCAGTATGAATCACAGGAATTCTATTTTTATTTACATACTCTGCAGTCTCTTCATCAAGATGCCCCTCTCCCGTCAATACAATTCCTGACAAAGGACTTTTATCAAGTTTCAGCATATATTCCATCATCTTTATACGGTCAACTGCTTTGGATATTTGTTTGGTATCAGCTAAAAGGAGTAAATCTTCAGGTTGTTTCATATTGTTATAGTCAATCATAGTACCTGAAATTATTTTTGAAACTCTATTATCCAATCTATCCTCATTCAGACACACTTTGCCCTTAATCTTTTTATAAATAGTCTCCATAAGAGGATAAGCAAGAGTCTTGTCGTAAGGTATGACACCTATAAGAGGAATGTTATTTTCTTCGAGCCATTTCCCGACATAATATGATACTTTATCAAGTTTATCTCTAAGCACTTTATTAATAATAACACCGATTATAGGTACTCCCTCCTCTCTAAACAAAGACGTAGTCATATTAAAGCGGTCAATTGTATTACCAATTCCTCCTTCAACCACCATTATAACGCCGGCATTTAGCATTTTTGCTACTTTAGCATTGTTGACACCTGTAACAGATCCTACTCCGGGATGCCCCGTACCCTCATAAACTGTCAAGTCATACATTTCATTCAATACTTTGTTAGCGTGAATAATTTTCTCCGGAAAATGATAATTTTCAGGTTGATCTATAAATCTTTCTGTTGCACCTTTCCCCAAAATCACAGGGCTATGTATCTCAGGATGCATATCAAAACCAAGCAAATCGGAAAAAAGAATAATGTCCTTATCAACCCTAAGATTTCCCAAATCCAAGAACTGTTGACCTACGGGTTTTGCATAACCAACATTAATACCCATATTTTTAAATTTATGAACTATTCCCAAAGTAGAAGTGGTTTTGCCAATATGCTGACTAGTCGCTGCGACATATATATTTTTGTATTTCATAACAACAAGGAGTTTTATTTTATATTCAATTATACAAAAGTAGTTAATTAATTTTAGCTTACTCAAATTTTAATGATATTATGTACTTATACTTTTTGTTTGGCATCACACCCCGGCTAAAATGAGGCTGTGCCTTATACCTACCATTATTTATCTCTAATTGTTGGCATTTGTTTCTTTATTCTTATTTTATCTTAAATCCATTTTAATTATCAATATTATGGTCTAGTTTTATAATCTTTAGTAAACCATTTATTATCTTAGTAGGCAATAGTTTTATATAGCTTAATAAAGTTTCTTATCAATACAATTCATATTTTCCACTTTAATAACTATTTCCTATTTAGTGTCTGTATTCCTTTTTTCATTTGGCTCTAAATCAAAGAAAAACTATAACGTTATTATTGCTTGTTATAGAGCGTCATGTTATGCTATTTTAATAAATCTACCGCAATCCAAAGTAAAAATATATCATATATTGGTTCTTTACCTAGAAGGTAGTATTTCTTTCCAAACAAATTTACCGGTATCCCAATAAAATTCAGAAAATTCCATGTTGATTTTGCTCCTTTAATATTTAAGGTCGCCATAGCCTTAGAGTTCATTATCATTGCAACACTTCCAAATCCAAATAAAATTGGACCAGAATCTATATCTTCAGAGCTGTCATTCTCTAAATATTCTTTAGTAAAAGAAATACCAATAAACTTTTTTATGAACAAAGGTTTATATTTACGAAAATTTTCTTCAGCTAAATTTTCATTTATATTGGCTAAAAAGTACGTGATTAAAGCTTGTGACGAACCTCTGATTTCCGAAGGAATTTCACCACAATGATTTATTAATTTTTTGTCTGATTTTGATTTAGTCCATATTTTCTCAAGCCATAGTTTCTTTAATTCTTTATTCTTTGAATTTAGTGATGCTATACAAATAAGATTGTCTGCTGGCCAAACTGAATTAGAATATGTTTCTAATATACGAATTGAATCTCTTTGAACTTCAATAATTTTATTTGAAATTTCATTATATAGATTTATAAATGTATTTTTCCTTGCACTTCTTTTAAAAACCTCACTTTCAATATACTTTTTTAAAGTAAAATTTGTCCATCCATTATAAAAAGCCCCATATTCAAGAGGTAATTCTTTCGTGAAATTAGTTTTTGCTTCTTGTGATGTTGTTCTTAGAATAGCATCTTCAATAAGATCTATATCAACTGATTCACATTTTTTAGAATATTCAATTAGTGATAATGCAAAAATCAAATTCCCAAATAATTCTCCTTCCGGAAACCTACTTTGAAGTTTTTCTCCTAATCCATTTTCAAATTCATTACTTAAGTATGCAATTTGATTTTCAATGCTTCTTATTAATAAAAAATTCACATGTGGTGTAATTAGATTAATTAGTGAGATAAATAAAACAATAGATATCAAAATTTTAATTATTTTTTTCATTTCAATTTCTGTTGAAGAATATTTGTATGTTTTATCAACGTCAATGAAATCATTAATATTTGCAATTTGTATCTTAATGTACTTTTTCTGCGATAAGTAATTATTAAAAATGGTAGTGGTAATGACCTATAATGATGGCTCGTAAAAATGGCACAAAAATTTGAAAATTAATACGAATTTTTTAATGTATTATAATTTTTTATTAAATTTTTTAAGCATTAAAATTTTAAACAGATAAATTTTTTGTTTTTCTGAAAATTAGTGATCATAGAAAGTTAAGTTCATTAACTAAAATCAATTAGCTGAAACTCAATAACCATTCTAAATACTACCAATTAGAATTATTTAGATTGCTGACTACAAAGAAATTACGTCATATATGTATTTATTACAAATAAATGAACAAACGTTTAAACAAAAACCTATAAATGTTGTTTAAACGGACAAAAATGTCAAAATCAGTCTTTATACCAAACCGTTTTCAAGATGGTGAAATAGAAAAAAAATTAGTTTTTGCTTATTCAATGAAAAAAATCTTTGAATAGCCTTAGCAATGGAAATATTTTTTGAAAAGGAAGAAGTGAAAACTAAACTTTTTATATTCAGCATATTGGTAGCAGTTTGATATAAAGACAGGATGAATACGACTCCAAGCAATTGAAGATATCAACAAATAGGGATGAAAACTAAAAACATTATATTATTAACTCTGCTGATTATACTTTTAATCATAGGTTACTTTTATATCCAATCAGAAAATAGCTATTCAGTAAAAATATGTAAATGGAAAGATGATAAAGCAGCTGCGATTTCAATTTCTTTTGATGATGCATCATATGTACAATACAAATACGCATTGCCCGTACTGGAAGATCTTGGTTTTAAAGCAAGTTTTGGCTTGGTAGGAGAATGGACTAAAGAAACTCCAAGTTATTCAGCCGAACCGGGAATATTCGAAATCAAGAAAATGGGGTGGAATGAAATCAGAGAAATATCTAAAAAAGGGCATGAAATATGTGCCCATGGTTACAAACACGAAAGGTATAGTAGAAGAATATCAAGTGATTCACTGATTCATCAAATGAAAAAAATTAAAAATCTTATCGAAAAAAATATAGGTAGTGAATGCTACACTCTACATTACCCATACTCTCAGACATCTGATACAATAACTTATGCTGCAAAGAAATCCGGATTTTTATTCGCAAGATCAGGAGAAGAGGCTATAAACCCTTCTACACCAAAAAACATGCAACTTCTTGCGAGTAAGGCAATATACAACAATGAAGTACCTGCACTTAAAGAGTTCAAAAATTTTCTTAAAGAAGCTAGTGGAGGATGGCTGATTTTAATGTATCACCACCTATTTCCTGATGACTCCAAAGAAATGGGGATATTGAGATATCACAAAATAAGAAACACTTACTCTCTACTACCATCTACCTTCAAATCTCAAATGAACTTAATCAAAAACACTAATTATTGGGTAGCTCCCATATCTACTGTAGGTAAATATATTGAAGAGAGAGACAATCTAAAAATCGAATCCAAAAAATTTTTCAATATCATAAATATCAAAACAAAAATCAATCTCGACACATCTATTTATGACGAAAGAGTAACACTAAAAATAGGACTCCCTTGGAAAAAAGCTAGTGTTTTTTTTGAAGACAAAAAGTATATTTTTGATGTAGTAGAGGGGTATATTTTATTGAACATTTTACCGGGAGACAACATAATGATAAAGAAAATAATATAATGTACTATACACTTAGAATCATAGAAAAAGTTTTAATAATATATTTCACTTTATATTTGGTGGTTGATTTACTTTTGTACTTTAATGCATTATATGATTTTTTCAAGCACAAAAAGGAAGACAGTAAAAATTATAATTTTAAAGAACACCCTATTTCAATAGTTGTACCTGCTTACAATGAGGAAGTATCAATTATCACTTGCATTGACAATTTACTGAGATTGGATTACCCCAATTATGAAATTGTGTTGGTCAATGACGGTTCGAAAGACAAAACAATGGAAGTTTTAAAATCAAATTATTCAATACTTGAATTGGAAAGACATGATCACGAGAAATTTAAATCAAATCCTATTAAAAATGTATACAAGCTACCTGACACAAACTTGATAATCTTGGACAAAGAAAATGGTGGCAAAGCTGATGCAATAAATGCCGGTATAAATTATGCTACCGGAGACTATATATGTACAATTGATGCGGATTCGGTTTTGGATCCTGATGCATTACAAGAAGTGATAAAGCCATTCATAAATAACCCTAACACTATCGTATCCGGAGGTCAGCTAGCAGTAGCAAATGATGTTACTATCACAAATAACAGAGTAATCAGTTCTAGAGTTCCACGAAATATTTGGGTTCAGTGGCAAATCATAGAATACATAAAATCATTTATGATATCGCGAATTGGTTTGAGCAAAGTAAACGCATTACTAATAATGTCAGGAGCTTTTTCTCTATTTAAAAAAAGTGATTTACAAAAAGTAGGAGGATTTCTTTCTAAAGTAAATAATCATCCATATATCATTCAAAATATTGGTGACGGAAGACAAACTGTGTGTGAGGATATGGAAATAGTTGTAAGATTGTGGAAATACAAAATTGATAACAAAATAAAAGCACAAGCGGTTTTTCTTCCCGAACCAGTTTGTTGGACAGAAGTACCTGATAGTGGTAAAAATCTTTACAGACAGAGAGCAAGATGGCATCAAGGGCTAGCTGAAACTTTAACAATATACAAGGATACTATATTAGAACCAAAATATGGTGTTACCGGGATGCTTGCACTTCCGTATTATTTCTTCTTCGAACTACTGTCACCTGTCATAAAGCTGTTTTCTTTAGCATTTATCTTTGCTGCGGGTTATTATGGAGTATTCAATACCAAGTGGGTGATATTATTACTTATAAGTATACTACTTACTACAGCAATTATCATGAGTTCGATTACCGTAGTGCTCGAAAGATGGAGTCAAAGACACACTAAAACGACAAGAAATGCCTTGAGATATAAAACTTTTACTGATTGGTTGTGGCTTGTTTTTTCCGGAATCACAGCAGAATTTACTTATTCCTTTTTTAAAATAATTGCACAGATTAGAGGAATTAGTGATTATTTAAAGAAAAAAAATGAATGGAATAAATTTGAAAGAAAAGGATTTAAAAATAAATAAAATTAGAATAAAGCTATGAAATCAAAAAAATCATTATTTGGAGTATTACTTGTCATTTATACAACATTTGGTTTTGCCCAAAGTTTGACTAAATTAAAAACGGATGCTTCACAAGCGGCAAGTATCCATGAATATAAAACCGCAATCAAGCTCTATAAAAAAGCACTAAGTATCGATCCAAATGATTCTGAAGCACACATGGCATTGGGTCAATTATATTACGATTCGGAAAATTACACAAAAGCAGTTGTTTTTTTTAATCGGGTATATATGAAAAACAGAAAAAATGAGGATCTAATCTATAAGATAGGGAATAGTTATCTTTTATCTGGAAAATTGTATGGCGCTGTCAATTTTTATTTGGCTGCTTTAGAACAATTGCCAAAAAACATTAAGATATATTTCCAACTTGCAAAAGCTTATAGTTGGAAGGGGCAAATGAAAAAAGCTATTAAAATATATCAAAAAATATTGGAAATTGACAATACATATGCTGAAGCTTGGCAAGGAATTGGGAAGATGTATTATTGGATGGGTAAACCATACTCTTCTGCAACAAATTACAAAAAAGCAATCGGTTTTGACCCATCAAACATAGTACTTAAAACAGAATATGAAAAAGTTAAGAAAAGTATGACTTTTCAAACTTTTGGCAAATGGGATATCGTCAATGAGAATGAAAGACATTATGATATACATGCCATCACTCAAAGATATGGCGTATCAAAAATCATAAATGACGACTTAAAACTAAGTGGAAATTTATTAATTGACCATTCCTATAAATATCTAAATCAAAAAGAATCGGACAAGATTAAGAAAATTTACAATAACACCTTTTTTAGCTTGGACTATTCTCTTGGAAATAGTGATTTTAAAGTATATTCGGGATACTCCTTTTCTGATAAACAAATGTCTTCATATGGTCTGGAATGGAAATACACATTTAGAGTGAAGTCCATGGAGTTCTCAAATAACCTCACAGGAGGATATGACTATTTTTATTATTGGAATAATGTAGGTCAACATGCGATTAGCGATCAATTTTACATAAAATACAATAAATTCAAACTATCTCTTAATGTAAAAAGCGGAATAATCGACAGTCTAACGGTTTTTGATGAAATAAAAGATGAAGTGAGAGTAGATTTCAATCATAGTTTAGCTGGAGGAGCAACGTTGTCATATGAATTGATGTCAAAACCAAAAGTAAGAGTTTCTGCGCATTATTCTTATTTAGACTATAAATACAAATCAAAGCTTTATTATACTCCTTCGAGCAGAAATCTATATGGTTTATCAACATCCGTTTTTTATCCTACCAACAACTTCTATTTTTATGGTAGTTTTGGATACAATATTGGTTCAGAGTATTATTTTGACATTAAAAATGATAAGCTAACTGCTATCTTTATAGATGTTGATAATTGGGCGGCAAATGCAGAAATAGGATATGAGTTGAATACAATATCATTTTCTTTAGGAGCTAGCAGGTTCTTCAATCCGTATTATGCAAATTTTGATGCATATTTTACTTCAAGATTATATTTTTAAGCTTTGAAGGGGAAAATAATAGTCATATTATCTTTGATAGCAATGCTGGTTTATACAGTATTCAAGATGATGAAATACGAAGAATCCATTCGTGAGGAACGAATAATTACTAAATATGTCGAGGATGAAAGCAAAGCTTTATTTGAGAAATCATCTTCAGAAAAACTTGAAAAATATGCAAAACAATCTGAATATAAATTCACAACCGGTAAGGTGTATTTTCAAAAACAGATTATTAACGAAAGAGAAGTTGTAGACTTCGAGGACTTTTTTTTAAAGGGAGTTAATCTGGGCGTAGCTGTTCCGGGAAAGTTTCCGGCAGAGTTCTCCCTTACATTTGACAAATACTTGGAATGGATAGAGATGATAGGTTTGATGAATGCTAATACAATCAGAGTATACACAATACTTCCACCTGAATTCTACAAAGCATTATCGTTTTATAATCTATACAATGCAGATAATCCAGTATATTTAATGCAAGGAGTTTGGGCTAAAGTTCCAAAATCAGAAGATTATTATGATCCTGAATACACCCGCCAATTTCAAAAAGAAATAATTGATGTGATAGATGTAATACATGGAAAAGCTGTATTAAAAGAAAAACCGGGTAAAGCTCATGGAGTATATTCTACTGATGTATCAAAATACATTGTCGGTATATTACTAGGAAGAGAATGGGAACCCAAAAGTGCATTTGCTACTATAATGAAACATAAACAAAATCATTTTTTGGGTGACTTTATAACTATTCAAAATGGTAACCCAATGGAAGTTTGGTTAGCACAACAATTGGATTTTGCTGCAACTTATGAAACGCAAACATACAAATGGCAGCATCCTTTATCTTTTGTAAATTGGTTGCCACTTGACCCGATGTATCACAATACCGAATTTATTGAAAGCAAAAAAGTAAAAGAATATGACAATGATTTAATAAGCATTGATTTTATTAAATTCAATGCTACCAATCTTTTGAAAACCGGCATTTTTGCAGCTTACCATGCTTATCCGTATTATCCTGATTATATTTACTTGCAAGAAAATTATGCAAATACTATTAACAATAAAGGTAAAAAAGATAACTATTTAGGATATCTAAAAGATTTGAAAAATCATACGCAAGGAATGCCTTTAGTAATAGCTGAATATGGACTGCCTTCAAGTAGAGGCATCAGTCACTTTACCCCTTCGGGATTCAATCAGGGAGGACATTCAGAAGCACAACAGGCTGAATTGTCCTTGACGCTTACACAAGATATTTTTGAATCTGATTGTGCAGGTGCTATATATTTTGAATGGGCTGATGAGTGGTTCAAACACAATTGGCTTGTTATGGACTTTGAATTACCATTTAACAATAGAAAAATATGGCACAATATGGAAAATCCTGAACAAAATTTTGGAATTCTTGCCTTGGAAAATGACAAAACAATCCCGTCAAACAAGAAAAATGCACTAACAAATTCAATACCATTTAACACAAATGCTAATCCATCATATTTTTATATTACCGCCGAATTACCTAATTTCGACTTTAAAAAGAATAATCTCTTTATAGCCATAGACACATATGACAAAAATAAGGGAGATCACAAATTACCTATTTCCAAATATGAATTTGAACATGGATTTGAATTTTTTCTTAGTTTTAATTCGGATAATAAAGCAAAAATACAAGTGGATGAACCATATTCGGTATATACTGATATTTATAATGATTTCAGACCCATATATGCATCAAAAGAAAACAAAAACGGAATATTCATAGATCAACTGATGCTGGTAAACAGAGGTAGATCCACCCTTTTAGGAATAAAAACAGACTCCATAATCAACAATCGCAGCATTCTTAAAAGCGGTGATTTTACCATACCCTCAACATCAAATGCAGATTGGAATTGGAATAAATCCTCTCATAAATTCAATCTCCGCCTTGATTGGCATTTGATCAATGTTTCTGATCCATCGCATCGTTTTGTCCTTGATGATAAAGAAGGAACACGAGCTATCGAATACACAAAAACAGATGGTTTCAATATGTATTTTTTCATCACAGACAAGACAAATAATATAATAGACCAATATCCTGAAAAGAAACCGTACTTCACAACATGGGAAGAATGGGATGCCCCAAAATATACCCAAAGATTGAAACCATTATACAATACATTGAAAAAATACTTTTCTTCATTAAAAATAAATAAAAGTTTGAAATCAAATGGACATAAAGAAAATTTTATAATAACTGATTTCATGCATGATAAAAAAGCAGCTATAAGTATCACGTTTGACAATTCAGGATACTCACAGTACAAGTACGCATTGCCGGAAATAAGCAAATATAAAATAAATGCAGACTTTAGTATATCACCTAAATTTATGAATGACGTTGCCGGTTTCTCTGACTATGACGAAGGGGTCTTGATAAACAGATTGGGAGTTGATGAATATGGGGAAATAAAAGCTCATGGCAATGAAATAGCACTTCAGATTAGCGAGAATGAAAGCATTGATGGCTTTGAACTTAACAATTCCTTTAAAACTATCCATTGTCATTATAACAAGACAAGAGAAAAGCCGATTAATGGATTTACATTTATCAGAGGTGAAAGTCTCAAAAAAACCGATAGTTTTACTTATGATGGGATATCTTACTCCACAATAAAAACAAATATATCCCAAATTGTACTAGACAGTATCTTGAAAGAAAAAATCGGGGAGTGGACAATATTTAATTATCACCATATTTACAAGGATACGCTTGAAGTATGGAAATACGATAAAAAAATAATAGATAACTATTTTATAGAGTTAGAAAAATTTAAGAAACAAATAAGACTTATAAGAAATTCAGACTATTGGATCGATACAGAGTCTCATATTTCTCAATATATTAAAGAACGTAGTGCAGGTGAAATAATAACCAAAAAATTCGGAAATATAACTTTCTTAACAATTAAGACAAGTTTAGACCAAGATAAATACACTCAACCCCTGACATTAAAATACTTTACGGATTATGAAATGATTAAAATATCTGGTTCCATATCTAATGGTATTTATAGAAATTATTCCGGAAGTATAATGTTCGACATATTGCCCAACGATGAGATAAAAATAGAAGTCTTTGAATAATACATCAAACCTAAATTATTATGAAAAACATATACGCTCTTATAGCAATATTTATACTATCGACTTTTATGTCCCAGTGCTATAAAAATGAAACCAAAAGCAGAAAGGAAAGCAGTTTTGAAAATATTTCTCAATTACCGAATGCATTATTTGTCACTACAGGAATCAACTTTGAAAAACAAGATCCTGCTCTTTCTGAGGCTGTTGTAATAGCAATTCAGAGTCTAAACAAAAGGGGAATAAAAGTCAGATTGGAACCAAGAGATGTCCTTTATGAAAAAGAAAAATTATCAAATTTCAGTATAATTATACTATCCTCTTCTTTAGGAATACATGACGCTGACAGAAAATACTCATTGACTTATATGACAGATCATGAATTGAATAATCTAAAAGATTTTGTCAATGCCGGTGGTGTATTAATAGCAGGAGACAATATTGGGCGAAACTATTTTGACGGTTCTGACAGAATAAAAAAATTCAAGCAATTGACGCCATCCAATTATCCATTATCTGAAGTATTTGGAGCAATATTGGAAGAAAAGAATATGAAAGGTTATAGGATAATAGGTAAAAAAGACGCTTTTAAAGACGAATCCCTAAACACATTTGAATATAATATATGGACATTGGTACCAGACAAGGTAATCTCAAGAGATTTAAAGGTATTGGCATCATGGGAAAATGGAAACAAATCTTATCCCGCCATAACTAAAAACAAATATGGAAATGGTACAGGCTATCTACTAGCTTCTTCCGAATTTCTACAACCGGCAAACAACGGAGGATATAGTGGAATAAAACAGATACAGAAATTTTACAACTATGTCGTTGATGATTATCTTCACAAAAACAAAATCAACCTTGAATTAAATCCATGGCCAAACGGATATGACCAAGCATTTGCAATAAGCTTTAATAGTGGAGGAACATTGAAAAATTACAAATTCGTAACCAACAAAATGAAAAAAAATAAAATAAAACCTATATTTTTTGTGAATGGAAAAACAGCATCCGATATCAAAAAGTATTTAGTAGAAAATAATATATCAATAGCTTCAAGTGGATACCGATTTCGCAATTATAAAAATATAAATTATTCATTAGCTGTTAATGATATTCTTAGAAATGAAAATGAATGGGAAAGACACTTTTCGGGCTTTAGATTTCCATATACAACTCCCAATTACTTTGGATTGTTGGCAGCAGATTTGCACAATTACAAATACGAATCCAGCATAAGTGTCAACAATATTGATTTTATTCACGGTAGCAATTTCCCCCATAACCTCGTGATTTCTCATCACAAGTTTTACAAAAGTAGCAACATGCTTGAAATTGCTCCCACTTATCATGATGACTTCTTTTTCCTAGGTAGCCTTGACGGGGCAGAATACAGATCGGAGGAACAAATGAAAAAAGACATTATGTTGTACAATCAATATCTACAAAACTTTTGGGAAATTGCGACCTTACCAAATAGTGGACTGATGCTTATTCTTGCTCATCCCAATCTAATAGGAAAAAATAATAACTCTTTCAAACCGATAAAAAATATCATAAACACAGCCAAAAAGTCAAACACATGGATTACTGATATAGAAACTGTGGCAAACTACACCAATGATATACAAAACCTAAGATTTTTCATCGATAATAGCGGTGAAAGAACAAAAGTACTTATCAAATCAAAAAATGACAAAGTAATAAAAGGAGTAACCTTGATATCCAAGTTAAAACCGGTCAGTGCTTCTTGCTTAAAAGGAAATATTTCAATAAAGAAAAACAAAAGTACTTATCTAATTATATTTGATGCTTTTAATAATCAAGAATTAGAAATTACTAGCCACTAATCTTAACAATCTTTTTGGTAAAAATACTGTTTCTTGTTTTGATTGTAATAAAGTATATCCCGGCAGGTATTTCTTCAAGACTAAGATTCAATTTTGAAGTTTTCTTATCAACAATTATTTTCTTTACTTTTCTACCAAACATATCATAGATTGCAATTAGCTCGGGATTCCTATTATCACTAAAAGTTAAAGTTATATTGTTAGAAAAAGGGATTGGAAATACATTTACAAAATTAGTATTTGTAAAGTTACCATTGATATTTTCCGTACTTGTAGTACAAGAACCTTGAGTCCAAGACTTCACACCATTTCTATACTTAGCAATGCATTCGTTGGTGTAGGTGATACTATCACAGCCGCAGACAGGATCGTAGATGTCAGAACAATACTTGAATGTATCAATTAAAAACTTGTTGATACATGTAGTATCATCAATACATTCTCCATTATACCATCGAGTAATACCTGCATGATATTTAGCATAGCATTCATTCGGATAAGTAATAGTGTCACATCCACAAACAGGGTCATAGTCAAAAGAAGGATTACATTCAATTGAAATATCAACTTGCTGCTCTTCATAACAAGCAGCTCTTTCATAACCCATTACTCCATGTTTATATCTGGCAATACAAGCATTTTTGTATAGCTTACCATCACAACCTTTTACTGGCAAATAAATTTCATAACACTCTACACTTAAATCAATTTGTGTTGAATCAATACAATTACAAACGCCATCTGTCCAACTTGCTACTCCAAAATAATACTGTGCGACAACATAATTTGTATATGTGATAGAGTCACAGCCACATACCGGGTCATAAAAATAAAACAAAATAGGATTGCGATTCTCATAATAAACACTATCACTAAAAATAAGTGTAGAGTCAATACAAGGACATTCTCCCGGGTTTGTGTATTGAACACCATAGTAATTTTCAGCTATGCATTGGTTCGTATAAGTAATTCTGTCACATCCACATACCGGATCATAAATATCACTACATAAAACCGAAGTATCTATTTCATATTCATCTATACAGGAACACTCTCTATTCTTCCAATCTATTACTCCACCATATAAAACAGCTTCATATTTATTTCTGTAATTCCTATTATCACATCCACATACCTGATCATCAGGAAACATACTTAAATCTATTGTCGTATCAATATATTTTTGCTCAAAGCATGGTATAGAATTACGACTATATGACGTTACCCCTCCTTTTCTTACCGCCATCTCAGGAGATAAATATACTTTGCCATCGCATCCTCTCACCGGATCCGGATACAGAATTTTTGAGATGTAATAAAAAATATTTTTTGTTGTATCTCTAAAATTTGCAGCTATACAACTACAAGGAGTATTTTCAAACTTAGTTACGCCTGATGCTGATGCACAATATAAATTATTGTAAGTAATGGAATCACATCCACATACCGGCTGAAAATCATATTCGTCAAAACGTGAATATTGAATACAGTTATATCTTATACGAATTGAATCAATTTGCAAACTATCAATACAATCATCTTGAGATAAACTTATACTAATAAAAATAAAAATTAATATTACAGTATTTAATATTTTGAGACAATTATTCATAACTATATTTTTATTACTTTTTTAATAATAATATTATTTTCCCCTTTCGCTTCAATAACATACAAACCCGATTTGAAATTCTGCATATTTATTTTTACTACCTTCAAATTTTCTTTTATCTTTTTTGAAAATAGGTTTTGACCTGTAATACTCAAAATTGATATTTGGTTAATATTATTTATATTTGAAATGTCTATATTTAAATAATCACTAATTGGATTAGGATACAAAATGAGTGATTCTGTAATATGATTGTTTGTATTAACTTGATCACAGTCAATTTCATGAAGATTGAAATTTGCAAAATATGGAACTGTTCTTGCATTTGAAACATGAAGCTTATATTGTGTAAATTCAAGTGCATCAGTACCATCCAAAGTTACAATTTCTACAATATATTCACTACTATTGGAATTCAAAACATATATTTTCCCATTAAAAGAATTGTAAAATCTATTAAAGTGAAGAGAATATGGTAATTCGTATTCACTAAAAGGTTTTGCTTTTGTACCTATTTCATCAATTGCAACTCGATACATTTTGTTAATATATGATTTTGAATTAAACCTTCTATGATCTAATTTATTTATAAAAATATATTTAGAATCAGGAGAAAAAACAAAATCAGAAGAAAGATCATCAACAATATATCCAACAGATTCGTAAATGAAATTTGATAATAATCCTGAACATCTATTAAAATCAAATAATTGATAACCACATGATCGATTGTACCTTAAATACTTGTTACCATCTGGTGAAAAAGCAGATAAACCGGCTAATTTACATAGGTTATTAGGCAATTCCCAGCCAATATATTGTGATTCTTTTTCTTCAATTCCATTTTGATTAAGTAAAAATCTAAAATATCTATTGGTTTGGTATTCCGGTAAAAAGATCCACCAATCAGTACCATTCCCATGTCTTACGACTGCAAATGATTCAATATCTTCATTCAATAGAATTTGATTCTTCTCAAGGACTTCAAATTTACCATTAACATGCTCAATAACAGAATAATAAAAAGTCGTATTTTTAATACTACTAGTATTATCGTGTTCTGCTCCCAAATGTAAAAGAATATATCTATTATCAATGTTGGGATATGGTATAAACATTGCCCCATTAGGTACAATATAACCGGTCTTCCCACATACTTGTTCATAAAAATATCCAGGATTCAATCCTCCTCCATTTTTAATTATATCATGGGAAGCATCTGCGATATCACATCCATTTGTGTAAAGCAATAAGTTACCAGAAGTATCGCTAATGGCAGCCATTGTAGATTCAAAATTGAGTGGAGTTTTAACGAATTCAAATGATATTTCATTTGAATCCTCGTACCATATATTTATTCCGCAATTCTCCTTATACAAGGTATCATTGAAACCAAATAACCAATTGCTGTTTTGACTTTGTGAATTTAGATGAACAATATACAGGCTAAAAACAATGACGACAAAAATATATTTCTTCATAAGCTTATTATTTTTATTTGAATAAATCTTTCCAACTTTCATCCGTTATCAATTTATATCTATCTACTCTTATATAATCCTTATTCTCAACCTTATAATTAATGGCTTCACCATAAGGAATAAATATGGAATCTCGTTCATTACAATTATAATTTGTTTCAATCCCAAGCCTATAATTAGGAAATTGTGGTAATGCAATATTACTCTCATAAGGTAATTCAATACCAAAAGGTTTGAAGTCACATGATAATCTAGGTAAGTTTGGTCTGTTTATATACCCCATGTATTTTGATCCTCCAGGCTTATAATATGTGAAATATATTTTCCCATCAGGCCCTAATTCAATTGCACTATATGAAGGTAAAGTAGTAATAAATATACTATTATTTTCATTATTTGAGCTCTCTAAATCAACTTGATATAAGTTTTTTCCTGAAGTAAAATAGATATATTTGGAATTGGGACTAAACTCTAGTTCCAAAGGAGATAGTACATTTTTTATTTTCCTTTTAAAAGTCAACTCTCCTGTACATCTGTCAAAATCATAAATAAATATACCATTATGTAACTCATTCCTGATAAATAATTTTCCATCCGGAGAAAAGTTACCATATTGTGTTGATGTTACTTTAACAAAAATAGGAGTGTCACCCGAAGAAGGAGATGATGTAATCTCAGGATAAATAATTTGTTTTTGAGGCCCTAAGATCCCATCCCTTGTAATCAAATATTTATAAAAAATATTTTTCATAAACACCGGAGCCACAAGCCACCAGTCTATACCATTGGAATGCTGCACCAGTCCAAAACCATCTATATGACTATCCAAAACAAGCTGGTTTTTTTCGATTACTGTCCCAAGTCCTTCTGACAGATCCATATCAATCCTGATATATGAGAGGACATCATAAGAACTAAATCCTTTAGTATTCCAAACTAATGGGGCAAATACTAAAAATTGATGTTTATGCCCGGGTAGAGGAATGAATTTTACAGATGTTGGCAAAATTCCTATTGGATTTTCTAAATGCCCAAAAATACAACCACAGTATCTATTTCGTTGTCTCCAATATCTAGTATCCATAAAATACCCTATACTATCACCGTTGGTCATAACAAGGTTTTCTCTGTTGAAAACTTTTAACCCGTTGAAGTAAAATATCAGATTGCCAAGACTATCACTAGCACTTAAATTATAAGAACTCATTATCGACTCAATAGATGTTATTTTATTTACATCTAAAGTATTTTCTCCAAATGAAATAACATTTTTCCAATAAGGTTTTCTCTCTTTTTTTACCAAAGTATCAATTCCAAGAACCCAATTGTTATCATATTTTTGACATTTGGCATAAATAAGGTAGAAGAAGAAAAAAAAGAAAACAAAGTATATTTTTTTTGACATAAAAGTAATTTTAATGAATAATATAATGATGTGGTGATTCAAAAACCACCACATCATACTATAATTTATTTAAGGATTTCCAATTTTCCTGTAAAGACTATCATTTTATCTAATACGATTTGTACAGAATATATACCATTTTTAAGCTTAAATTCTACTCTTCTTTGGACTTCATTTTTATTCAATTCCAATACTAAGATTTTTTGTCCAATAGAATTGAATATTTCAACTGTTCCTGTTTCAAATTCTTGATTCAAGTTAATATCAAAATACTCTTTTGCAGGATTTGGAAATAGTACAGCTATATCATGATTATAATTGATAGTACTTCTTTCTTCAATTGTATCACACAGTTCGGTATCATTGTACTCTCTAAAATCTTTACCTAATAGTGATCTTGCAATACCAACTCCCTTGCCTCCAGAGGAAGGACATTGTCCGGCGATTGATTCCAACATAGCAATTTCTTCAGTTGACCAATCACTTCCTGACTTAAATGCTCTAATCCTCAAATTCAAAACTTCTTTGAAATTAGTTTCATATATCTTAGAAGTATTTATATTACTTAATACATTTTGAAGTGAGTCAAGTTGAGAAATTGAACTAATTCTCTCCAAAGTTTTATCAATAGAAAACAGTTCTCCTAGAGGAGTATTAATTTTATCATTCCAAAACTGTGATGCATTTTCTACTTCATTTAACAATTCCGGATTGTGATATAATGCTGTTAATATATTGAACTGTACATCAAATAATGAACCGGCACAGTTTTCTGATTCCTCACTACAGTCTCTTCCTAAATACAAATCAGTCATCGCACCTCTCCAATAATCGTTAAAATCATTTCCTGACACCTCTCTGGGTGGCTCATATTCACATAATAAACAATAAGTAAAGTCTTCTTTATCTGAAATTTGTCCATTTACAATTTGAATGTTCCCTTCATAAGGATTTGGAATTAAATCAATGCCTTGATTCATTGTCCCAGTATTTGTAATAGTGAAGACCGGTCCATTTGGGGCATCCAATTCCAAAGCTGTAGGAATATCATCTTTCCATCTGTTGCCATTTTTGTATTGATCTCCAATAATTCCAGGTAAGCCAAAATCTCCAATTTTAACTCCTGCATGAATTATGTTCTTCATACTATTGGCTACCAAATCTAATGGATCGTTGTCATTAATAATTAAAAAGCTATTTGGAATATCTTTAAGAACATTACATTTTAATACACCAAATGGTGAATTATTACAAAATATTCCAAAATCTATATTTCCCGAAGCTAAACCAGCACCAAAAATGTTGTTGTGAGCAACTCTATATCCTTCACAGTCAATTTGAGATATAGACCACTGCCAAATTGGTGGATTTGTGAGATAATGCTCTATGTAATTATTTTCAATTGTATAATTTTCAGATAAACTTATTCTAAATCCATCTCCATATGTTTCAATGTTATTTTCTGAAAACAGAAAACCATTGCAAATATTATTAGTGAAACAAAGTCCTAAATCAGTATTATTAAAGATATTGTCAGAGACTCTGCCTTCTAGTCCAATACAGTCTTTAATTTCAAATCCCTTGGTATTAAATGTTTCATTATCTGTTATTTCAACAATATTACTATTTGCAACATAAAAGCTTGATGCATTATTATCTTCATCACTCCAATAGAATTTATTATATGAAACATATACTTCATTACCATTAGTAAATATATATGGGAGATCTACAGTAGGGTGACTAAAATCACAATCTGTAATTGTAAGATGATTTAGTCCATCTGCTTTTATTGAAGCATGACTAAATTCACAATTTGTAATATAAACTTCATCTTCCCTACTCAAATCAGAATTAATATTTATTTCACTATCTACCAATAGTATAAAATCAGAATTGACAATTTCAATATTTGTTTGATTTGTTCCACTAAAATCATTAAAGTCAATTTGAATACAGGCTTTGTTTTCTTTGCCATTATAATTCTCAAAGTGATTTTGAGCTTTCGCAGGATTTCCAATTGTGAAATTATCTACATTTTTGAGTTTAAAGGCAATTCCAATATCATCATTGTAGGCATAAGGAGGACCAATAGTCCCACCTATGAAAGTATTTCCAAAGATATCAGTTGTAACATCTGTTATACCATCAGTAACAACTACATATTTATTATTTTCAAAAATGTTGTTTTCGAGAGTTACCGTTTGCCCACTTCCTCCTGTCATATAAAAAACTCTATAAAAATTATAAATATTAGAATTTTTTATCGTCACAACACCTCCTCCTTCCATATAAATTCCTCTCATTAGTTTATTACATCCATGTAGTTGTGCACCATCAATTGTTAAATGTCTATTTCCTGAAATAAATATTTTTCCATTTTGATCCCCAATAATATCACTATGTGAAGCAAAGTCATAATCAATATCAATAGCAAGCTCACTAGTTAAAACAACGTACTGAGCTGTTGTCTTGGCTTGATTTGCAGGTAATAACAGCCCCTGTGAAATAGCTGTTGTAACAGACATATAGGAATCAATAACTTTGTAATCATGAACCCCATCAGTACACTCTTGTTGTGCATTTAGTATTAAAGTTGATCCGAAAATGATAATAAACAAAAGCATTACAATCTTTAAATGTTTAAGAATAAAACTGTCTTGTATTGCACTCTTTGAGCGACTTGTTAAAATATTGGTTGCGACTTGCGACTTTTTTCTAATATTTTTCATATTATTATACGAGTTTGTAAAACTAATAATAATTGTTTGAAAACACAAGTTTCTCCACATTTCTTATTAATTTTGTGGTTAGTCTTCTCTTATCTTGTTTGTAGCTAAATAAAGAGAAGAAATTGGGCACTGTCCCTTCCAGCAAAGGACAGTGCTTTTTTCCATATCTTTTCGGTAAGGACAGAGGCTGGAACTAACTACCCGGATTGATGCAAATCTCATGCATTCAAGAGCCATTGTTAATTGTACATTATCTTTTAATTTAGTTATTTATAATTTAATACCGCTTACCGATTCTTCACTTTGTTCAGGCTCAGCAATCGGAGTACTTTAGTTGCAAATAGCAATTAGTCTTTTAAATTCAATTTATAATTTTTATCTCACAACAACAATATCACAGCCTAACTAAACATTGTTTATTTGCTTTATTTCTTAATCAGAATACCACATACTTTTTATACTAAAAATAATTATGCCAACAAATCAACTTATTGCGTATTTTACTATATATATATATTGCTTTTCAATATATTGCCATAACATATAGACGCAATATTATTGCGAAACGCTGCAAGAAAAGTGAATTTAATTAAAAAATAATAAATAAAGAGGGTAAATGGGTAGAATTTATATAGAATTTAGACGTATTTAACACAAAACTTGCCATTTTAAGACATTTACGGCATATTGGAGCGAATTATCATATTAACAGGTATTATAATATTGATTTTATATTACCTCGCGTAGAAGTAAAAAGTACATGTGAAAAATAGAATAAGACGATACTAACATCCCTCGTCTTCTTCCTCTTCCTATACAGGTTGAACTACTGCTTTTATTGGGTTTTTTGCTGCAAATTTCTTTTTTTCTTCTTCAAGTTTTATGATATTATCAGATTTAAGTTTTTTATACTTATCATCTTGGCAAAATCCATTACAGCTATTTCATCATCCATAATAAATCATAAGATTTTAATTCCTTTCAAGTATACACTCTCTATCTGATTATTACCAAAAGAATACGGTATAAAACCGTAGGAATTTATTGGCTTTGTGAGAATAATATTTGCTTGTTTACCAACAGTAATAGAACCATAATCTCTCTCCAACCCCATCGCATATGCACCGTTGATAGTAGCTGCATTGATAGCTTCTTCGGGTGTCAATTTCATTTTAATACAAGCAGTAGATACAACAAAATTCATATTTCCGGATGGGGTTGATCCCGGATTATAATCCGTTGCCAAAGCCAATGGAAGCCCCGAATCTATTATTTGCCTGCCGGGAGTATACGGAATTCCTAAAAAAAACGAACAACTAGGCAATGCAACAGGCATTGTTTTAGAACCTTTTAATATTTCAATATCTTCTTTTGGCATCACTTCCAAATGATCAACAGACAAGGCGTTGTACTTTACTCCGGCTTCAACACCTCCGATTGCATTAAATTGATTAACATGAATCTTTGGTAATAGTCCGTGTTTCAAGCCTGCTTGCAGAACAAATTCAGTATCTTCTACCGTAAAATATCCTGCTTCGCAGAAGATATCCACATACTCCGCCAAGCGTTCTTTTTCAATCCGCGGCATTAATTCATTTACAAGCATGTTCAAATAACCTTGTTTGTTATTTTTATAATCTTGAGGGATAGCATGAGCACCCAAGAAAGTGGCTTTTACAGCAATCGGGTAATTCCTTTTTAGCCTGTCTATTACTCTCAGCATTTTTAGCTCTGCTTCTATTGTCAATCCATACCCGGATTTTATCTCAACCGCACCTGTCCCCAATAGCATAATCTCCTCCAGCCTTACTTTACTTTGTTCATACAATTCTTCTTCAGATATTTCTTGTAGCTTTTTAGCAGAATTCAATATTCCTCCACCTCTTGCAGCTATTTCTTCGTATGATAATCCTTTAATTCTATCTACAAATTCCCCTTCTCTATTTCCCGCATAAACCAAATGAGTATGTGAATCACACCAAGTGGGAAGTATCATTTTTCCAGTCGCATCTATTTCTTTATCCACGTTCACTTCAGGACATGCTTTCATTTCCCCAAAATTACTAATGATACCGTCTTCTATCAATAGGAAAGCATTAGATATAACCGGCAATTTCTTCATATCCTTTCCTGAAACAAAAAGTTCCTGTTTTGTCCTGACTTGAATTAGTTCTTTAATATTTTTAAAAAGCAATCTCATTTTAATAATTTTATCTATTTCAACTCCTTGAGTTAAATCAATCAAACAACCTCAATAAAATATCATCTTCCACTAGATTGGGTAAGGTCACTTTCAAAGATGAAGTCCTTTCCAATTCCCTTCTTATAGCAAATAATGCCTCTTTATTTCTCGCCCAACTGCGTCTGGCAATACCGTTATTTACATCATAGAAAATCATGTTTTTTAGCTTTCTTTCTGTTTCTCTCGTGCCATCAAGGAGCATTCCAAACCCACTGTTTATGACTTCACCCCATCCAACACCTCCTCCATTGTGGATAGATACCCAAGTTGCACCTCTAAAGCTATCACCAATTACATTTTGTATCGCCATATCTGCTGTAAATTTACTCCCGTCATAGATATTGGAAGTCTCTCTATAAGGCGAATCCGTACCACTAACATCATGGTGATCTCTACCGATTACAACAGGCCCTATAGTATTGTTTTTCACCGCATCATTAAATGCTGTTGCTATCTTAGCTCTCCCTTCTGCATCAGCGTACAATATCCTTGCTTGAGAACCTACTACCATTTTATTTTTTTTTGCATTTTTTATCCAAGTGATATTATCGTTCATCTGTAATTGAATCTCCTCAGGAGAATTTTCCATTATTTGTTGCAATACATCCATTGCTATCATATCGGTTTTATCCAAATCTTCCGATTTCCCTGATGTACAAACCCAACGAAAAGGACCAAAACCATAATCAAAACACATCGGACCTAGTATGTCTTGAACATAAGATTTGTATCTAAAGTCAATACCGTTTTTATCCATTATGTCTGCTCCTGCCCTTGATGCTTCAAGTAAAAATGCATTGCCATAGTCAAAGAAATATGTACCTTTTGCCGTATGCTTATTTATAGCTTTTACATGTCTTCTCAAAGACCCTTTAACTCTTAACTTAAATTCTTCAGGGTTCTCTCTAATCAAAGTATTTGATTTTTCATAAGATATCCCAACTGGGTAATATCCTCCTGTCCAAGGGATATGCAATGATGTCTGATCTGAACCCACATGAATAAAAATATTCTCTTTGTCAAACTGTTCCCAAACATCAACCACATTTCCAACATATGCAATGGAAACAACCTCTTTAATGCGTTGAGCTTCCCTGACCCTATTAATTAACGCCTCCATATTGTCCACAAGCACATCAACCCAGCCTTGCTCATACCTTTTTTGAGCAGCTTTTTGATTCACTTCTGCTGCAACAGTGATACATCCTGCTATATTACCAGCTTTGGGTTGAGCACCACTCATCCCTCCAAGACCCGCCGTCAGAAATATCTTCCCGGCTGGTGATTCGCCTTTTTTTAATATCTTACGAAAAGCATTCATTACAGTAATCGTTGTCCCATGCACTATCCCCTGCGGACCGATATACATAAATGAACCTGCTGTCATCTGCCCATATTGTGTAACCCCCAAAGCATTGAATCGCTCCCAATCATCAGGTTTAGAGTAGTTAGGAATCATCATCCCATTTGAAACAACAACTCTTGGAGCTTCTTTGGATGATGGAAACAAGCCCATCGGATGTCCGGAGTACAGATGAAGTGTTTGTTCATCCGTCATCTCAGACAGATACTGCATTGTCAAGAGATATTGAGCCCAATTTTGAAATACTGCTCCATTACCCCCGTATGTTATCAGTTCTTCAGGATGTTGAGCAACCGCAGGATTTAGATTATTTTGTATCATCAACATAATTGATGCAGCTTTTAATGATTTAGCTGGGTATTCCGATATTGGCCTAGCATAAAATTCATAATCCGGCTTGAATCTATACATATAAATTCTACCAAAATCACTTAGCTCTTTAGCAAATTCAGTAGCGAGCTCTATATGCCATTCTTTTGGAAAATAACGCAAAGCATTACGTACGGCCAATCGTTTTTCGTCATTAGACAAAATATCTTTTCTTTTTGGGGCTCTATTTGCATCAATAGGATACTCTTTTTTAACAGGAATTACTTTTGGTATCCCTTGTTTTATTTGTTCTTGAAATGTCATAGATCTTTAGATTTAATATACTTTAAATACTCTTTTTCTTACCATATCAATCATCGCATTTATATCGTCTTTCAATAATCTGTCTTCTTCCAACCTATTTACTTTACCTCTGATTATCTCAAAGTTGTTCTCGATAATATTTGAAAACTTATGAGGTCTTCTAAATTCAATTGCCTGTGCTGCATACATCAGTTCAATCGCTAATATCTTTTCTATATTATCAAGTATTTGATTGAATTTCCTCCCTGAAATGCTACCCATTGATACATGATCTTCTTGTCCCAATGATGTAGGGATACTATCTGCTGAAGGAGGAAAACACAATGATTTATTTTCCGATACTAAGGCTGCTGTTGTATATTGAGGAATCATGAAACCCGAATTCAAACCTCCTGACTGCGTCAAAAGCCGTGGCAATCCAAATTTGCCTTCAAGCAGTAGATACGATCTCCTATCTGAAATATTTCCTATTTCAGAAGCAGCAAGCGCTCCGTAATCCAAAGCCATCGCAAGGGGTTGTCCGTGAAAATTACCTCCTGATATAGCTTCGGTATCACTCAATACTATTGGGTTATCAGTAACTGAATTCATCTCAATTTCTGTAAGTTCCTTGAGGTGATAAAATGCATTTCTTGAAGCTCCATGAACTTGAGGAATACATCTCATCGAATAGGGGTCTTGAACTCTTGAACAACTGGCATGAGAGACAATATTTTCAGAACCTTTAAATAAATATCTCATATGTACTGCTACTTCTATATTACCCCTAAAAGGTCTAATCGCATGTAGTTGTGCCATAAATGGTGATGAACTCCCTTGATATCCTTCTATGCTCATCGCCCCGGCTACATCTGCAAGATTGAGCAAGTAATCCATTTTATCAAGACCTACTATCGCATGAGCCAATATGAATTGTGTCCCGTTTATAAGAGCCAACCCTTCCTTTGCTTGCAGCTTGATTGTTTTAAGATTGTGCTCTTCCAATACTTCAGCAGCATGGACAATCTCTTCTTCCTGCCAAAAATCTCCTTCTCCTAAAAGAGGCAAAAATAGATGAGACAATGGAGCTAAATCTCCTGAAGCTCCTACTGAACCTTGTTCCGGTACAACAGGCAATAAATCATTTTCTATAAAATATATAATACGTTCAATCACCTCAAGCCTTATTCCCGAATAACCTTGGCATAATGCATGAACCTTACAAATCATCATTATTTTTGAAAGCTTCTTATCAATAGGCTTGCCTACTCCTACGGCATGAGTCTTCAAAAGATTCTCTTGCAAAAGACTTGTCTCAGCAGGAGTTATTTGTACATCACACAATGGGCCAAATCCTGTATTGATTCCATAAACAGGCTTTTTACCTCTAGCCATCATCTCAACTTTGTATCTACAAACTTTAACCTTGTCTTTAGCCGCTTTTGTCAAAACACCCTTAATTTCTCCTTTTGACAATGCCAATACCTTGTCAATTGTCAATCTATCTATCCCGTAGCTGAACATATTTTAATTATTATTTTGTTTGCTACAAAGATATGATTACTTTTGATGCTTAACAAGACTATTTGTATTAGAAATTAATAACTATGAAGCATCAATTAGAAATACGTCATTTTAAATACTTTTTAGCTGTTGCAGAAGAATTACATTTCAGAAAAGCAGCAGATCGATTATTTATATCACAACCGGGGCTTAGTCGTCAAATAAAGCAGATGGAAAATGAACTGGGGATTATTTTATTTGAGAGAAATAGCAGAAAAGTTAAATTAACCGCTGCAGGCGTCTTTTTGCAAGAAGAACTTAAATCTCATCTTCAAAACCTAGACAATATTTTGAATCGGGCAAATCATATAAGTAGTGGTTTACAAGGGAAATTAAAACTTGGTTATGTCGGATCAGCAATGCATGGAATAATTCCTGAGCTTTTACCCAAATTCAAAGATAAATATCCTGAAGTTGTATTTAGCTTAAGTGAAATGGACAATAAGGCGCAAATTAAATCATTATTAGACCATAATCTGGATATAGGCTTTGTGAGAATAGAAAGAGTGCCGCGCAATATTGAAATAAGACCGATTTTTAATGACACCTTTTCGTTAGTGCTGCCTAAAAATCATGTACTAAACAGTTCTAATTTCAAGGAGCTTAATCAGGTAAAAGACGAACCGTTTATACTATTTGAAGGTACGTACAGCAATTCGTATTACGAAAAGGTAATGCAAATCTTTGATGATAGCGGATTTATTCCTTTAGTATCACATTATACTGTAAATGCCAGTTCAATATATAGACTGGTAGAAAATAATTTTGGGTTGTCTATTGTGCCTACATCCTTAAAACGCGGATATGACATGGACATCAAATTTATAGAGTTAAAAAACATTACGCAAAGGACTACCTTGAGAATTGTATGGAATAGTCAAAACTCAAATCCGGTATTGACCAATTTTTTAAAAGTTAATAATATCTTATAGAATTGCTATGATCTCCTCTATATTTTCAAGCTTAGTTTTCTTATATTTAATATTAGCTTTTTCCACATCGCGTTTAAAGTGTTTCCCTATTGCTCTAACTATTAACAAGTCAGTCCCCTCTAACAGATCGACAATCTCTTTATGGGAATGCTCCTGACCGTCTTTGTGTTCATGGTCATGTTTATGAGAGTTTTCTTTGTATTCAGTATTTACAATTACTGAATCTATTATTTCATGAATCACAAATTCTTTAGCTCTTCCTGTTCGTTGCGCTATAGTTTTTCTATCATTAGTTGCGACTGCTATTTTCATTTGGTAATATTTATTCTTCCAAAGTGTCTATATCCTCTTCGAACTCTTCTTCCTCAAACTCATCCATTTGCAATTTATTCTCAAGTCGCATCTCTTGTTCATCTTCAGGTTTTACTTGTTTGTATTTGGCACAGTCGATCATATCCAGATATTTTTTATTTTCAGGAATTTTAAATCTCATGCTCACATTTAGATTGACTGTAGTATCACGTTCAAGATTATAAAGATATTTTTGCACAATAGGCCTTGCCATTACATACCCCTGTCCATCTTGAAGGGTATAAAACCTAACCCATTTTTCATCTCCTCCTGTCCAAACACCTGTAACCACGTTTGGGGTAATTGACATAAACCATCCATCATTATAATCGTTAGTTGTCCCTGTTTTTCCACCTATTTCAGATTTAATTCCATTAAGCAAAAACCTGCCTGCAACATTATTTTTAAGCATATCAACCATAATATAATTGTACATTGAGTTCAAAGCTCTTTTTTGCTTAGGAACAGAAGTATAAATAGTTTTCCCTTTACTGTCTTCAATTCTCGTGACAAAAATCGGTTCTGTATACACACCATCATTTGCAAAAGTACCATAAGCGCCTACCATCTCCATAACTGACAAATCGGCGGCTCCTAATGCTATCGCTGGAACTTTTGGTAGCAGTAGTCCTCCATTGACCTTTTTATCTTTGTCAATTCCCATATTGTATGCCAAATCTCTAACCACTTCAATGTTGCCAAGTTCTTTAACAAGTTTTACTGTTATTGAATTTTTTGAATACAAGAGCCCTTGATAGAGATTATATTTATTGCCTGTAAATTTTTCATTGGCATTTGCTGGAGACCATACGTCTTTTAGGTAAAATGTTCCTTCTCCCGGAACAATGCTATATTGTATATCTTCAAACTCTTGACAAGGGGATAACCCTTGCACAGATATTGCCGTAGCATATACGATCGGTTTAAATGTTGAGCCAACTTGACGCCTGCTATTTATATGATCATATTTGAAGTATTTGAATCCTATTCCCCCAACCCATGCTTTTATATGTCCTGATCCCGGTTCCATAGACAATACTCCGGTTTGTAAATGTCTCAAGTGATAAATAACAGAATCTCTGGGTGACATGATGGTATCAACATCCATTTTATCATAATTAAATGCAAAAACTTTCATTTTTGTTTTAGTATCAAACTGTTTATTCTTTTCTTTTTGAAAAAACTGCCATTTCCTTTGATATTCATCCCATGTACTATCGTTTAAAAGCTTATTTAACTTTGAAATACTTGAGTCTTTGACTATTCCTTCTTGGATCAAATCACGTAATGTTTTTTCCCTTTTTCTCACTTTTACTAAACCAAAAGAAGCCTTTTCATTCAACACGAGTCCATTAAACTTGGATTTGATTTTTTCTAAGATATCTCCTAGTATTTTATTCTTCAAACTTTGATATCTTGGAGAATTTATTATCCTGTTTTCTATTGAAAACTCTCTTAATTCAAGTTGCCTATCATTTTCTATTTGGTATTTAATAGGATTCATCCCTTTCCATACTTTCCAATACCTTTTCTGCAAGTCCTTCATGTGTTCAAAGACCGCTTTTTCAGCATTTCGTTGGTAGTCTAGGTCTATTGTTGAGTATATCTTAAGTCCATCTGTATATATATTGTACTCTGTACCGTCAGACTTTTTTATAGCCTTTTCTTTAAAAAGATTTTTGAGCCACTTTGTAAGTTCCATCCTAAAATACGGAGCAGGTCCAACATCATGACTTTCTTTGTTAAAATTACTTATATCCATAGGTATATTTGTCAATGAATCCAAAATATCATTAGATATTTTTTCATATTTTTTCATTTGAGACAATACTATGTTTCGTCTCTTTGTCGCGATAGCTGTAAATCGTTTTGGATTATACAGTGCAGGATTCTTAAGCATACCTATTAAAGTGGCGGCTTCTTCAACAGTTAGATATTTTTGATCTTTTCCAAAGTAAATATGGGATGCTGCCTGTACACCGTGAGCACCATAAATAAAATCGAATTTATTAAGATACATAGCGATAATCTCTTCTTTAGTATAACTTTTTTCGAGTTTTATAGCGGTAAGCCATTCCTTAAATTTTACTTTCACAAGCTCCTTGGCCCTACTTATTTTGGATAACCCCTTAAGGTTTGGTCTTCTGAATAATAGTTTTGAAAGTTGTTGAGTTATAGTACTGCCACCTCCGGAACTTTCCCTTCTCATTAATACTGTCTTGGAAATCACTCTCAACAATGCTCGCAAATCTATCCCCGCATGGCTAAAGAAACGAGAATCTTCAGTAGAGACAAGAGCATTTACTAGATTCTTATTGATCGAATCAAAAGGAATATTTTCTCTATTTTCAATATAATATTTTCCAAACTCTCTTCCCTTGGTATCATAAACCAAGGAAGCAAGCTTATACTTAGGATTTTCCAATTGCTCAAAAGTAGGAAGATCATCTTTCGATAATGTATAAAATAAAAATGCTAAAGCTATAAACATTAAAACCGATAATACCCAAAGGCTAATTATTAGTTTTCTGCGCCAACCATGTAATTTTTCTAAAAACATGAGCGCAAAGATACTTTATTGCTATTGATTAATCATAAATTTTTATGAATTATTACTTTAAAAAGTATTGTCCACCTATTTTGTGTCTGTACAAAAAGCCCTCTACATTTACCTATAAAACCAATTCATCTCATCGACTGCTTGTCTAAATAAATTGGCATCAGTTTTTTTAACTTTGACTTTTGAATTATTCACTTTGTATTTCTTCAATGCCAATGGATATACCGCATAAACATTGTCATCAACGATAAGAGCATGATTAACGTAACTGGATACAACAAATGGTCTTGAATCGACATCTAAATCAAAAATATTTTTACCTGAGCTATATGTAGAGACACTATCTTTCAAATTAAAAACTCCACGCAAAATAGTAGGAATAATATCAATATGAGAAGTGGCTTCAGATACAATAGCCGGACTTTTATCCGGAAAAAACATTATTAAAGGCACACTAGACTGATATTTGGTAAAGTTGCTCCCATGTCCCCAATAATTTTCTTTATTGTCATTAAATTCTTCGCCATGATCTGAAGTCAAAACAATAATGGTGCTTTTATTTAGATTCAGACCAACTGACCCGTTGGGAATTAAGGTGACCCAAAAATTAATAAAATCATTTTATTAAAAATATTTTCATTTTTTGCCTTGATGCATGACTGAACGATCTTGACGAAGGAGAGAACCAAAAGAGTAAACCTCTTTTGATAATGAAGGAACCGCTACCTCAGTAGCGGGTGGGTTGATAAAATCATGACAGATTAATGCTGCTGGTATTTGCTTGGCTTCATGATTAATCATCTTTTCAAATTTAATCTCTTTGGAAGGATATTAAAATAGCCCGCTGTAAATCATTTTTCGATAATTGAAGGTAGGACTTGAAAGCATGCGATAGCATGACTTCAAAGCCGGCTTATTATTGCTTCACTTCATTTGTTAATTTGTTACTATTAATTAAAATCATACCACAAATAATCATAAAAAGTATACCAGTTAAGATAAAAAATTATTTGTAAATTTCGTGATTTTTAGTTCCTTATCACTTTTGTTTTATCACTATTTTTGCTTTGCTTCGCTGCAAAAATACCGCCAAAACACCGAGGGGACTACTTTTTACCCCGTACTTACCATCAAATTTACTGTGAAATTCGAGATTATTAAAAATAGTAGCAATTAGTTTAAATCTTTTAAAATTGGAGTGTGAAAATAATCCAAAAGAATAGTGACAGCATATTACTCGCTCTATCCTTCATCATAATACCAGATTTATATAAATATCCGTAAAGTTAAAAAAATATTGTTTTATGCCGTTAACCTATCTAAAATACATTACTCTGTCCTCAAAATTAGTTGCTTTAAAGAGACTAAGCATACATCCTACTATAGCACCTTCACTTCGGTTCTTCTGTTAACAGCATGCTCTGCATCAGAGCATTTTACTCCATCAGAACAATGATTCTTCAGTCTAGATTCACCATAACCGACAGCTTTGATGCGTTTTTTTGCTATTCCTTTTCGTATCAAATACTTTTTTACACTCTGAGACCTCCTTTCTGATAGTTTTTGATTGTAGTCTCTTCTACCTCTAGAATCGGTATAAGAGCTAAGCTCAATTTCCAGTTTAGGATGAGATTTTAGATGATTGACAAGTTTGTCCAATTCTTTTTTAGCTTTACGGGTCAATTTATCTGAATCGTACTTATAAAGGATATCTTTCAATATCATAATTTCCCCGGTAGTAGTAGGTAGATATTTTACATATTTTTTGACTTTGTCCATTAATATATCAAAATTACCTGGTGTTATTCCATATTCGATAATCAACTCCTTATTTATGTAACCTTCAGCACCTGCTATCATTTTTATGCGATTTCCTCGCAGCAAACTCAAAATATACTTTCCCCCTTTTTCATTCAACAAATCAATAGAGTCCCCCCCCTCTAATTCTATCTTAATATCTTTTATCGGCTTTTTTGTCTCTGAATCCAAAAATGCAAATACGAATCTATCCTTAACACTAGGTTTCAATTTTATGTCAAAAAACCTGCTGTTTTTCTCCGTATTAACCACACTTGAATAGGGGATAAACCCATTTTTGACAACTTTTACTATATATGAGCCGGCAGATAATTTTACTTGGCTATTTCCATTTTTATCTGTATAAATGGGTGAGCTTTCTACAATCGTTGATGGATCAATTGTATAGATAATCTCTTTTTCTATACCTTTAATTTTTGCTATTTTCGGACTTTCTTTTGCTACCAATTTATACTTAGAAAAAGTTATTTTAGCATTGTCAATCTTCTCTCCTGTATTGTTGTCGGATACATTTACTGTATAATATGTATTAAAAACTCTAAAAACAGATTTATTACAAGAAAATCTATATAAATCATCTTTTCCTTTTCCTCCTTGTCTATTTGAAGTAAAATATCCATCTAAAGCATCAGGACTCAATATCAGACCAAAATCATCATTTTCTGAATTAAACTTATCTCCTAAATTTATTTTTGGCAAATACTTATCTTCAGCTTTATACGACACATATAAGTCAAAGCCCCCCTTTCCTCCATCAGCATCAGAAGCATAAAACAGATATTTAGAATCATATATAAATGGGAAAGCTTCCTTTTTATCTGTATTTACAGTAGAGCCCAAATTCATCAATTCAATCCACCTTCCATTGACATATTTAATTGAGTACAAGTCTGTTTTACCGTAGCCTCCCGGCATATCTGACGCAAAAATCAATTTTTTATTTGCTTCATCCCAAGTAGGATGAAAAACATTATACGTATTAGAATTTAACGGAAACTCACTGTCCAATTTCCAAAATCCATTTTTGTACTTATAAATATATATCCCGAAAGTATTTACATTTTCTTCCTTGTCATGTCTTTTAACTACTCCTTTTTTATTTCTGCTTAAAAACATAGTATTCTCATCAATGCTAAATGCGCACGGTCCAAAATGATTTTTCAATTTCAAATTATAGGAAAACAAATCGTCATTCGAATATATTCCATTGCTATCTACCTCGCAAAATCTCAGCGTAAAAAAAGCTTCATCTATCTCTTTATCAAATTTTCTTTTTGCCCCTGGTCTAGACGAAACGTATACTATTCCGCTATCATAAAACATTGGCGAAAATTCTAAATATTTTGTATTTATTGCATCTATCCCAACAAATTTTAATGTATCTAAAACACCTTTGTCGATCAATTCTTTATAACCAAATTGAGCAAATAGGAAGTTGCTCATGAATATAAATAAAATAAAGATATATTTTTTCATATGTTAAAATTTAAAGCCAATCAAAAACTGACAAATTAAATATTTAAAAAAATCTTGGATTAATTACCCTAACAGCTTTATCCTCTTTCCCAAAACAATATTGCAACAATAACTCAACACTACCATTTTCATATTTTCTCAAAGGGGAAAGAGTCACATCATAAGCAGTTGCCATAAACAACCTGTTACTTATATGAAATCCAAGCAAAAAATCTATTGATTCAAACCAATTATCAGTAGTTCCCCCTGTTCTCAAAGTAGTAGCTGCATAAAATTTATCATAGAATAAAAACCCCAAATTCAAATCCAAGTTATAAGGCGAGTTTTCCGCCCATCTAAATAGTATTTGAGGCATTAATACAAGATTTTTTCTTATGTCCATAGCTCCCCCGGACATCAAATAAACATGACGTACTTCAAAACTCTTCCTCTCCCCTACTTTCACATCAATATCAGCTCTCATCAATCTTGGCACAGCTGCCCCTACATAAAATCTGTTACTAGAATAATAAACACCAAACCCAAGATTAAAAACCGATGTTTTATAGATTCCATGATCAATAGCCCCATCTTCAGATATAGACCTTATTATACTCAATCGAGGATCAGCAAAATCTTTTTTATAAGAACGCCCGGAAAATGACATCCCCATACTTAAACTTCCACTATTTATCTTAAATCTATAAGCATAAATACCTTCTATCGTCATCTTTTCACTTACTCCAATCGAATGTCTTGAAATATTGAGCCCTAGTCCAACTTTACCAAATAACGGAAAATTCACACTCAAGGATTGAGCTTTGGGCGATCCGTCAAACCCGGTCCACTGGTCTCTAATAATTCCAGTTATACATAATGCTTCATCATTTCCCGCATATGCCGGATTTATTCCCAATTTATTATACATAAACTGAGTATACAAATTATCTTGTTGAGCTGATATCCCAGAGACGACAACACCTATTACAATCAACACTTTTAAATATTTTAATATCATAATTCTTTATTTATCATTAATAGAAGTTGAATTTACCTATCTTTCAATTACAAAAAAACCTTTTATTGCCTTTCCATTACTACCAAATGGATACAAAATATAGTAATAAGTACCGACAGGCAAATCTTTCTGATTGTAAGTACCATGCCAATCATTTTTATAATCAAATGATCTATAAACTTGACTACCCCATTCATTAAATACTATCAATTCACTTTTTTGATGACCTTCCGATTCTAAACACGGAAAAACCAATTCATCATTGACACCATCGCCATTGGGAGTAATGACATTCACTCCAAAACAATCATCACTATCCCCAACATTTATAATAATTGTTCCTTCATCTTGATTCTCAGCACATGATAATTTAGCAACACTATATTTCAGTAGAACCTTGCCTATAAATTCAGGAAAAGGCGTATATGTAAAGCTTCCGGCTCCATTATCTATCAATTCTCCATGAATATCTCCAATTCCGGAAATTGTGATTTTTGTATCTTCTATCTGAAGGTCATTCTCCATGGGTTCAAAATCCAGTTCAGAATTATATGGTGTTGAATATTCATCATCATTAACTTCTGGTACATACTCTAAATACACTGTACTCGTATCTCTTGAATAATCCAAACATACACCATGCGACAAGCTCCATACAAAATAATTATTACCAAAATCTAAATTGAATACTTTTGTCTTAGCTTTTTCCGGATGTTCAATAGAAGTAATTGTACCAATGGAATACCATCTTCCGTTCGGATCAGGATTCGCTACAATCTCAACCTCATTTTGATTACATACGAAAACATCTTTCACCACTTCGGCTTTCCTATTAGGTGCAATATTAACTATAAACCTTGTAATGCCTGATTCATCTGATTCACATCCCTGTTTTTCTGCAACTACAAATATACTATTTTCTCCATCAATAAAATCTTTAAAATCATTAATAGAGACACATCTTTCTTTACTCGAAACCAAAAGTATTGGCACCGAATTATTCAGATACCATGAATACATAGTATTCGCTTCCACCTCTTCCAAGCACAAATTTACTACATCATCTCCCTGACTGACACAAAACGAAGTGTCCACAGGAATAATATTAGGTATATTGGGTCGCTCTACTACATCCACTACAAAGCCGTCAGATTGAACAGACTCACATCCATTAACAATAACAGTTAGCACATAAACTCCTGCACTACTAACACTAGCAGGAAATATAATAGGCTCTCTAGCATTTGAAACAAAATGGTTTGGACCGACCCAACTAAATTCAGCATTTGGCCCATAGTTCGTTATCAACTTCAGTTCAATCTTTTCTCCTTCACATATCTGATTTGTTCCTGTAATAAATGGCTGATTTGGTCTTGAAAATACAGATATTTCTATTTTCTCTGACAAATCAGATACACACCCATTTTCTTCAATATAAACTGAAAACTCTCCTGTCTTATCAATATTAGCAAATGGGATTATAAAATATGGCTTTTTTGTATCATATTCTCCATCCTTTGGCGTTACCCAATGAAAAATAACATCTTTACCATAACTATTTTCAACATAAAGCATGATTGAATCTCCTTCACACACTACACTAGCATCAACTTTCAATTCCGGTACTCTCGGCCTTTTATTAACACTAACTGAAGTAGATTCAATTTTTGATTCACAAAATCCATCTGATATAACAAGCTCGTACAAGCCATTATCTATTGTATCAAAATCACAAATCTCTGCAATGCTGTCTTGCGAAACAAAACTATTTGGACCTGTCCAACTATAATTGAAAGCTATATTGTTAGGAAAAACAGAAGGATAAAAATTAACACATTCACCTTCTCCTATACAGTTTGCGGCATCGTTACTCAATGCAGTTATCTTTGGTCTCCTCCTGACTTCTACATTGGTTGAAGAGTAGTACTCACATGAGGATTCAGTCGTCACTACCAATTGGTAATCTCCGGACATCGAAGCTACAAAATTAGGGTTCTGAATTTTTGACTCATACCCATTTGGCCCTGTCCATAAGTAGTCAGCATTCTGAATTGACGGAGCAAACAATGATATAGTATCCCCTTCACATACAGGCCCATTATTAGATGCATCAACACTATATGCACCTTCGACCTTTATATTACTTACGAGTGATGTGTCTGAATAGCAATTACCGTTCTTTACCACTACTTTCCATTCCCCATTATATTCTGTCAATGCATCTTCTATGACAAGTGAATTTGATATTTCACTTTTAAATAATACTCCATTGTGAAACCAAATATAATTATCTGCATTTGTAATATTATTTATACTTAAAACAATATCCGCACCTTCACAAAACAAGGTATCACTCTCAATAACCGGCGTGATTGGTCTAGGCAATACTACCAACTCAACCTTTGCCGTATCTGTACAAATCCCATTGCTGACAGCTAAATAATATGTCCCTTGATTTAATGCATTTATATTATCAAAAACAGGAGGATTCTGTTGTGAATTATCAAATCCATTTGGTCCCCACCAGTGATAATCCGTACCTTCGGATTCAGTCATCAATTGAAATATATCTCCTTCACACAGACTGACAAAACTTCGTTCCACCTCAGCATTTGGTTGCTTAAGCACTTCTATAAGTAGCGAAGTCGATGCTAATGACTCGCAATTAGAACTTTTAACAACTACATAATAATAATGCTCACCGGATGACGGGGTCAAATTAAAACTTGCATTTGTCGTTGAGTCTATTAAACTCCCGGTTGGATATGAACCCTCATACCAATAATACTTTACCGCACTTGAATAAGTATTTGTTTCTAAAACAAGCCCTTCGTTTGAGCATATTTTTAATTTACTACTAGTCAACTCCGGCTTACTCAAGTCTTCAAAGGAAACTTCTACAAATCCGGTACTTGTACAACCATTTAATCCGGTAGCTGTCACAGAATAAGTCCCCGAATAAGTATCGTCGGCATTTGGTCTAACCGGATTCTCCAAATTAGAAGCAAATCCTAATGGACCATTCCAGTCAATAGTCCATGTACCATCCGGCTCGTCAGGCAAATTTGCAAACAACTTCAAAGTATCATGAAAGCAAATTCCTGCTTTGTATGTAGGTTCAAGTGGAGCGAGGTCTATCTTAATGTTCAAACTACATGAATCAACCAATCCGGATTTATCCCAAACAAATAATTTCACGTTTTCAGTATTCCCGCTTTGGGAACAATCAAATGAATTGGGAAATACAGCCATAGAATCTATTTCACAGTTATCGAAACTATTGTACCCTATACTTTGTGGATCTAAAATTGTTTTTGATACTCCATTTGGATTCACAAACAAAACATAAAACTCTTCACATACAGCAGTCGGTGCTTGTTTATCAATTACCTCCACATTAAATGAACAGGTGTCTTTGTTTTCCGAACCATCATCTACTATATAATAAACCTTAGATAGCCCTCCCTTAAAATCTATAAAATGCGGAATTTCACTATCTCCATATGAAGTATATTCTTTGTGTGTTGCTCCTGTTATATAATATGACAAATCAATTTTGTCGTATTCCAAAGTAAAAAACATTTTGCTTATACCATCATTATCTCCATCATCGGCTACGGCAGAATTATCACATGGATTAATGCTATTCGTATTTATCACAGGTCTGGCAGTAAACATAATAACTCCATCCCCCGCCCATTGGCTAACTTTCGAACTATCAAGTTTGATAGTAGTAAATGAAGGAGAAGAACAATCTCCGGCAATAGTGTTATTATTTGCACTAGATGTATTGCCAATCACTAAACCATCTTCGCTCAATATCTCAAAATACTCATCAACTTCATCTATATCACCAACAATCTTCACTTTCAAAAATGGATTGGAGATTAATCTGTCCGCACTTATACCTTTAAATGTATAGACCTTGCTATTGGCAACAAACTCATTTAATCCGGTATTAAAGCTAAATGAGATTAATGCATCATTTGTATTATCAGGAATTGTCTGCTTCACACCAAAAGTTGAACCACAATTATCGCTCACTTCAATATCCAAAGGCAATGGCAATAAGTATGAGCAAGTGTCATCATTTAATTCAACTGATATATTTGCAGGGCATCTAACTTCTGGTTGTTGCTCATCAAAAATATTGATCTGTTGTGTACATATTGCTGCATTATTACCGCAATCCAATACTCTGTAATTTAGAGTATGATTGCCTATCGACAACAAGGAATCAATGCTTTCTCCTCCACTTATTATTTCATATTCTCCTTCATCTATTTTCAAAGAATATCTTAGAGAATTGGGATTATCTCTTGTGTATAACAAATCTACTGATACACTACTACCTCCACAGATATCATTTATTGATAAATCTCCGTATCCAACAATTTGATTTGGAATTAATGTCAATGTCAAAGAACCATCCAATATCCAACTTTTGAACTGATCAAGAGGTAATTTATCTGCAATATCCATCACTAATTGTGAACATTCGGTCTCAATCTGCTCAGTGGTATCCAATACAACCCCATTTTCCCCATATATGACAAAAAACTCTGTAGCACCATTTGCATCCAGTTTATTAAAGTCTAAAATCAATGACAATATCTCAACTGCATTGACCTCATTTGGGTTAAAAGGCCCTATCTCCAAAACAACAGGATCCACAGGTATAGTCTTGCTTCCTGCAACAGGAGATGTTATTGTTTTTACTATATGTTTATTGACCTCAATATTTGAGCCCGCACAGTTATCCGTAACATCAGGCATTACCAACTTTACATTCATCTCACAAGCATCAGCAGGTAACACAAATGACGTATCTTTGGGGCAAGAATGCAACTTCGGTTTGACTATATCTACCATTGCAAACCTCCTTGTAAAAGATACCGTATTGAAACACCTATCAAAAAACACGAAGTCTACATCTTTGTAGTACAACACAGTATCATTAGCACAGACAAGTGTATCAGGCATATCAAATTTAACTAAATCACCAGGATAAGTACTTCTGTCTCCAGGAGTATAAGTGCCGGGAACCCAAGCAACTTGATATACTTTATTACAATTATCAGTCACTTGAGCATTGCCTTTTGTAGATATCCATTCATTGAATGCATCTTCAAATAATACATTGTCATCACAGCTAAGGGTAATATTGGACGGTTCATGAATAACAACAGGATAAATACTATCAATTACAGTTATATCTTGTGTTTTTACATTGCTATTACCACAAGCATCTGTTAGCGTCCACGTCCTAAGTATATGATATTGGCAGCCTGTACCCACTTGTTCATCTTCATAACTAATTATCACAGTATTATCACAATTATCCAAAACATTCTCCGGACTACCCGTAATATTAAAATCATCTACATCGGTACATTCCACTTCGATATCAGCCGGGACCTCAAAATAAGGTCTTGTAGTATCTATCACCGTTATTGTCCTGGTATGAACAATATAATTATCGCATTCATCATCAGTTTCCCATTTTTGATTAATTGTATAATTATAATAACTACAAGAATCAGGATTATCGCTTTTGTCAACGTCTAATTCGCTAAACAAAACTATTAATTCTCCCTTACAATCATCAAATGCTCTCACTTCAGGTCTTGGTATTTCCGCCGAACAATCAATGATAGTATCTTGCGGTAAAACAGAAAAAACCGGCTCTGAATCATCATAAGATTTGTATGTCGTTCCAGTCGGAGAAGCATGTGTATTGCCACATTCATCCTCAGCAATAAAAAAGACAGTTACAGCATAATTGCAATATTCTTTAGCTGACAATTTATAGGGCTTATCACCCACCTCTTCAAATCCTCCTCCTCCTTTATCATCTGACCAGTTAAATTTCCACACTATGTCTTCTGTATCTGTGCAATTATCCTCAACTCTAGCTCCCCCTCTATCATCTATCCACGCTTCCAACAACGAATCCGAATCTACATTACAAACAATTTCCAACGAACTTGGATTTTTAGTAAATTCAGGTCTGTCATTATCATAAGTGAAAAAACTAGCAGAAAATGTATCAATAGCAGCATTCCCGTATTGATCTTCCGCACTAAATTTAACAGTAACATTTCGCGTGTTACCACAATTATCGTTTACAGATTGATTGAATTCTGTTTCAGTCTCCTGTAATGTTTTATTGGCAACGTAAACAATATTATCACAATTATCTTCAGCAACCATTCCTCCGTGATTATTGTACCAGACGTGCAATTTTGTAGTAATAGCTCCCTCTTCAGTCTGGCATGGATAAGATTCATCTTGGGGCTCAACTGTTATAACCGGAATCAATGTATCAACAATATCAATATCAAATGAAAAGTAATCCACATTACCTTGATCGTCTACAGCTTTGTATATCACTAAAATCGTCTGTCCTGCGTTTACATTTTGTCCTATCACATAGTTATTGCTTATACTATCAACATCAAACGACACAATTGTCGCACCAATTGTCGAACTTACCGTTGGAGTATTGGGATGTCCCCAATCCAAGGGTACTTCACAATTTGAGTCAACATACAATGTATCCGGACCTGTGTATTCAAAGCTAAATTGTCCCGAAACCTGACAAAGAGCAAATACCCACAAAACAATTATTATTACGATTCTAAATGTAAAATTCATCATTTTAATACTTTTTAATTAGTTGTCTTACCCTTAATGATTACATCAAAGCTATCAAACGCTACATCAAATCTCGATAATGTTTTATTTTTTTTCAAAACCTCCATTGTTTCAAACAAATCAGGACCCTTTGTTGTGCCTGTAACAGCTACTCTCAACAAAGGAAATATATTTCCAAAACTCAATTCATTTGACTCTATATAGTTTTTTATTAATTCTTCGATATTTTCTTTATTAAAATTCTTCAGACTACTTAATTCCTCTTTTATCTTTTTTACATGTCCGGCATTTGGCTCTTTCCACTTCTTTCTGACAATCTTTTCCTGATAATTAAAGTTATCCGTAAAGAAAAATACTCCTGATTCAAGTATATCAGGTAAAAGTTCAATACGAGCCTTCATCAAACTAACAACACGCTTCAAATAATCCATATCTATCTCGTATCCTTCTTCTTCAATCAAAGGCATTATCAATTCAGCAAGCTCTTCATCTTTCTTAGCCAAAATATATTGTTGATTAAACCATTTTGCCTTGTCTATATTGAATCGTGCTCCCGATTTCACAATCTTTTCAATCGAAAATGATTTAATCAAATCAGATAGAACAAAAATCTCCTGCTCTGTTCCGGGATTCCAACCCAACAGAGCTAAAAAATTGATCGTAGCATCAGGTAAGAACCCAAATTCTTTAAATCCTATAAAACTATCTTCAGGATTATCTGAATTCCAACTCAAAGGGAAAACTGGAAATCCAAACTTTGCTCCATCCCTTTTACTTAATTTACCCTTTCCCACCGGTTTTAGAATCAAAGGTAAGTGTGCAAATTGTGGCATGGAATCTTCCCAACATAAATATTTGTACAAAAGTACATGGTGAGCAGTACTCGGCAGCCATTCCTCACCCCTGATAACATGTGTTATTTTCATCAAATGATCATCTACAATATTAGCTAAATGATATGTGGGCATTCCATCTGTTTTTAACATCACTTTGTCATCAAGTTCGCTAGTATCAAAGCTTACCTCTCCCCTAACCATGTCGGTAAAAGTTATTTTTTCATTTTCAGGTACTTTAATCCTTATCACAAAAGGAGTTCCATTAGCAATCAGCTCTTTGCTTTTTGCTTTACCCAATACAAGACTATTATTCATGCTCATCCTGGTAGAATAATCATATTTGGGGGAATGAACTCCTTGAGATTTCATATCTGCTCTCCACATTTCCAATTCTTGAGCTGTGTCAAATGCATAATATGCATAATCCATGCTTACCAATTTTTCTGCATATTTGGCATAAATAGCCTTCCTTTCACTTTGTCTGTAAGGTCCAAATTCTCCTCCTGATTCAGGACTCTCATCAAATCCCAGCCCAAGCCACTCTAAAGATTTTTTAATATAATCTTCCGCCCCTTCTACATATCTAGTCTGATCAGTATCCTCTATTCTCAATACAAATGTTCCTTTGTTTTTCTTTGCAAACAAATAATTGTATAACGCTGTTCGTACCCCACCAATATGTAACGGCCCTGTAGGACTAGGAGCAAATCTCACTCTAACATTTCCCATATTCTTGTATTTAATTATTTTTTTATATCTATAATAAACTATCATCCTGACACAATCATTTCAAATGTGCAGAAATAACAAAGATAATAAACATATTGAAAAAATTAGTATATATAGTGAAACAAATCGTTACAAAATATTTAGTGTCTGTCTATAAAGTGCTTGATTTTGGAAAAATAAAGATTTTTGATGAGATTTTTTAAAAAATATACATAGCCATCTATGCTTAAATTACGGTTTTCATTACAAAATCCTATGATGGCATAGTATATATAAAAAAATACTATCTTTGCACTCATAATATAAAAAACAAGCTAAATGAGTGCATTGAATAAATTGAAGATTGAAATTTCAGAAGCAATAAAGAAACTTACACAACAAAAAATTGATCCGGAATCTCTAACTATTTCTTCTACCAGAAAAGAATTTATAGGAGATTATACGCTTTTAGTTTTCCCTTTAATAAGACATTTCGGGAAAAAACCTGAAGAAGTAGGACAATTAATCGGAGAGGAATTAAAATCAAATTCTGAAATAGTCAATGATTTTAATACAATCAAAGGCTTTTTGAATTTGTCGTTTTCTCCTCAATACTGGACTAATACTCTTCAAGATATTCAATCTACACCAGATTTTGGTCGAGGCAAAGCCAAAGATAAAAAAGTAATGGTTGAATTTTCTTCACCTAATACTAATAAACCTCTACACTTAGGTCATATCCGAAATATTCTATTGGGCTGGTCAGTATCTAAGATAATGGATGCAGCCGGTTATGAGGTCATCACTACTCAAGTCGTAAATGATAGAGGGATAGCAATATGCAAATCTATGCTTGCATGGAAAAAATGGGGCGATGGCATAACTCCTGAAAACAGTAATAGAAAAGGAGACTTTTTGGTAGGTGATTTCTATGTAAAATTCAATACCGAGTTTAATAATGAATACGCCAAATGGCAAAAAACTAAAACTGCACAAACCATTTTCATCAATCAAAACAAATATGAAAATGAAAATGATTTTTTTGCTGATTATAAAAATGATTACTTCAACGATTATAGTAAATTAGGCAAAGAAGCACGTGAAATGCTATTGAAATGGGAAAACAAAGATCCTAAAACAATGGAGCTTTGGAAAAAAATGAATAATTGGGTTTTGACAGGTTTTGATGAAACTTATAAAGAACTTGGTGTAAGTTTTACAAAATCTTACTTTGAGTCTAAAACATATATTCTTGGCAGAAAGATTGTAGAAGAAGGTCTTAAAAATAATGTTTTTTACACAGAAAAAGACGGAAGTGTTTGGGCTGATCTGACCGATGTAAACATGGATAAAAAAATCGTATTGAGAAGTGATGGTACTTCTCTTTATATTACCCAAGATATCGGCACCGCCGAATTGAGATATAAAGATTTTAAAACTGAAAAAATGATATATGTCGTAGGAGATGAACAGGAATATCATTTTAAAGTATTGTTTGAAATCATAAAAAGACTCAATAGACCTTATGCAGACGATATGTATCACTTATCGTATGGAATGGTAGAATTACCAACAGGAAAAATGAAATCAAGAGAAGGTAAAGTAGTCGATGCTGATGATCTAATCAAAGAAATGGCAATGGAAGCTAAAACAAATGCAGAAGAAAAAGGGATAATCGATGACTCCAATGATGAAGAGAGAGATGAAATATATCGAAAAATAGGAATGGCAGCACTAAAGTTCTTTATACTAAAAGTAAATCCAAAACGAAGAATGATATTCAACCCTGAAGAAAGTGTTGACCTCCAAGGACAAACCGGACCATACATCCAAAATGCATATGTAAGAGTAAAATCTATCCTGAGAAAATCAGAAGGAACTTATGATTTGAATGGTTATTTCAACTATATTGACTGCAATTCACATGAAAAATCTTTGATTACCACACTTTCAGAGTTTCCTTATACAATTCAACAAGCAGCGAGTGAATACGAACCTTCACTGATTGCAAACTATGTGTACGATTTAGCAAAAAAATATCATAAGTATTATTCGGATATCAGAATCTTAGGAACTGATAAGCAAGATGCTAGAAATTTTAGAATAGCTCTGTCGCATACAGTTGCTCAGACTTTAAAGAAAGGAATGGATCTATTAGGAATTCAAATGCCTGAAAGGATGTAGAACTTATTTATCTGACTTCATAAAATATTTTACAATTTTTATTTTACCATCTACAAAGATAATCAAGTTATAATACCCCTGATTTAAATTCTGAATATCAAAACTTAGTCTGTTAACTCCGATTTTAGAGCTAAAGGTTTCTGACTTAATAATATTGCCTTTTACAGTAGATATAATTACTTTAATTTCAGAATCGCTCCTTCCCATCTCAAATTCCAAGCTCAAGTCTTTCAATGCAGGGTTAGGATAAGATATTGCATTAAAGGTATTATTCTTTATCAACCCAACATCAAGATTATCGGTCAAAGTGCCTGATTTCATAGTATAGATAGCACTCGTACCATCAGAATTTACAATATCGGAATCTTTACTGTCATCACCGAGATCAGCAAGTGTCAAGAAATATCCTGCAGGAATAATTACATTTAAAATATAATTACCGGGTTGCACCTTATTAAAACTATATACGCCTGAATCACTTGAGACAGCAGGGTAATTATTTTTATTATTTTCCTGAATCAAGAACAAATTCACATTTGAAACTCCCTGCTCCCCAATATCCTGAATACCATTCTCATTATCATCCAACCAAACCTTCCCTGTCACAACCGCATGCCTATTCAGTCCAATATCAATATCATGCCTTTTTTCTTTAAACTTCAATTCAATAATTCCTGTTTTCAACGTTATTAAGGATTCTATGTCACTGTCTTTTTCTGTATCTCCCCCTATCCCACTCCTAACTAAAATATAATCTTTCGGCATTTCAATTTTAATATAATAGTCTCTGTTTGGAAGATTGTCAAATAGGTAGTAACCATTATCGCCTGTTTTATTGTTTGTGTGACTTAATTGAGTTTGTAGCAATAAGTCATCTTTAGCCCTGTACAACTTGATCTTAACTCCATTAATGCCAGGTTCCCCAATATCCTGAATACTATTTCCATTCATATCCTCCCATACAAAATCTCCGATTGAACCATGACTAATAAAAACAATCCCAGCATCCATATCATCTAACTTATCTAACTTACCAAGATGAAAAATACTTGTCTCTCCGGTTGCTAAAATAACATCACTATCTTTTTTATGGTCAGACACCTTCGATTTGGTAAAAGTCTGTCCTATTTTAAGTGAAAACTTTAAATAATAATCTCCTACCTGAATATTTGTAAATTTATAATATCCTTTTTTATCAGAACCGGGAAATTCTTTTGATTGAGTTACTCTGATCAAACTATCATTGGCATTGTACAAGCTCACTTTCACATCATTAATCCCTTCCTCATTAACCTCTTGAATCCCATTTTCGTTGACATCATTCCATATATAATCCCCAATAAAATTTTCCGTTCTCAATACGTACCCTCCATTGATAAATAAATCTCTTGTTCCTGCCTCAAATTCTATTAAATCCGTTGTCCCATGACCATTTGAATTAGTGACAAAAGACATCCTCTTAGGATTTAGAGAATTCAATGGTACAGTATTTGCATAATCGTCGGGATATTCAAACTCAACATAATAATTTCCTCGCTTTATCCCCTTGAATATATAAAACCCATTTCCTACATTACTGGAATAAGTTGTCGTACTTTCAATAATCCCGGTACGGTCATAGAGTTTAACTATTGCTCCATTTGCTCCGGCTTCTGTTTTCTGCAAAATACCATCACCATTGGTATCATACCACAATCTACCTCCAATAGTTACCGTTTTATACTTAAACCCTGCATCAAAATCATCCCTTATTTCACCCGGAGCAATTTCAAACCAATCTGTTGAATTAACATCCAAACTATTCGATATATCAGAATTAGCCTCTTGCTGCTCATCAACAATTTTGGTCGCTTCCAAACTATCACCACCAATAAACTGCATAAAGTAAATACCTCTGTCAACTTCAAAAGAATAGTAACCATTCCTGCCTTCATGAACGGTACTAATGGTAGCTCCTATTTCTTCTCCATAATCATTATAAAGTAATACCACAATACCATTCAAGCCACTTTCATTAATATCTTGAAGTCCATTTTCATTGGAATCTAACCAAATATAGTCCCCTATAACAGCCTTTTTTAGATTAAGTCCAAAATCCGCATCTTCAATTTTGATTCCCGGTAGTACTGAAAAAACACTAGTGGTATTAAGCCCGTTTGCATCCGTCACAGGATAAGCAAAAGAATCCTTTATCAATTGCAAAGTATCAGGAATAATAAGTTGAATAAAATAATCAGAACTGATTACTTTTTCAAAATTATAATTGCCTTCATCGTCTGTATAACTAGAATCAATAACCTCTCCCTTTTTATCTACTAAGAGCAAAAGTACAGCTCCCACTCCGGATTCTCCAGTCTCTTTAATACCATTATTGTTCGCATCAAACCAAACCTCATCTCCTATTGAAGAATAGTTATACACCAATCCAATATCTTTATTTAATAAATCCTTTCCCCTAACAATAGAAAATAATTCTGAATAACCATCTCCTACTGCACCATTTATTATCGAACCAAAATCATCGGATTGACTATAAATTGTGTATTTATATTTTTTATCAATAGAAACTTTAATTCTGTATTGTCCTTCCTCTATATTAGAAAAAATATACTTACCCCTATTATCCGAAAAAGTACTATCTATGATAAGGTCATTATCGTCTAATAAATAAATCAAAATATTTTCAACACCCGTTTCATCATTATCTTGCACTCCATTTTCATTCTCATCCAGCCAAACATAATCACCAATACTAGATTTATTATTTACAAAACCACCATTTATATCCAATACATTTTGTCCCCAACCTATATCTATTATCGAGCTTGTTCCACGTCCAAAATCACCTGTAATAGCATTATCAATACCCTGTCCGTCTGATAAATCATATAAATCAGAATTAATAAACTTCACATAGTATTTTCCTGCCTGCAATCCTTTAAATTCATATTTTCCAATTGAATCCATTGAATTACTGTGAATAGTTCTTAGTTTATCTCCAGCATCATTATACAACTCAATCAATATTCCGGATACTCCTCTCTCCTCTGTATCTATGATACCATCATTGTTCCTGTCTTCCCATACCATGCCTGTTATACTTGAATAGTTCAACCCAAAACCTAATCCTATATCATTAATATTTTGACCACCTTTCACGAAAATATTCTCAGATTGAAAGTCTCCATTTACATCATGAAAATCTGAATCTAAGTTTCTATTAATCCCTACTTCAAAATCAACAAGTTTATACTTTTTATCAAATTCATTGAGCTTTATTAAATAATTCCCTTCAATAAGGCTGTCAAATTCACAAATTCCTTTAACTCCAAAAATCTTTTTGCTAGTATTTCTCCGTAAAAAAGTTCCGTTCTCATCAAAGAGTTCAAATTCCAAACTATCAATACCCGACTCATATATATCCTTTATATTATTCTCAATTTTATCAAACCAAGTCATGATGCTCAAAGAACTGTAATTATGTATCAAACCTATATCTATGTCAGTTTTTGTTTCTCCGGCTAAAAGTGTAAAGCCAGATGTACGAACTTCACCATCAACGACATCACTATCATGTAGCTCATCTCCAATTTTTGATTTGGTGATTTTATACTCATTTGGAACAACTACTTCAATATAATAATTACCATAATCCAAACTATCAAATTTATAATACCCCTTTATACTACCATTAGAATTGGTTATCATGCTTTTATAAACCCCTTTGTCAGAAAATAATTTTATTTCTATCCCGTCAATTCCAGTTTCATCATAATCTTGTATACCATTTTCGTTCTTATCAAACCAAACATAATCTCCAACAGAACAATGCCTATAAACTAGTCCACAATCAACATCCTTTATATATGAGCCACTACTTATATTTAAAATATCAGAAGTAAAAAGATCCTTGTTATTCTTGAAATCCGAATTATGAGATTTATCTCCAATACCATACCCAGTCAAATCCAAACTATCAGGAAAATGGACATTAAGAATATAGTCATTTATTCTCAAATTTACAAAACTATATTTTCCCGCAGCATCAGTATTGGCAACAGCAAGAGCATTACCCAATGTATCCAACAGTTCTACTTCAATAGAAGATAATCGATCTTCAACATTATCTTTAATTCCATCCTTGTTTTTATCTAACCAAATCTCTCCGGAGATAGCTCCTTTTCTAAGTACTTCAAAATACTGTACTCTAGCGGAATCCAAGCAATCAATACTAATATCTACACAATTACTATCAAAAGAATTGGCAAGATAAAAATCACTACTTTTATCAATACAAAACGTATAATCTCCCATACTAAGATTTTCCACATAATATTTCTCTTCAGAATATTTTATATTATAATTACCATAATCATTAAATAATAGGGCATTGGTTTGTCGAATATCAACTATTTCACTTGAGTCAAATAAGTCATTTTCATTTAAATCTTCCCAAAGTATTAAATCGCAACTAAGCTTTCTATCAACTAAAATATTAAAAGAATCCAAACAATTACCCGGTTCGATATAAAACTCATCACTAATAATACTATTCCCCCTATTTTCTACACTTATCCTTGCAATATTGGAATTAATTACATCAAAATCTCTTTTATCATTAATAATAATATTGTAAAAATCAGATTCTATCTCATCAAAATTAAAATATCCAAGGCTATCAGTATAGGCAGAAGTATAAAAAATCAGCCCTTTATACAGAAGGACTCTCAATGAATCTACCCCATTATCGGTCAAATCAAAAGAATCATTACAATTATCATCTATAAGCACTTGCCCGGAGAGGCAAGACAAACTACAGTCCTTGTAAATAAATTTGGTCTCTCCGTTAAGTGTATCTGTTGGACTAATACAACTTACAGAGATATTCTTATCACCATAATTATTATCATTCAAAATAATGTTAATGATATTCTTGTTATCATCTGAAGTAATTATTGCATCAGACGGGACATTCCATTCATAACGAAATCCACTACCTAATTCATCAATATAAAAAGTAAGCAAATCATTTTTACAAGCGTGAAAAATAGATTCATAATCCAATAACAATGATATCTCACCAATATCAAAAATTGTTTTTTCGCGACCATTTTCCAATACTATTGAGACTTTCAATTTGTCACTATTTATTCTGTCATAAAACTCTTTTGGTATGTTAAGAACTATTGGTTTGAGTTGAAATCCTGTTATTTTTTTTGTCGTTTTATATATTAATTTACTAGAATCAAATAATTTTACCTGAATCTTATTTAATCCTGTCAAATTACTATAATTTTGATTCTTAATTACCAGTTTAAAACTAATAATCTTTCTTATCGGTTCAAGAGCTAGATTAAAGTCCGATAAAATAAGTGGCTTAGATTTTTGATTACTATCTAGCTCCAACTTCAAAATATCAGAACTAAGATCCCAATTAACACCATCAACATTTTCCTGAGAAAACTTTGTGAAAGTTTTATTAACCCTCAGTATTTTCATGTTTTCAGCACTATATACTTTAACAGAATTATTCTGTCCTTGTGTCCTTGACATCAAAGAAAGAAATATAAACACAAATATAAACTTATTTAAACCCATGTAGTTTTCGATAAAATGGCAAAACTCAAATGGAAAAAACATCCAATAAAAAGCTATGCCCATATTTAGAATTAATTCTAAGATGCTAAGGTAGTTATTAATAATCGAAGAATAAAAGAATTTATATGTATTTTTTATATATTTATTAATCAAATACTTAAATCTCAATAGATAAATATTTTATATTCTACAATTCTTTACAGACAATAAAAAAGCCCCCCTTCATTGCTGAAGAGAGGCCATCCCAAAAACCGATTTTATCTATCGATACTAATCAAATGTTTATTTGATAATAACCATTTTCTTAGTTGCTGTATAATCTCCTGATTCAAGTTTGTAGTACAATACGCCACTTACTCTAAGATCTTTC
>JALSPK010000210.1 GCA_026986005.1 Saprospiraceae bacterium
ATATTTAATTAACACAAAAGACTGTATAGCTGTTTAAATGTTGTACAATGACATAAATGCTTAATTTAGAAAGTTTAATATTTAATTACTTTAAAACTGAAATTAAATATTTAACTAGCGAATATGAGATATAACGGTCAATGATAAGAGGAGGACGCAGCGATAGCAAGTCTTCATCTTATCTACTGTTAGCTTCGGTTTAATATGAACTTAGTTAATATAGGATTTTTTTCATTTAAACAATGAGTAATAAAATTATAAATCTACTATATAAAAAAATGATGGTATTATAGGTAAAAATGACTTTTGAACTATTTTATAATCATAACCTATCTGTAAACCATTAGAATTTCTTTTGATTTTTTTATAGGGACTTATTAAAAAAGCATTTTTTCAAACAAATACATTTCAATCAAAAGTGCTTTACGACATAGCTGTTGACTTTGCAGATATGAAAGGTAACGAAATTGTTCTCGATTTATATACCGGAATTGGTAGTATTGGCTTATCTATTTCAAAAAATGCTAAAAAAGTAATCGGTATTGAAGTTGTACCGGAAGCAATAATTGATGCTAAACTTATTGCCAAACTTAATAGTTTACCAAATGCTGAATTTCTTGTTGGTGATGTCAAAGATATACTAGATGATTCATTCAAAAAACCGGATATATAATTTGTCAATCCACCTAGAGCAGGAATGCATACAGATGTTATTGATACTTATGAAATTAAAAAATCACAAGCAGTAGATATGTTTCCTCACACTCATCATATTGAGAATATGATGTTAATTATTTTAAAACTTAATACTATATGAAACAGAAGGAACAATCGGAATCAAGCTAACCTCTTTAATTTTTGGTTGAATATCAACATATTCATAACTATTTGTTTCTTCATTTCTGATTTGTTCTTTTCTTATATATTTATAGTGAAATGGATTTTTATGATAATAAGCATTATAAATAGATAGAGTAAGTGTTTTTGTTTGTCCTTTTTTCCCTTTCCATGTTTTACTAGCTGAGATATCAAGTCGGTGATATGGACTTAAACGATCACCATTTTTATCTCCATAAATGACTATTGGACCAAGTAATGATTTTTCTAATACCTCCATTGGAAGAGTGACAGGTTTTCCTGATTTGTAGCTAAACAGTGCTGAAAATCTCCATCTTTTACTTATTTTACCCGATATATTAATATCAAATTGATGAGGAAAGTCATAATAACCGTTAAACCAATCTCTTTGGTTTAAGTCGCTAAATTTGTACTTGTTTCTACTATAAGTATATGAAGCGATTCCCCGGATGTTTTTTAAATTGACACTAGTTTGCATTTCAAAACCATATGCATAAGCCTTTCCATTATAAGATAAATAATTTTGCCAATCAATTGGGATATTAAATAAAAATGAACTTTTGTTTTTTATGTCATAAAGTTGAGAATAGTTTCTATAAAATATATTTGTCTCCAAACTAATCATTTCATTATAAAAATCGGTATTGTACTCTACAAAAATCTGATCTATTATTGAAGGAGACATATTGTCCAAAACAGAAACCCAGATATCATTTGGCAAACCAAGATTTGTTATTGGCATCAAAAAACTGTATTGCGCCAATCGTTGATAACCCAGTCCGATACTATTTGATTTATTTATTCTGTATGTTGCTGATAGCCGTGGTTCAAGATGCCGTTCATGCTTGTCTTTAATGAAATAATTTGAAACTCTTAGACCAGAATACAATGATATTTTTCCTAAATCAACCATATCATCAACAAAAAAGTCAGCTTGAAAAAAACTGTATTTATTAGTAATATAACTTTCAATAGTTCCCGTTCTTTTATCCTCAAATGGTTTAATCATGTTGTAATTTGTTTCCAAACCATACCGGATATAATGCATTCCTTTATACTTTTCAATATATGATTTGAATGAAATATTATTAAGAGAAGAAATTCTGGACATTTCAAAATTATCATCTTGTATTTTTCCATCAAAATAACCAAAGTAGGTCTCATTAAAAGATTTAGAAAATGTAAGGTGATTTTTCACGAATATGTTATTATTCAATCTTCTTTTGTACTTTAAACTCATTGTGTGATTACCCCAAGATAAATATGAATTTGTTTCTTTATTCAAATTCTCATCAGGATGAGATAAACCCACAATTTTATCAACTCCAGAATAGAAATAAAGACCGTATTCATCTTTTGCATTAGGTGTGATTTTGATATTAGCATTGATATCATATAGATAATAAGTTGCATAAAAGTCTATGTCTTCCTTTTTGTATAAATAATAAAGTGGTAATGTTAAAATGCCTAAATAAAAAGTTCTACCTGCCACAAAAAGAGAGACTTTATCTTTTTTAATTGGAGTAGATAGAGAAAAACCGGCATTCAATAATCCATAATTATATTCATACTTAAGACTATCATTATTTCCATTATTTGAGTGTAGATCAATAACACTAGATAATTTACCACCATATATTGCAGGTATAGCATTTTTATATACTTTAACATCTTTTATGGCAGCATAATTAAATGGGGATATAAATCCAAACAGATGTCCTGTTTGATATAGAGGTGCTTCATCCAACATAATCAGATTTTGATCATGACTTGCTCCTCTTACAGATAGATTGGAAGACACTTCGCTTGTCAGACTTATTCCCGGTAACAATGCCAAAGCTTTCATAACATCAGGCTCACCGATTATCGATGGTATTGCTCCAATTGTAATCATATCCATTTCCATTGGTTTTTGTACAGGATTGAGGTGGGTTTTTTGTTTTGAACCTTTTATTATCACCTCGTCCATTGTAGAATATTGAAGTAATATTACTTTACTTAGATCTTTATTAAGGAACAAAGTATGAACTAATGTTTTGTAACCTATATAGGATATTTTTAGTGTATGCTTACCTTCTGGTAGGTTCAATCTAAAATATCCTTGTTCGTTAGTGACTGTTCCTTTTTTACTATCAATGTCGAAGATTGTAGCTCCAATAAGTGCATTGCCATCTTTTGAATTGACATAACCTTCAAAATAATACTTTTGAGAAAAAGCAAAAATGCTTGATAAGAGTATTATTGATATTATTGAAAGGAATTTGTTCATGTTTTTGTTTAAATTATGTAAAATTTTTGAATTGTGAAATTGTAAAACTTTGCTATTGTATTGTTATAGGTTGATAATCTATTCAATTACTTGATTTTATAAATTTCTTCTGTACAACTAATCGTCAAAACTGCACCATATCCTCCTGATACATTTGAAGTGATATTATCATCTGGAGCAAGTGCTGATAAATATGGATTACCTAAAGTACGGCTCAATTTGGAATTATACATAAAATCTCCGGTAAAGTTCGGTATTTTGCATAATTTTATTTTTATAGAATCTAGTTTTTGTAAGTCATAATTATCTCTTTCAAAGACTATTTTTTGCATTTTGCTAAAGCATCCTATATTAGCTAAAGATACATCTAGAATGTCAATTAATTCATCTTCTGTACATCGATATTCTGTGTTTGTTTCCCACCGATGTCCTTGCTGCCGATCTGATTGTTCAAAAGCTCCTGTTGTATAAGCCATATATTTGTATCCCGTAATTATTTCAAAAGAAACGGTTAATCTAAGGTTATCTTGTGAACTTAAACCATGTGCTGTTTGCCCAATAGAATCAAGAGTAATTTTTGTTATTTCGGGTTTTTCCAATACGAAAACTTCATTACTTATTAAAGTAGGATATCGGGTTGATAAATCTTTTACTTGAATTTTATATTTATTTCCAGCTAGTGATTTATGATTTGATACAAACAAAACTGAATCTGTTTGATCAAATGTATCAATCAAAACATCATTTTTAAATAGTGTCACGAGAACAGAATCAACCAATGCTAATTCTCTATTATTTTCAAAAGAATAAATTGATTTGGTAACGGATGCTATTATTTGCTCTCCCGGGATAATATAAGCAAATAGCACTAATTTTGAAGTGTCTGGTTTGTTGGGTGTTATGGCGTCTTGACAAGAAATAATTAATATTAATGAAATCCAAAATATAACTAGTTTTATACTTTTCATATTGTATATTAGTTTAGAATTTTATAAGAGGAAATTTATCTGATTTGTAGCTTTTTATTGGAATAGAAAGTGAGAATATATGGATTTTTGAAATTGTATAAATATCTGGTTTTTGTCTTCCAAGTAAAGTATTAGGTTTGTTAAAATCTTGAATCATAACATTTTTATTTATATCAAATATCCTATAATTTATTGTGATTTTTCCGATTTTTAATGCCAAACTAGAATAGAAATCTTTGTAGAACCATGGAATAGGATTTTCCTTTTCATTATTGTTTCCTTTATATTTTTTATTTTTGAATCCAAAATGTCTATAGAATAAAATCCTATTTTGCATACCTATTTCAAGAATAATAAAATTTAAAAGTTCGATGTTAATAAAAAATCTATTATTCAAATAGTTTAAACCTAAATTTGATACAAAATTTTCACTATTTCTTAGTTCTTCTTGATTTTCTGGATGATGAAATGAAACTTTATTAATATTATCATAAGTATAGCCTAAAGATGCACCAATTCCTATATTTGCTATTTTATAAAACTTTGCTATGTCTGTTTTAGCAAAATAAGAGACTCCATATCCAAAATTATTTACTTTAAATCTTAAGAATTTATTTTTTATCGGAGCCATAACACAAGATTGAAAACTAACTCCAACTCCCGTAGTTATTTGTGCGATTGCAAAATTAGTGTAAAATAATAATATAGAGATGATTATATATCTGTTAAATATCATGATGCAAATAATGTTAATTAATAATTTATTTTAATTTTCAGGTTATGACGTTATTAATAATCTCATAACCTGAAAATATAACTTATGGAAATGAAATATCACACTTGAGTTCTATTACTTTATAATCACAAAGCCATCCTAGTTTTTCTTTTGAATAATAATGGACAATATCCGAACCAGATCCTTGAGTATAATCAATATATACTCCAGAGATCCATTCAGGATGATGTGCATAATTGATGCCATAATAATTTATAACGCCAACAGCATCTCTGTCAACATCAGAGCTAGTTCTATCAAAACTCATATCTAACGAGCCTAGGTTGAAGTAATATGGGGGGGAATTTGGAGGATCTACTGTAACATAAACCTGTCCATCAATATCTCCATTCATTTTACTTTCGTCCACATCATTGTGGTACCATCGGAAACCAAATATTGCTGACCAAATCTTTCTATAATGATCGACCCAGTAATCTTGTTCAATTGCAAGCTCAAACTGATTTGAACCAATATCAACTATGTACAAAACAAAAACATCTGTTAGATGTGATCTCATAAGACGATGTCTGCAATCAACACCTGCTGGATTTTCATCATCTGAACATTCTTTTGCAAAAGGGATATCTTCATTGATAAACGGAGAATGATCAATTGGACTATTTTCATCACTAAAAGATCTAAATTTTATTGAACTATTTGTTAATATTCTAGGAAAAGTAAAATATTCATATTCCTCTAGTTTATTTTTTGTAGAGATAATTCTATTTAATATATTGTTGGAAATTCGATATTTTTTGTTAAAAACAATTATTTTATTCCCAAAATATAGATACGTTTTATTACCAATATTGTAAACTAGATTATCATTTAAAAACTTTGTGCTGGTTTTACTTACATACCCCAGTTTTCTTGGGTAGCACGTGATAACACTATCTTTTTCAGGAGAAAGAATCACCTTTCCACGCCATTTTTTCCTAAATAATAAGTATTGATCCCATTTTGTGATTTTATCCAATTCTATTAGTGCTCTAGTGTAATCACCATAAATAGTTTTTATACCATATCCCGATTCCCATTCTAAATATTCTTGTCCTGTCAAATTTTTAGCTTTTTCAATAGTACTTTTAAAATCTTCTGCAGTGGCAAAATGCGGCATTTTTAGCTTATTTAAATCGATAATATCCGAATTCGGATCGATCATTTCTGTATTGGAGGGGGCATTACTGAACTCATTGTCCTTATTGCAAGACAAGTATATCAAACTGATCCCTATTAATGTCAAAATTACAAAAATATTTTGTTTCATAATAATAAATTTTAATCTCTTCCACCGTAGTTACCACGGAGCAGCAGAAGTAATAATTCCCCCACCAACATCAATCACCTTCCTAACTAAAACATTAGCAAAAAACCTTTTCATTTCAATCCCTTTTACGTATTTTTCAAAACCGCCACACGAACGATTTCCTTCCGGATACTGTAGGCTTTTCAAAGAGCAGTCAGGTCATAATCGATGCTAACGTCCCGGCGATATGCAGCGTAGCCTGACGAAGTCGGCTATGATTGTCATATCGCTTGTTATATCTCGGCCATTTTAAATATTATTTATTCATTATTTTATCCGTCCTTTCCGGTTGCTAAACGCATTTCAC
>JALSPK010000211.1 GCA_026986005.1 Saprospiraceae bacterium
GATTAATCATCTTTTCAAGTTTAATCTCTTTGGAAGGATATTAAAATAGCCCGCTGTAAATCATTTTTCGATAATTGCAGGTAGGACTTGAAAGCATGCGATAGCATGACTTCAAAGCCGATTTAATTTTTTCTTCGCTTCGCTGCAAAAATACCGCCAAAACAATCGAGGAGACTACTTTTTACCCCGCACTTACGTACGGGGCTATAATATGTCGTCCCCAATGCAAGATTGGGACAAGCTCCTACGGGACTTTTTTTTGTAATCTGTCATTAGGGGTACTTGGTCTGAAGTGCTTCATTAGAATGTTTTACCAGTTCAACCTGTTTATTTAGATTATTAAATCTTTGGGTCATCTCTAATTCACACTATAAAATCAATTGAAGTTTTTATATCATTCATGTTCAAGATGTTATTAAAATTATTATTTTTACGGGTCAGTTGTTCTGTATTTGAAATTAAAAACAATGCTTATTGATTCCTAATATATATTTTTTTGTTATTTCTATCTGTTTAGCAGTTTCCGAACCGGAAAACCCTTTTATGTATTCATCTTTCATATTTTCTTTTGCATACCGAGTATATAGTTTTGAAACAGGCATATATGACCAATGCCATTTTTCTTCATTGTAGCCAAATGGTCTTCCTGCGGTATATGGGCGACAAAAGCCGTATTTATGTGCATTTTTTGTCATCCAATCAAAAATCTTTTTCCCCTCTCCTTTGGTATAATAGCTGTTTTCCAAAACATTTAGATCAACTTCTGTCCCCCAGTGATGTCTTGAAGTTCCGGGCATAGAGCTAAATTTTAGTATATCGAGCGCCCTTTTGACCGGGTTTTTGATTTTTTTTCTTTTTTTCCAATTTCTTTCCCAAATTCCCTTTTGGTAATCAAAGAATCTGGTGGCGGATATTATTTTCAATTTAAACCCATCATTATACGCATCTTGATACATTTTCAAAAATGATTGGTATGCATCTTTATCGAGATAAATATTGTGTTTATTTGTATATTTATCTTCTATCCTTACAAACCTTTTGTGTCTAGAGGGATCAAATTTCCCCATTAGAAAATCGTTATTAAGGTAATCCGGATATTTCTTTTTTACGATGCTATCTTTTCTTATTATCTCTTTCTTTTGCTTTCTTATATCTGTATTTTTTTTTACTTGATTGTCACAAGAAGCAAACACTAACAAGCTTATCACAATTATATATACTTTCCCCATCTATTGTTTATTTTATCAATTTGATAACGAAAATCATTGTGATTGAGTATAAAATAGCTTGCATATATTACAAAATCCCATAACAGCTTAGTATAAACTGTATAATCAAAAGCATATAATATGTCCAACCCATTATTTAATCTATTTCGATCCAAAACCCCTTGGATTTGGCTCTAATCGAAGGGTTATACATAGCTTCGCAGAAAACGGACGGAGACCAGTATTTACCTTCGTATGTAGCATTTAATTTGAATCTAAATACTTTTTTTGAGCCCTTTTTAAGGTTAAAATATGTATATACTCTGTCATCTCTAATATCCTGATAATCAAATTCGCTTCCTGAATCAAAATCGAATGTGTCATACAATCTACTGTTGATTATTTCCCATCCGGATGGAAAAACAGCAGATAAAGCCAAATTTTCATAATCCATTCTTTCTCCATTGTGAGTGATAGTAAATTGTACAACAAAATCAGTACCTTTTTTGATCTTTTGTGGGTTCAATGATTTTCCGTCGTCAGTCAGATACTTTATACTAAGTGATAAATCTTGAGCTTCTTCATCAGATTCATCACGAATTGGTATTCCTGTAAGCAAAAGTGATGAATACAACTCAGCTTCCCCCTTATTTTTGACTACAATACTTTGATGTTTGATATCTGCTCGATTTAAAGTATAACTTACGGGCTTTTTTCCGATTTTTTCATCTTTATATACTGTCTTATCAGAAAATGCTACATCGTAAGCCAAAGTGTTTTCTATCTTCTCCAAAGATCCTGAAAACAAAGCAAAACTAATAAGACATTGTGAAATTTCCTGTGTACTTAAATAATAATCATCACTTTGAAAGTATGGAATCAACTCATCGACTAGTCTTTTGGCCTTTACTTTTTCTCCTCTTGCCAACAATACCCTTATGATCATTGCCTGATCTCTTATTTTTGATCCGAAAGTCCCGCTCAATTCCCTATAATCCTTGACGGTAGTAGAAGCTGCCTTCAATATTTTATCCGCTGAATTATTTTCTCCGATCAACATCAGAGCGTGTCCCAATATCCATTTTGTTGAACTTGGTAGTTGCGGAACAAGTCTCAATCTGTTAATTGCTGCATAATTGGGTTTACCTGCTTTAGCAAGAGTATAAAGGCAATATGCCTGACTATGTGCTCTGTTACTTGAGTAGTACCTTGAAGAATTATTGGATTGTATTTTCCAGTTTTCAGCAGCTTTATACTGAAAATTTATTGTTTTATTTATCATGTCTTGAGGGATTTTATACCCCATTTTTTTTGCTTCCAACAGAAATTCCAATGCATAAGAAGTACCCCAGCTATTGGCTATATTTCCTCCCGGCCAGTATGAAAAACCACCATTTGGCAATTGCATATATCTCAATTTTTGAATGACAGCTGCAAGTTTTTGACGATAAGCCATTTTTTGTGTTTCATCATCCAATATATTCATCTTATAGAGATACAATTGAGGGAAGACAGATGACACAGACTGCTCAATACACCCATGTGGATAGTTTGAAAGCCTTTCTACAAATGGCTTGAAGGAAAAGTTCAGACCTCTGCTTAGGGTGACTACTGCATGTTGAGTTTCATCCATACCAAAAGGCTCAAAATCAATTGTTTTTTGATCATTTGGCGCAATTATACCTTCAATGGTTTTGCTCAATATAGGGGATGATGCTCTTACATCCAGATCTATCGTCTCTTTTGCTTGAAATTCACCAGATTTTGCGTAAATAGTAACTTTTGCAAGACCTATTTTTTCCGGCACTTTTATTTCAAAAGCAATGTCTTTTTCTCCATTTTTTGTGAAAGATAAATGTTGGTTTGGATCACCTTCAACAGATATTTTGTTATTTGCAACTATGCTCACATCTACATTTCTCACTTTATTATCCATGGCAAAAACAGTTACCGGAACTCTCAATGATTCTCCCGGACCTAGCACTCTGGGCAATGTCGCATAGAGCATGAGTGGCTTCTTCACAGCTACGGTTTTAGCTGCATGTCCAAATGCTTTACCATTGGTACTAACAACCATGACTCTTACCGAACCGACGTAGTCCTTTATATGAAGAGTATGCGTCTTAACCTCTCCTTGTTTTAATTTGAATGGACCGAGAAATTTTACTGTTGGTTTGAATCTTTGGGCTTTAGCTGTTGGTTTAATCGCATTGACCCCATCACCCCCTACCGCAAGCAAAGAGCTGTATTCTCCTAGAAATCTTTGAAAAATATCCCTGTAAATATCCCATGTTTTTATTGTAAGACCAGCTTTGGAGAAGAAATAAGACCAAGGATTGGGAGTTTTGAATTGAGTGATATCCAACAATCCTTCATCTACCACTGCAAGGGTATAACTCATAGATTTTCCATTCTTTTCCGAGATACTGATATCAAATTTTTTATCTGCTCTTATTTCATCTACCATTTGAATTTTAGGTGTTATGATTGTTTTGGGGTCAAAAACCTTTATCGGTTTTACTCCAAACAACCGCAGGGGTCTGTCATTGTGATGTTGACTCCAACCTTGTATAAAGTGTACGTGGATATAAGCTGTAGGACTCATATAATTTTCTACAAAAAATGAAATATTTGCCGGTGAACTTCCCGATTTTTTTACTTCTTTATATACTATTTTACCTCCGCTTTCTACCGTTACTACAAAATGACCGTTTGGAATAGCCGGAAGGTCAAATTCTACAAGATCACCCACTTTGTACTCGTCTTTTTCAATTAAAAAAGGTAGAACTTCCAATTGAGCTACTTCATCACCTCCCTCAGACCAATAGTTGTCTTTATAGCAATAGACAATCCTACTTACTGAATGTCCACTTTTCTTATCGGATAATACGATTAAAAATCTACCTGTATTATATATTGAAATGGGAGTTCCCGCTTTTGATACATTGACATCAAAAGTTTTAAAATTATTATACAAATGGCTGTTTATTGCCGAGTAGTTGCCCTTTGTACCAAATTGATACCACCAGTTATAGTCTAGATTTATTAGCTGTACTGTTACTTTACTGTCAATTGGTTTTCCTTTTTCATCAAGGCAAGAGACTTGGATTGCCTCATCTGTCTTAAGGTAAATATTGTTATTTGTTGAACCTTTGGGGAATTTTGCCCCTACATATGATGAATATGGTGAATATTTGATACTTTTCATATTTGTACTAAAAGCCCCACCCTTTTCAAAAGCTCTCAATTCAAAATTGAATAACATCATGGAAGGGTATTTTTCTTGAATTGGAATCTCAAAAGGCATAATACCATCTTCATCGGTTTTGCCCTCGTGAACAAGTCCTAAGTCATTTGAATAATTTACTCTGATATCATCGAACACATAATTTTTATAGTTTGCACCAAATGGGTTTTTCAAGCTTTTTTGAAGCATTTTTACTTCCGTATCAAGATCCTTAGCAGGTAATCCATGCATCCATTTAACGATGACAGGAGTTTTTTTACTGCTTTTCACATTTAATAATTTAGCATTGGCAAAGTCCATATCAAGTTTTAACCTATTGGGTCTTATTGTTTCAATTCTTATATCCTTAAAATAAATTTTCCCTCCTAGCTCCATTTCAATTCTCCAATACCCTGTCAAATCATTTATGTCAGTATGAAATCTGAGGTTGTAAATTCCGTCTGTGTTTGTTTTTACTGTCCATTTTTTAACAAGTTTATTTGTAGGGTCAAACAGATTTAAATTTACCGGCAAATTGCTTGGTAATTTTCTTTGCCGATTGAAAACTATACTGTGCAAATAAACAGTATCGCCGGGTCTCCAAACATCTCTGTCACCATAAAAGAAAACTTTGTCATTTCCGCCCCATTTTTCTCCTTCCACCTGAAAATTGCTCATCGACAATGCTTTTGCATCATTGACTGTAAGGTATGTATATTGACCATTGTATTCTGATCTTGCCAAATACGGAACTTCTTTAGTACTAATCGATACAAATCCTGAAGCATTTGTTGTGCCTTGTCCAATCTTTTTTCCCTGAAAATTGTAAAGCATAAGCTTTGCTCCTGATATTGGGTCAGAACTGGTAATTCGGGATATATATCCTAGATATTTGTTAGCTGCCGGTTCAGACTTGACTACCAAACCAATATCAGAGCATATTAAAAGTCTTTGATCATGAATTGTTGATTCAAAGTCAGCCGAACATGGATTTGGGAAATATCTTCTATTCGATTTGGGGTCACGATACCGTCTATTTCCTACTGAATTGTTGCCATAATAATAATCATAGTCATAGCTATAAGTGATATATGGCCTATCGAAGTCAATATCATCTACAATATCTTTTTCATAAGAGACTTCTTTCTCTTCACATGGGTATTTGTTGTATTTCTCAGGAATACTTAAAAAGATTTTGTACAAAGCACCTTTTTCTTTTTTGATTTCTTTGTCTAATACGATTGAGTGAAAAGTCTGTTTGTAATAATTGTTTTTATGAATTTTGAACGTAGTATCCAATACTATCCTTCCTATATTTTCCAATCCTACTTGCTCGGTTAAGTTGCCGCTATTCTCTTGAAAAAAACGATGTGCGTTTTGTTTATATACCTTCAGTATTCGCAATCTGAATCCTGAAGCAGACACCAGAGAGACCGGCAATTCCCAATGACCCGTAGGTGGCAATATATTGCCTTGCTCTGCTATTCCCACATTAGGAATTGGTGGATCGAAAAACAATTTTCTCGTATACGCATCTTTCAAAGGGAAGTCGGCAATATTTTTTATTCCGGGAGAAACTTTTAGATCAAAATAACCATAATCGACATTATTGAAAAATACATTAACGCTATTGTCTGCAATCTTTATATTTCTTATTTTTCGACCTTTTACCTCTATCAGTCCATCCAAAACCTGTGATTTTTTTATAGGGTCTGTAAAATTTATCGTCAATTGTTGATTGCTTTTAATCTTGTAAGAATACATTGAAAAATCTGATTTTGAAGGAACTATTACTTGCAGGCTAGCTTCATCATCCACGTTTATCGGCTTCATGGACAACTTAATATCTACTACACCGGCTTCGTTTTTTCTATCAATATCATAAATCAGGAATTTGGAATACTTTTTATATTTGTCGTGTTCCCATTCTATTGACAATTTCCTTCCATCTTGTTTAGCAACAAAAGCATCCCTGATAATATCAGGATTTGGTTCACATGTTTCAAATTTCACAATTCCTTTAATCTGAACTTTATCCATTGATTTACTGATAGGTGTTTCTACTTTTACATTCCATGCCTGCCTCTTTGCTTCTATATCAAATTCATAAACTTCCAGTCCTTTAGGCATATTAGTCAATTCACCTATATTGAATTTTACATGATATTTAATATTGTGTTTTATAATCGGATTTTTTACCAGTATAATATTTCTTCTTGTATTTGTCGTAACCATACCTCCCAGATCAGGCTCAGAGGTGATCAAATTGCGTGACATTTTGATACTATCAGGCAGTTTAAATCCAAGGGAAATATAGATATCTTCGCACCTTGACACAGGGCTTTGGGAATGTTCTGTTATATAATTATCAAACAATTCAGGATTACTATTTTGACTGTCCTGTTTTTGTTTGCAAGAATAAATCGTAAGTATGGTAAAAATGATAAAAGAAATCTTTTTCATAATACAAAAATTATTGGAACTTCAAAAATCACCTACTTTAGAGCAAGCATCACACACAAATATACAATAAATATTGATATTATTATGAGAAAGTGCAGGGATTTGCTAAAATATTTAAGTAAAAAGCAATATTATAATAGATAATATTTATTTTTGTGTCGTTGGTATGAATTTTGCTACCTAAAAGCTAGGCTTAGGTTCTTTTTGAATAAACTATACTTAAGTTGAATGCTAGAGAAAATAGACAACATTAATGAAAAAATGTTGTTTAAATATTTACAATAAGGAAAATAAAAATATACAAATGAAATTTAATGCTTCATCATCAGAATTATCAAAAAAGCTTTCTATCGCTTCAAACGCAATAAGCCAGAAAGCAATAATGCCTGTTTTGGAAGATTTTTTATTAGAATTAGAAGGAAATAATCTGAAAATAAGTGCGACAAATCTTGAGACATCAGTTGTATTGGCAATGGAGGTTACAGGTCATGAGGACGGTAATATAGCACTATCTGCAAGGCTACTTTTAGACACATTGCGTACATTGCCTGAGCAGCCTGTTACCATAGAGACACTTGATAATAAAATAATACAAATAACATCGAGTTTCGGTAAATACAAAATGGCTAGTGATGACTTTGAAGATTTTCCGCAAATTGAAGAAGCACCGGATGGGGAGAAAGTTGTTATTGATAGTATAGTTTTGAAAAGTGCAATTGAAAAGACGATTACTGCTACCGGTGAAGTTGGTGTAGTAATGAATTCGATGACAGGTGTATTGTTTCAGTTGGATTTTAACAAAGCTAATTTTGTCGCTACCGATAGTCACAGACTGATAAAATTTACTTATAACGGCTTGAATTTTGACAGCACAAAATCATTTATTTTACCGGTCAAAGGTTTAGGGCTATTGAAAAATGCCTTACTGGATGACGGGCAAGTAGAAATTAGTTGGACAGATAAAAATGCATTTTTCTTATTTGAAGGATACAAAATAATGAGCACATTAATCAATGAAAACTTTCCCAATTATAACAATGTGATTCCCGTGAATAACGAAAGTGTTTTGTTTGTAAACAGGAAGGATTTGATTAATTCATTAAAAAGATTGTTGATTTTTTCCAATAAAAGTTTTAACCTTGTCACATTCAACTTGAGCGAAGATAGCTTGACTTTGGCGACAGAAGATCCTGATTTCTCACAAGATGCTACCGAACAATTGCCATGCAAATACGATGGAGAACCTATAACAATGGGTTTTAGCGCTAAATTTTTTATGGAGCTATTATTAAATACCGATGATGATGAAGTAAAGATTGAGCTATCCAATCCAAATACTCCTGTTATCATAAGACCTGTTGAAGACAACCCAAATGAAGACATAATCCTCTTGCTTATGCCATTGATTATGGACTAAACAATAGACTGTAAAGTGAAAATAGGATTATACTTTGGCTCTTTTAATCCCATACACAATGGGCATTTGATTATTGCTAATCATGTTATTAACTTTACGGATTTGGATGAAGTATGGTTTGTTATTTCTCCGCAGAATCCATTTAAGAAAAAATCAAATCTATTGGATAGTTTTGACAGGCTCAATCTCGTACAGCTAGCGATAGGAGATAATGACAGAATCAAACCGAGTATTATTGAGTTCAACATGCCCAAACCGAGTTATACTATTGATACTTTGGCATATCTCAAAGAGACACATCCGGATTATAATTTTGCATTGATTATGGGGAGTGACAATTTGATCAATTTTCACAAATGGAAAAACCACGATGTTATTCTTAAATATTACAATATTATTGTGTATCTAAGACCGGGGTATGAGGATGTTCCTTTTTTGGATCATCCAAAGGTGAATGTGTTGAAAGCACCGCTACTGGAAATATCTTCCTCCTTTATCAGAAAGTTAATCAAAGAGAATAGATCTATTCAATATCTTGTTCCTGACCGGGTTTATCATGAGATAAATGATTATTTTTTGTTTAAAATTACCGGTAGTCAGAAACAAAAACCATAATACCTAGTGTCGTATCAAGCGTATCCTGACGCACCAAGTCTTGTTCTTTTTGCGTATAACTACGTTAAAAATTTTAACCGTAGCTAAAGGCTACGTTGAAAATTTTGTGCCTTGTTCTACACAAAAACTCCTGCGACTTATACGACATTATACACTTGGCACGACACTAGTGTCGTATCAAGCGTATTTAAAATCTAAAAATTCTTAAAAACTTGCTCTTGCTTGCATTTTGCCTTGATGAATGATATCCGATCCTTGGGATTTTCTGCCATTATACTGAAAGATAATATCCAGATTGTTCTTCAACCTTTTATTCACTTGTATATCCCAAATGAAGTTGTTTCCATCTTTGAGCCCATTAAGCATTGACAATTCAATCAATTGGCTTTTTCCCCCTTGATATTTGATTTTAACATAACTCAAGGAAAGCTTTATTTTGGTTTTCTTTATTTTAAGTAATTTTCCTGAAACTTTCAAATCGTGAAAGATAGCTTTTTCTTGTTCTCCACGGATATTTTTCTTATCTGTATAGCTATAATTCAGTTTAATACCGAACTTTTTTGTGAAGAAAATATTGAATTCCTCTCCAAGTTTTAGATAATTAAACAAATAGTTTCCTGAAGCAGCATAATCAATTTCAAAAAGCTTTTCGCCTATTGTTAATTTTGTAAGCATATCAAGATAGCTTTTGTAATTTATTCTCAATACGCTATAATACTCTTTGAGACGATTCTTTATAAATCCGCCTACCTGAAAATTTTGTCTTGATATATCTTTAAAGCCAAAATGCACATCATATCTCGGGTCACCTCTATTAAAAAAAAGTGTTGCATTGTAGTTGAAAATATATGAAACCAAAGAAGTGTCCTGTAAGTCTGTAACTACAGGAAAATGGTATCCTCCAACGTTTGAATGAGTTTTTTGGGACATTTTAAAGATGGAAAAGAAGCTTAATTTTGAGACAAATTCTTCAAAGTTCGTCTTATCTTTTTTAAAAAACTTGGAAGCTTTTATTTTAAAAGTGTTATTAATCAGAGTTGAATTTACTCGCTGAAATTCGTTGTTGAATTGAGTGACTCTAACATAATTGGCGGTATCTATTCCCGAGACTTGTCTAAATTCGTTATTTTGTTTTATTGAATCTCGATTTTCATCAATCCATATATAATTACCTTTTCTTCCTTCACCTGCATAAACGAAGACAAATTCTGTTTTGGCTTGTTGTCCTGAGCCAAACTCTATATTGGTACTTGAATAAAGTCCTCCATTGAAGATATTCAAGATATGTTGCAATTTACCTAAAATATTGGATTCAGGTTTTTGTGTGTTGGATATTTTATTCAAAACATCTAACTGTCTGAACGAAATATTATAATTCAATTTTGACTTGTTTCGTATATTCCATTTGCCTTGCACTCCCAATTCTGATGCTGCAGTATACTCTTTAAATTCATTATCTTTAGGGAGGTAATCTTTTCTGTAACCAACAAATAGGCCTAAACTACCGGATTTTGAATTTTTCGTATTGAGATAAAATTTATAATAATTATATTTAAAACTTTGCTTTGACAGGCTGTCATTTTTGGTGAGCTTGATATTATTTTGTTCCATTTCATAATAAACCCCTACTCTAGTATCATTTAAAAATCTTATTTTCTTTGAGAAGTTGAATTTTGGTCTAAAAAAGTTGCTATTTTCAAGTTTACCTTTACTTACAAGTGTATTACCATTGATGAGTAGTGATAATCCATTGTTGTCATATGTGATTATTGGCACATGTTTATTTCCGTAGAAATCATTTGGTCTTATAAATCCTGAATAATTGTAAGATAGGGACAGCTTGGAAAAATTAATGGAAAAATCATTAATTATGAAATGTTCTTCTACATTTGATATTGTATTTGATAAATTCCAATCCCTTGTAAATTCCGGCGACCGATAAGGATTTAAAGGATTAAAATTTATCCCTGAATATTCGTATTTTGAAGAGTTTTTTATTTTAATTTCCTTTGAATTTACTTTAAATGTTTTTGATGTATTGAATTTGATTAAAGCTGCCAGTCCTACATTGTCTTCATTATTTAGACTTGAAAACCTGTTTTTGTCTATATTACTCAAGCTGGTTTCAATATTTATATCAGTGTTTTTTGACAAGGCAAAGTTTGCTCCCAGAGATATTAATTGTTTTTTTTCAGGAGGTATTAGCTGTATTTTAGGTTCAAAGTTACCTTGCCCTCGACCGACCCAATTATAGACCCTACCATTAAGATGTTTGGTAGTATCAATAGCATAGCTTCCCTTATTTTCCCCAAAGTCTGTAAAATATGCAATATATTTTATACTATCTTTATGATTTGTGAAGACCAAAATAGAATCATTTATAGTATGATTAAAAACTTTTTTATAATATATTGTATTAAAAACATCAATTGTGTCTTTTATGGATCGGATACCTGACCTATAGCTATTTGTCAGAGAATCGCCGCTAATTTTCAGTAACTCGATATCGGATGAATCCAGTTCAATAAGTCCCAATGAGGTTTTACTGTCCTGTTCGTTATAAAAATTGAAATATATATTATTAATACTATCTCCATAGATACTATTAGCAGCTTGAAGGGATTTCAAATAATTTTGGTCTGAATATTCAAACTCTACTGTTATACGAGAGCTCTCGGTAATCATATTATTCACAAATGTAATTTCGGCAATATTGTAATCGATTATATAATCAAAATCTCTACCTCGTTTCAGTAATTTGCCATCGAGATACACTTTTTCTGTTCCTGACAATACTATCAAATATCTTTCTCCATTTGCTCCTTTCAATTTGTACGGTCCTTGATTACCGTTGATTACTTTGAGTGAATGCCTTGAAAATTTTCCTTTGGATATAGCGAGACTGATACTATTTTTGATTGCTGTATTATTTTTGAATTTAATGATATTAGAGTATTTTAATCCTTTCAACTTTTTGTTGTATCTTGAGAAATATCCTTTTGGATTTCTGAGCTCATAATCTCCTGCTACAAGAGAATGGTCGTCTTTGCTAATTTCAATAAATACTTTATCAAATTCATTCAATCGTTGTGTTGATCCTTCCGGTTGGATAGGGATATTTGCATCGGAGATAGCAGCTTTTAGTTTAATACCACCTCCAATATTTCCATTCATTTGAAGGTTTAGACTTGAGTTAAGCACAAGACTTTGTCTGTTGCCAACAGAAAATCCTCTTGAAAAACTACCGTCATAATCAAGAGTTGAAGGCATTACCGGTATATTATTGTCATTTCTTTTTGTGAGGTCATATCCTATATAAATAGCTTTTTCAGACTTTTTCAAAGCAAAAGAATCCTGATGAAAATAGTATTTTCCCAGATTTATGCTTAATGTGCGATAACTTACAAATAAAGTATCTTTTTTGTATTTATCAAATACCTGTGGTTTTATTACAATCTTCGTATTGTTAGTAAAATAATCATCCTTTTTAAAAAATAGACTATCTTTGGTAAAAATATTGATTGTAGAGGGTATTATAGTCAAGCTATCTTGAATAATAACCGCAGAATTGATTGCAATCTTTTTAGTGTCTAGTGGGTTTTTATGATATTTCTGGGCATTAGATACAGCATTAATTGCAAATAAATTAATCATTAAAAAAACAATATGTATATAGTTTATTTTCAAATTATAGAAATATTTTATTAAAAATAAAGTTAATTATAAAGTGATTTAAAACAAAAACAATTTACAATAAATATCTTAGCATATGGATCAAAAAATGACATTAGTGGATATAATCAAATTGATTTATAAACGCAGAAAATTAATAATAATTGCTACATTGACAGTTTCAATTGTGACAGCGATAGTTATGTTGTTTATGCCCAATTATTATAAAGCGACCACTACCTTTTATGCAGCAAGTCCGGATTTGGTAAAACCGGATCCCATTGGCAATAATGTTACCATGAAGAAATATTATGGTACAAAAGATGACATTGACCGAATACTTACCGTAGCGAATTCTGCTACAATCAAAAAAAAACTAATAAAAAACTTTGATTTGTACAATCATTATGATATTGATAGTACTAAAAAACTAAGTGAATATAAAATTAATAAAAAACTTGGAAAGCTATTTATTGTAAAAAAGAATGAAAGAGATGCCATAGAACTATCTGTAGAAGATAAAGACCAAAAAATGGTGTCAAAAATGGCGAATTCTGCACGTGAATTGATAGAAAATGAGATTACCGATATAGTAAAGTCAATTCAAAATTCACAAATAAATTCATATTCTCTTAGTGTTAAATCAAAAAATGTGCAACTTGGCAGTTTGATTGATAGCATCAGAAACCTTAAGAATAAATATTCTATCTTTGATATAGAAACACAAGGTGAAGGTTTGGCGACAGAAATAACTCAAACCAAAGGGAATCTTGCATTTTTACAATCTAAGCTTGATATGATAGAAGGAGTTAGGGGTATAAGAAGAGATTCAATAAATATGTTGAAAGCAAATATTGCGGGTAATAAATCAAAACTTCATGACCTTGACTCTCTTGCCAAAGTTTTTAATCAAGCATCTATGAATGTCTCTGCATTGGTGAATCAAAAAAATCAGTTGGCTAGACAATTATCTATAGACAATGTAAAGTTGAATCAACTGCACTCCCTGTATGGAGCTGATGCTAAAGTCATACATGTAGTCGAACAAGCGAAAACTCCTTTGAGGAAATACAGACCAAAACGCTCACTTTATGTATTGGGTGCATTCCTCCTTACTTTGTTGTTTAGCATTTTGCTCGTGGTAATAATCGAGGAAAATAAAAAAATAAATTGGAACTGATATACAATGGATTTTCTTAAATCAAAATCAAATATTTTTTTCTCTGTTTCGATAGTTTTTTTGCTAGCTTTTGTAGTATTGGGTATTGTAACTGATACTGTGTATATATGGAGCATACCATTATTGTTAGTCACATTATTTTTTGTGATAAGAGATATTAGATGGTTGTATTATATTTTCTTTTTGGTGCTTCCATTTACTATTGAGTACTATTTACCAAGTGGTACTGGAATTGATCTGCCGGGGGAATTACTTTTATTGCTACTAACCGGCTTGACATTGATTTATTATGCTGCAAACTTTTCTTCACTAGACTTATCAGTATTTAAAAATCCTATTTCAAAAATTATTTTTATTCAATTAGGATGGATATTGTTCACATCTCTATTTTCGAGTTTTCCCATTGTATCATTTAAGATTTTTGCGGCGAAGTTTTGGTATATAATTCCAATGTATTTTCTTACAGCTTTGGTGATGACAAAGAATGCTCTGAAAATTGTCTTAAGAAATTTGATAGTAGTAACCGCAATAATGATAGTATATGCAATAGTCAGACATGCAGCGACGGGATTTGATTTCTCTACTATAAATAGAGCATTGCAACCATTTTTTAGAAATCATGTAACTTATGCTTCCTTATTGACAATAACATTCCCGTTTTTATTTTTAATGGCATATTGGCACAGGGGGAGGTTGTCAAGGATTATAGTATATTTTGGCATTATGTTATTCCTTGCCGGTATATTTTTATCATTTACAAGGGCAGCATATGTGGCTGTATTCGCTATGGCAGGTTTTTATATAATTATAAAAATAAAAATGCTGAAGCCGGCTCTTATTGTTGCAGTAATCGCTGTAATAATAGTATTTTTATTTTTATTAAGACAAGATAATTATTTGAATTACTCTCCGGATTTTGAGAAGACTATTACTTATGATGATTTTGATGATATAGTCAATGCGACTTATAAAGGAACAGATCTGTCTACTGTTGAAAGAGGATATAGATGGGTAGCAGGTTATCAAATGGTAAAGGAGAGACCATTTATAGGATTTGGTCCGGGCACATTTTATTTCAATTATAAAACATATACTTTAAAATCTTTTGAAACTTATGTAAGTGATAATCCTGAAAAATCGGGGATTCACTCTTACTATATTATGACTTTTGTTGAACAAGGTATTGTTGGTTTTTTGATTCTTATTTTGCTAGTCTTTTATTCATTGATATATGGTGAGAATTTATATCACAGACTTGAAGATAAAGAGTTGAAACTTATATTGATGGCTGTTATGTTATCTTTTTTAAGTATTTACTTGATATTGCTGATTAACGATATGATAGAGTCAATTAAAGTCGGAACTATTTTTTATTTTAATTTGGCACTATTGTTATTGATAGAAAAATGGGGTAATAATATAAAAAGCGCATAAAAAAAGGGTTCACTAAATAGCAAACCCCCAAAACTATACTAAAACTTAACAAATTTCTTTTATCCACCGCATTTTCCGGCACCACATTTACTTTCTTTTTTTGCTTTTCCATCACCACATTTTCCTGCCCCACATTTTCCTTCACCGCATTTTCCTTCACCACATTTATGAGCTTCCTTTGACTCTGATGCACTTATGAATCCATCGCTGTTTTTATCCAATTTTTTGAACATCATTAAATGTCCGGCCATAAATTCCTCTTTTGATAGAAATTTGTTGCCATCTGTATTGAATTTATCAAACATTGGACATTCGTCACTTGTCACTTTCCCATCATTGTTTTTGTCTTTTTTTGGAAATTCTTTCAATGCATGTGCTTTGAATTCGCTCATGGAAACCTTACCGTCACCATTTGTGTCTTTATCCATAAAGTTCATCTTTTTACCTTCTGTTTTTCCTGCGCCGCATTTTCCTGCACCACACTTACTGTCATTGCTTTTTGCTTTTTTTGCTTTTCCTCCACCACATTTTCCTGCGCCACATTTATCGTCAACGATATTGTGATTAACTGATCTGAATGAAGCCATATCGTTAGAGATTACCTGCTTTTCAATACTAAAGTTTCTATCAGAATCTGTATTTAATGATGTTGATTTTTGGAAACCGAACATTACGAAAGCGCCTACTAATATTAGGCTAAAAAATAAAACTGTTTTTTTCATAATTTTTTAAATTTAATTGTTTGTTAATTGTATTTTTAATTTAATAATATATCCCAACTTATTCGGGTTAATTTTTCTTTTTAAATAATTGCTGCAAACTGAATTTTCCCGGACCATAGACAAATAATGTGAACAGCATTATGATGTAGTAAAGAGGTATTTCAAATCCATTCTCTCCTGCATCAAAGTGCTCAAATCCGTGTACGGTAACTATTGCTACTATCATAACTATTATTAATGGTATAGATATTAGTCTGGTAGCAAATCCCAAAAACAACAAGACAAAGCCTAGTGTTTCCGTTAATGTTGCCATGTATGCATTTAATGTTGGAAAAGGCATTCCCATCCCTTCAAACCATGCAGCTATTCCGTCGATATCCTTCCATTTCATCATTGCCGGCTTATAAAATCCATATGCAAGGACAAGTCTCATGAACAATAATGGTAAGTCTCTTAATGATTGTAGCTTTTCTATCCCATTTTTACACATTGTTGATAATTGATTTTTCATTATATTTTTATTTTTATTGTTTCTTAATTAATTTGTATCAGCGACCGATCACGAGTCTAGTCGCAATGGATCTTAATTCCTTACAAATATTTTAATTTATTTAAAAAAATCATATGTTTTCGTATAGGTATTTGTTTTATAATGCCCGACTTTCAGGTGGGATTAAATATATTTTGGACTATTTTATATCAAATACTCATTTTACCCAATTTTTTTTTAATCAAGAGTGTTTACAATTTTATAGATAAACAAAAAAAAGGTTATCCTTTCGAATAACCTTTTGAAGTGGGCGATAAGAGACTCGAACTCCTGACCCCCTGGGTGTAAACCAGGTGCTCTGAACCAACTGAGCTAATCGCCCCTTTATAAAAGCGAGTGCAAAGATAAATTAAAAATCTTTATTTGCAAATAAAATTGGATTATTTTTTATTTCTTTTTTTCAAATGCATAATCAGGTATCTTGCCTGTAAGGGTCTTGAAAAACTCCAAAATATTGTCCACATCTTCATCTTTCAATCTGATATTTGTTTCGGCTTTTCCCATTATTATAATTGCATCTCTCAGACTATCCACACTACCATCGTGAAAATACGGATATGTTTTTTCAATATTTCTTAACTGCGGTACTTTGAATACAAACTTATCACTGGGGTCTTGAGTGACTTCATATTTGCCTTTATCTATATGAGTGCTATTAGTATAATCCCAGTAATAACCATAGAGCGAAAATTTTTGAGCCATTTGTCCACCTACTGTTGTAGTACTGTGACAAGGGATACACCCATTGTCCACAAATGCTTTGATACCTAATTTTGCTTTGGTACTAATGGCATTCATATCTCCTTTTAGATAGTTGTCGATTGGAGCGGGAGTAATAAGTGTCCTTTCAAATGCCCCGATGGCGAGTTTGATCGTCTCAATGGTAATAAAAGTATCAACCATAGGGAAGACTTCTTTAAATGCTTTGTTGTAATAATCCACTTTGCCCAATCTATCTAGCAAAGTAGTCGTATCGGGCATATCCATTTCAAAATTGCCAAAAATAGGACCCGCAGCTTGATCTTCTACTGTTCTTTCACGAGCATCCCAAAACTGAGCATATTGCAAATGAGCATTTAGTACAGTTGGTGCATTTCTTGTTCCGAATTTATAATTGTCACCCGGGGAAAGGGGAAGATTGTCAGTACCGTATTTTTTCATATCATGACAGGATGCGCAATTCAGGTTTTGATTGTTGGACAATCTCTTGTCATAAAACAAGGTCTTGCCCAATTCTATCATTCTTTTTTTCTCAGGAGATTGTTTATTCAATTCATAAGCTTCAAGAGGTGTAAAATAACTTTTTGCAGAATGCAAGATAATTTGCTCCAGTTTGGGATCAAGGGATTTTTCTGTTGATTTTTTGTCTGTTTTACAATTTGAAAAAATAAATATTAAAACTATTAAAGGAAAAATTGTTTTCATTTTGTATTGAATTTATCAAAGTAGAACCATATCATATTGAAGAAGTTTTTGAACAATGGCAAAAATAAAACATATTTAATTATTACTTTAGTAAATTAAGTTAAATTTGCATTGTTTAAAACGATTATGCTCAATGACTATAAAAGAATATAAAGAAATATATGCTTCTGTTATTCCTCATGAACCGGGAATTTACAAGTTTATCGGAGATGCGGAAAATGTTCTTTATGTCGGAAAAGCCAAAGATCTCAGGAAAAGAGTAACATCGTATTTTAACAAAAATCAAAAAGTTTACAAGACAAAACTTTTGGTTAGAAATGCAACAAAAATTGATTATACTGTTGTTCATTCGGAGCAAGACGCACTTTTGCTGGAAAGCACATTAATCAAAAGATATCAACCAAGATATAATGTCATGCTTAAGGACGGTAAATCTTATGTATACATCAGAATCAAAAATGAAAGATTTCCCAGAGTTGAATTTACAAGGCAAGTAGTCAGAGATGGATCCACATATTTCGGTCCTTATACATCCAAATATAGAGCGAATATACTACTAGATTTGATTAAAAAACTATTTAAAGTAAGAACATGCAAACTAAACCTTACTCAAAAGAATATAGATAGTGGCAAATTCAAAGTGTGCTTGGAGTATCATATCAAGAATTGTCTCGGACCGTGCATTGGGAAGCAATCCGAAGATGAATATAATGCGATGATTGAGCAGGTAAAAAATATATTTAAAGGTCATTTTAAAAATGTGAAAGACTATATTAAAAACAAAATGATTTATTATGCTACAAGACTGGAATATGAAAAAGCACAAGAATACAAGGAAAAGCTAGTAGCATTTGATGACTATCAGTCAAAATCTACCGTCGTAAGCACAAAAATTAAAGATTTGGATGTCTTTTCCATAGATATGGATGATGACTACGCCTATGTCAATTTTTTAAAAGTGGTAAACGGAAGTATTATTTTGGCAGATACTGTAAAATTGGAAAAAAATCTAAACAAAAAGAAGGAAGACATTTTAAGATATGCAATTGATGTACTGCGCGATAAATACAATAGTGTTTCTAAAGAACTGGTTTTGCCATTTAGGATTAAAACAACAGTAGATGATGTTAGAATCACAGTACCGAGAATAGGAGATAAAATGCAACTACTGGAAATGTCTTCAAAAAATGTGAAGTATTTTATGTTGCAATCACAAAAATCGGTTTTGGAAAATAAAAAGAAAATCACTTCATCGCATAGGATACTCAATACTCTGAAAAGGGATTTGCAGATGGACAAAATGCCATTTCAGATAGAATGCTTTGACAATTCCAATCTTCAAGGTACTTTCCCTGTGGCAAGCTGTGTGGTATTCAAAAATGCAAAACCTTCCAAAAAGGATTATCGTCATTTTAATATCAAGACCGTAGAAGGAATAGATGATTTTGCTTCTATGGAAGAGATTGTCTTCAGAAGGTATTCGAGACTGCTAAAAGAGAATGAACCATTGCCACAGCTACTGATAGTAGACGGAGGTAAAGGCCAGCTAAGTTCGGCAATGAAAAGCATCAACAAACTAGGAATAGCTGATAAAATGACAATCGTAGGTATAGCTAAAAGACTTGAGGAAATATACTTTCCCGGGGATCCAATACCTCTACATATAAACAAGAAATCAGAGTCACTAAAATTGATTCAGCAATTGAGGAATGAAGCACATAGATTTGCTATAACATTTCACCGCAATCAAAGATCTAAGAATTTCACTACTTCATCATTAAAAAAGATAAAAGGAGTCGGGGACAAATCAGTAATAAAGCTACTGAAACATTTTAAGTCAGTAAAGAGGATAAAAGAAGCATCTCAAGAAGAAATAGCAATAGTAGTAGGAAAAAGTATAGCGGGCAAAATATATGATAATCTTAAAAACGATAATCGCAAGAGAGATTAAATTAATAATATTTTTTCAATAAGCATTTTTTCAATATATCTGTACAATTTAAACGAAGCAATTGAAATTTAAAAATAATCATTTTGCGATATTCGGCCTTAAACCCTGATTTTGTCAATTTGAGTTCACATATTTATTAATTTTGTAAATTCAAGAAATCATAATATTATTTATTGTATCGCAATATACAGTTAACGTGTTACAAAATTATATTTTACAGCAAGCTTTAATCAGGGAATCCTGCTTGTATTTCAATTATTAGTATTTGATATAAATTATTGATAATATTGAGTTAAAAGTTGAAAATTATTACCTAGTGAAACTAAAAAACATGTATCTTGCGGTATTATATAGTCATTGAAATTTAAAATCAAGTACTATGTAGGCTAAAACGTGATCAGCAATTTGTGATTGACGGAGGCGAAGCCGTGCCACTACCATCATGGCTATTCATTGAATCTACATATTTGCTGATAATAATCAACATAATTTTGTCATGAAATAAATAAAAATCTTATATTTGCACTATGCGACACAATAAAATTTTAACAGCAAAACCAAAAATATCATTGAATTACGATATGCACAAAGGGGCAAGGATTGTTGCTTTGCATTTTGGGTATAACAGAGTGGTCATTGATAAAATAAAAAAGATAAGCGGAGCACGCTGGAGTCAAAGCAAAAAATACTGGTATATAAAAGAAAAAGAATTTATCTTATCACAAGTATTTAACATGTTGAAAGATATAGCTTACATCGATTATTCTCAAATAAAAAGTTTTAAGAAAAATCCGGTAACACAAAAAGTACTAAAAACAAAAGTAAAGTTTCCCCAATCATATATTGATATGCTTGATCAAAAAAGATACAGCAAAAGCACAAAGAAAAGCTATATCAACTATTTTGAAGATTATATAAGGTTTTTCCCTAACAGAAATTTAGATATTATTACGTTAAAAGAAATTAACGATTATATATTACAGCTTATCAGAGAAAAAGACATCTCCCCGAGTCAACAAAATCTACGCATCAATGCGATAAAGTTTTATTATGATAAAGTATTAGGGAAGAGCAAATTATACATAGACATACAACGACCAATTAAGAAAAAGAGACTACCTAATGTTTTATCTGTGGAAGAATTAAAACGAATGATTGATATTACAAAAAACATGAAACACAAGAGCATAATCAGCATATTGTATTCGGCTGGTCTGCGAAGAAGCGAGTTGGTTAATCTAAAAATATCGGACATAAATTCGGATCAAATGTTGATAAAAGTGCGACAGTCAAAGGGGAATAAGGATCGTTATGTAGGACTTTCAAAACATCTGTTAAATCTTTTAAGAGAGTATTACAAAATTTATAAACCGAAAGTATGGGTGATTGAAGGGCAAAAAAAAGGACAATATAGCGCCGAAAGTGTTTTAAAAGTGATTAAAAGTTCGGCCAAAAAAGCTGGAATTTTAAGAAATATAACACCTCAAATGCTACGGCATTCATTTGCTACCCATCATCTGGAACAAGGGACTGATTTAAGATATATACAGGAATTTTTGGGTCATAATAGTTCAAAGACAACAGAGATATATACACATGTTGCAAAAACTGATTTTATGAAATTTAAAAATCCATTGGACAACATATATGAAAACACTGATTAAAAACCAAAAAGTACGTTATACACCCCATAAAAGAGGAATAAACGTACCTTTTAAGCATAATAAGGAAGAAATAAAGGTAATAAGGTAATTATATACATACGTTGGCATTCATACCAAGGAAAAATAAAATATGAAGATTAAAGAAGTAAATATAAAGAAGTTTAAACGCTTCACTGATTTAACAATATCGGAAATACCCGAAACTGCAAAATTAATAGTTTTAGTTGGTCCAAATGGAAGCGGAAAAACATCTTTATTTGAAGCCCTAAATCATTGGTATCGTTTTAAAGGGTTTAATACTGTTGGTCAAGAAGATTACTTTGTAAAGAAAAATAGTGAGTCAGTAAGTGGAAGAAATTGGTATCAGAATATGGTTGATATTAGTTTTCACAATACAATAGATAACTCTCAAGAAAATATCAAAGGAAAATTCTATTTCAGAACAGCATATCGAAATGAGCCTGACTTTACAATAAATCAACTTAAAAAACAAAGTGACCCTATTACAAGCCTAAAATTGGAAACATTAATGGGTAATGATATTACTGTTTCTGAAAATTATCAAAGATTGATTTCTTTGACTCTTAGCGGGATTTATAATGAATCTAATAATTCAAAAACAGTTGAGCAATTAAGAGAAGAACTAATTGGTAAAATAAAATCATCAATATCAAATGTTTTTGATGATTTAAGTTTAAGTTCAATTGGTGACCCACTTTCGAATGGTAGTTTTTACTTTGAGAAAGGGATATCAAAAGATTTTCATTATAAAAACTTATCAGCAGGTGAAAAATCTGTATTTGATTTGCTGTTAGATATGATAATTAAATCGTCCTACTATGAAGATACTATTTTTTGCATTGATGAACCAGAAGCCCATATGCATACAAGATTGCAGTCAAGAGTTTTAAAGGAACTATTTAATCTTACACCTAACAATTCTCAATTATGGATTTCAACACATTCAATTGGAATGTTAAAAGAAGCAGAAGAAATTGAAGAAAGAAACCCAGGGACTGTTGTGTTTTTAGATTTTGATAATCGTGATTTTGATTTAACTGAAATTATCAAACCATCACAAATAAATAAAACTATTTGGGATAGGTTTTTTGACCTTGCTTTTGCGGACTTTTCAAAACTAATAGCACCTAGTAGAATTGTCTTTTGCGAAGGCACATCACAAGGTAGAAAATATAAAGATTTTGATGCTCAAGTATATGGAAAGATATTTGAACAAAAATATCACGAGACAAAATTTATATCTATTGGTTCAAGTACAGAAATTGAAAACATAGAAAATCAATCCGTTAAAGTAGTTTCTAATATTTTAAAATCTTCAAAAATTATAAAATTTGTTGATAGAGATGATAAGAGTCCACAAGAAATTCAAGAACTTTTTGATAAGGGAATAAAATCATCACAACGTAGACATATTGAAAATTACTTATTTGATGATGAAATAATTCAAAAACTATGTGAATCAGAAGGTAAATCTGAATTAATACAAGAATGCATTGAGGCTAAAAATATTGCAATTCAAAATAGTATTGATAGGGGAAACCCAACTGATGATATTAAATCCGCAAGTGGAAATATTTATACTGAATTAAAAAGAATTTTAAAATTAAATCAACGTGGGAATAATAAAAGTGCTTTTATACGAGATACAATGGCACCTTTAGTAACAGAAGATACCAATATCTATAAAGAATTGGAAAGAGAAATATTTGAATAAAAAGTACGAAATGCCAACAAAAAATATACTGCATGCCGCAATTAGT
>JALSPK010000212.1 GCA_026986005.1 Saprospiraceae bacterium
TTTGGAAAAAACAATCTTTTTAATCTGAAATAATAAAGTGTGTGGGGGGGAGTAAAAAAAACGATAAAAATATTCAAGATGCCCTCGATAAACTCAATCAACTTATTTGCGTTGATTCTTCCCCCTATCTTTTTCTGCAACGAAGTGAAAGAAAAATATAAGGGGGAGCGCAGTGCATTGAGCATTGCAGAGGGAGCAACGTTGATAATCTCTATGAAATTCTTGATTGATTTTGTTTCAAATAAATTTGAAACGCTATTTAAAGTAAACCATCGGAAATTCAAGAGTGCCTGTACATTAGTCAGGGAAGGCTTTAAATGGCATCGCAAATTTATTTGCGATGTATAATGAGTGCCTTTTTTTGTTTCAAATAAATTTGAAACGCCATTTAAAGAGCTCGCTGAATTGTAGAATATCATTGAACAGAGTACCGGTTAGGAAAGAGTAAAATTTAAAAATCGAAATCATAGGAATAAATCGAAAAGATGGAAAATTACGCTGACTGAAGATTGCTGCAAGGAAGCGAAAATAATAATTCGCTCCAAGGCAAAGGTCTCCCAACCTCTTGACGAGTAGAAATAAAAAAGCTTCTATAAAGGCTGATTATAGAAGCTTATAAGTGTGGTTTTTTTTTAATCTTATTGCTCTTTGAACTCTCTTGTTACTCTGTATGTGTTGGAATCCACGGGGCAAGTAAAAGAAGCAAAGCTTATTTTTAGTTTTCCATTTAACATTTCTCCGCCACCAAATAATGTCTCTGAGTCGTATGAGAAATTTGAAATCTTAAATTTATTTTCATTATCAGATTCTAGTTTTCCTGAAAATGTAAATAGTTTATTGCCTTTATCATCTTTCATTGTGCCCAATAGATCTGTTTCATTTTCTTTTGTTATTACAGCTGTTGCGGCATCTGTGTTGAGTAGTGTTTGTGTAGCTTCACAACTATAAGTTTTTATGTTACCATTGAAAGTCTTTATAAATTTGTCTATTGGTTTAGCAGGCTCTTCATCTTTTTGACAAGCAACGGTAAATATAGATACAGCAAATAGTAAAAATAGTATTTTCTTCATGTCTTAAGTTTTTTAATAAATAAAATGTTTTTTATACAAATCCTTAAACGTCTTTGGTTATCAAAAATTGTAACATTTTTTTAAAACTTAAATCTACTTCCCAGTTTTATGCCGTAACTAAAATATTTTTGCTCCAATGGGTTTTTGTCTGCTCCAATACTATTTATATTGTATTTTATATTGGGTTCAAAATAGAAGCTATGATTTTTGTAGTCAAAAATCACTTTTATATTTGAAATAAAATTCAGACCTGTATTAGTTTTAAATATAGCTTCATCATTGATATTCACCGGATAATTATCAAAACCTATAATTTGACCCCTTTTGGCAAAAACAATATTGTAACTTAATCCGGAACTAAGTTGCAATTTCCAGTTACTGATATTCATCGAATAACCAATAGACAGAGGAATGTCAATAAAGTGATAATAGTTATATATTACCTTGTCCCAATTTAATTGTTTGGCAACCTCTTTTAGGCTTCTCTCCACAGTTAAAGAACCATCTGAATTTGTGATTTCCTTTGTTACACCCTCTTTCTGTGAATATAAATTCAAGGAATCTTTACTTGTAAATCGCTCGTCAATCTGAGTGTAGTTTATTCCTGAACTGATAAATAGTCCTGATTTATTTTTTAAATTAAAAGCGAGGTTTGCGTTTATTGCTTCAAGATATGATTCTGTTGTTTCTCTTATGGTTTTGTATTCTATGTAGCTTTTGTCAGTAGCCCTCAATGATTTATTTACCAATGCAAATCCGATTCCAATATCTAAGGATTTTTCCCAAGGTCTTGCGGGGCTTTTTACCCTTGTTTTTGTGATTTTCGGATCAAAATCAACCAACTTCAATTCGAAAATATTATCAGAACTCAGCAAATTGATACTATTTCTCAATCGAAGCATGTTATAACTCAATCTCTCTTCTGACCGTTCTTTCTTTGCATTTATATATCTCTCCTTACCTTCCAATATACTCATATGCTTTTCATCCCTTACTCTATTATCCTTGATGATATCTGCGTTTTTGTATATGTCCAAAGTCTCTTTAGAAACAAAAAGGTTTGATTTAGAAACTATGTCTCTTGAATTATTCCTATTATTTCTAATACTAACGTTACCTGATTTAGTCTTTTTTAAATTGTTACTTTCCGTATTTTTGACAAGTTCCGTAATTAGACTTTTATCCTTGATTTTTTTAGTTTTTTCTTTTACTGCTGGTACATTTGTAGTTGCAATTTCAGAATCGGTATTTTTCGTATTAGATAATTGTGTGTTTAAAGAATATATAATTATTGGTATTATTAACAAAGGTACTAATAACCACCAAACCGGATATTTTTTATTTTTTTTATCTAATTTTCTTTCGATTCCTTTCCACAGTTCATTGGTATCAATCGGTACTTCGAGATCAACAAACATCTCTCTTATATCTTTTTCAAATTCTCCCATAATTAAATCGCCATTTTTTGAATTTCGAATAATTTTTCTTTTATCTTTACTTTTGCTCTTGTGAGTAATGCTCTAGAACTACTCTCTTTAAGACCCAGTTCATCACCTATTTCCCTGTGGCTATAGCCATCTATCACGTACATATTAAAAACCTGCCTGTATTTATCCGGCAATTGGTTTATTATTTTCATTATATCGTCCACATCAAATTTTTGATATATTTCAGGCATTTCATTTCTGTCATCCATCATAGTTTCAGGCATAACTTCTTTTGTCCTGTATGATTTTCGTATTTTTTGTAATGCCGTATTCACTGTTATTTGTCTCATCCAAGCTTTGAATGCGTAAGGTTCGGATCTAAAATTTTGTATATTATTAAATATCGAAATAAAAGCTTCTTGTATGATATCCTTAGCTTCACTTTCGTCACGCATATACCTTTTGCTTATCGCAAAGAGATATGGGGCAAAAGTATCTACCAATGCTTTTTGTGATCTTCTATCATCATTTTTACATCCTATAATCAAATCTTTTACTTCCAATTTCCTCTGTCTATGCGTTTTTTTATTAGTTATGTTAAAACAAGGTCGGCAAATTATATTAGCGAAAACAAAAAGAACGAATAATTATTTTCTAATTGCCGACCCGATTGATAGTCTTATTATTCATTGTACACGGAGTAATAAATTTTAATATTCGTAGTATCTGTTCCCGAAAATTGCGTTCTGACCTTTGCTTCAAGCCCTCCGACGATCATCCCGTTTTTGTTATATTCTTCTATGTAAATTCTGTGTTCTAGACCACTGTATATGTACAAACGTTCTCCTTTACTATTTTTAATTGTCGGAGTACAATTACAGTTGTTGATATTATACTCTCCAACTCCCTTGAATGGGTAAGAATTTATTTCATAAAAAGCTTTACCTTTTTCAAAAGTCAATGAAAAAATATCTTTATCGTTATTTGTCAATTCCATTAGATATGACTCATCTCCATATTGCATAAGGGCAAAGGGTTCTTGGCAAATATAAACTTCGTCTGCATCAAACACCTCTACCTCGTTTAATTTTGTTCTGTGAACTCCTGTGTTTAATTTTGTGTCAATATCAGTAGCAGTCCACTGTACATAATTTTCGGATTCTTTTATTATGACTGGAATACTAACATTTCCGTTTTCATCAAAAAAGTAAAAAAGAGAATCTTTGTCAGTGAATATCGTTACATATCCGTTTGAAATTATTTCATCGTCGCAGTTAAAAAACCCACCTGTAAAATTTAAGTTTTTATAGTCCTTTTCTATTGTAATAGTATTCTGCTGTTTTGCTTCAACATCAAATATATATGACTCATTGTCCAAATTCAACTCGATCTTACTTTTCTTATTTGAGGGGATAAAACAGTGAATCATTCCTTTGTCATTTGCAGAAAGGCTAAGTTTGTAAGAGCTTTTAGTACTCAAAAAAGCCTTTGTAAATGGGAGAAAAGTATTTTGCGCTTCAATTTTTATTTCCGTCTTTTCAACAGGAAATCTTTTTGCAAAATTATATATTCCGGATTCTATTACTTCTGCATAATAGTACTGAATGCCATTTTCTTCAATTAAAATGGCAACTCCGGTTTCCATCCATTTATTTTTCTTAATATCAAATTTCCACAAAGTCAACTTTTCCTCTGTTTGTGAAATAATAGGAGTTAATCCTAGCCTTAATTCTATAGTATTGTTCCCCCCAAGTTTTACGCTCTTCCCCAATTCATCCGTAATATTAATACTCAATGATCCATAAGAGTCCAAGCCATAAAGCTTGAATCGTTTGGAATACCCTACAGGGTCTCCATACTGCTCTTCAGGAGAAGCAAGTGATGATACATAATTCCAATTCATGATAATAGTACCTTTGTACTTATCACCATCTTTTTTAAATTCATCACCTGAAATTTGAATTTTATTCACTTCATCACCAACAATTTTATCTTTGTCATCAAAATTTATTATAGATGTTTTTCTAATCGGCTTTATAATAATTTTAATGTAGGACGTTGAACTAAGTTGCGGATAAAAAATCTTAATTGCGTCTTCAAATCCATTCATGTAAACACTAACTGACGATCCTTCTATATTGGCTTTAATATTATTAAAATAAAACACGCCGTTAAAATCCGTTTTTTGAGTGTATTCTCCTATGACAACAGATGCTCCTTCTACCGGCATATCTCTAGTCGTAACAACTTTACCTTTTAAAGATGCAAAAACATATTTTTGCGTAGGAAATTCATTTTCATCTGTAGAAATGATATCTATATTTTTTCTACACGAAAGCACCCCTAAAATCAATATTATTCCTATTATATACTTATTCATTTTCGTAGTTTCTTTTTATTTGTTGCTTCTATGATGTTATTATTATTCTAAATGCTGCATAAAGTTAGAAAAAAGTTTAAAAAAGATATAATTTTTATACACTTTTGCGTGTAATTTCAATATTCACCTATATAAAAACAGGTGTTTTTTAAAATTCTAATAATTATTTAAAATAATAATATACAATGAAAAAACTTATAGAATGTGTTCCGAATTTTAGTGAAGGACGAGATCTTACAATAATAAAAAAAATTACTGATGAAATAAAAAATTCCGATGGAGTCAAATTGTTAGATATTGATCCTGGACATGCCACGAACAGAACTGTTGTGACATTTGTAGGTGAACCCGATGCTGTCGTTGATGCTGCGTACAAGGCAATCAAAAAAGCTGGGGAATTGATAGATATGTCAAAACATTCGGGAGAACATCCGCGCATGGGTGCAACAGATGTATGCCCATTTATACCTATTGCAAATATCACTATGGAAGAAACCGTCATTTATGCTAAAAAATTGGCAAAAAAAGTAGGAGAGGAATTAGGTATCCCAACTTATCTTTATGAAGAAGCCGCAACTAGCCCGGAAAGGAGGAATCTTGCAATAATAAGAGCCGGAGAGTACGAAGGTCTGGAGAAGAAATTTGCAACGGGAAAACTACTCCCTGATTTTGGTGAAGCAAAATTCAATGTCAGATCCGGTGCTACTGTGATAGGTGCAAGAGACTTTCTCGTTGCATATAATATCAATCTCAATACTACATCAACAAGACGGGCAAATTCTGTTGCATTTGATATTAGAGAGAAGGGAAGAATAAAAAGAGAAGGTAATCCTATATCCGGAAAAATAGTAAGAGACGCAAATGGAAATGCAGTAAGAGAACCAGGAACATTGAAATCAGTAAAAGCCATTGGTTGGTTTATCGAAGAATATGGTTTAGCCCAAGTATCGATGAATCTTACCAATATAAAAGTTACTCCTTTGCATAAAGCTTTTGAAGAAACAGTCAAAAGTGCTTCAAACAGAGGGATGAGAGTGACCGGAAGTGAATTGATAGGATTGGTTCCTAAGAAAGTATTGATAGATGCAGGGAAGTATTTCTTGGAAAAACAAGAAAGATCAACAGGAATTCCTGAAGAAGATATTATATTTATAGCTGTAAAATCAATGGGATTGGATGAGCTTAAGCCTTTTGACCCTAGGAAAAAAGTGATAGAGTATTTGCTTGAAGATAATGGTAACAATAAATTGATTGAACTCACTATCAAGGGATTTGCAGATGAGACTTCAAGAGAAAGCCCTGCACCTGGTGGAGGTAGTATCGCTGCTTATTGTGGAGTGTTAGGTGCATCTTTGGGGACGATGGTTGCCAATCTGTCTGCTCACAAAAGAGGTTGGGATAATAGATGGAAAGAATTTTCCGAATGGGCGCAAAAAGGACAAACTCTCAAGGACAAATTATTGTTTTTAGTCGATGAAGACACCAATGCATTCAATAAGATAATGGATGCGATCAGAATGCCTAAAACTACTAACACAGAGAAACAACTCCGAACTAATGCAATGGTAGAGGCTACCAAATACGCTATTAAAATCCCTTTTGATGTAATGAAAACATCGTTTGAAACATTAGATCTCCTCGACTATATGGCTAATGAGGGTAATCCCAACTCCGTATCAGATGCGGGCGTGGGAGCTCTATCCGTGAGAACTGCTGTTGAAGGTGCATTTATGAATGTAAAAATTAATTGCAAAGACCTGAAAGATGAAGATTTTGTAAACAATATACTAAAACAAGGAAATAAAATAATGGATTTGACCAGTAAAAAGGTTGATGAGATATTGAAGGTAGTATATGATAAGATGTGATATTAGATAAAGAAAAAGCTGATATCAAACCGTTATCAAGATGGAGAAATAGTAAAAAGAATTAGATTTTGCTTATTCAATGAAAAAAATCTTTGCATAGCTTTAGCTAAGGAAATATTTTTTAAAAATAAAGAAGTGAAAACCAAGCTTTTTATAATCATCATATTGGTAGCGCTTTGGTGTAAAATAAAATATTATAAAAAAGAATATGCAAAAAATAATGGGGTAGTTTTGAAACGATTGTAAATATCGTTGTATCTTTATGATAGTTTTTATTGATTAAAATTTAATACTAATCCATCATGAATAAGCCCAAGAACACCGATTTTATTGGTATTATTTTTATTGCCTATATATTTCTTATCGCAAATTTAGAGGTTTGTGCTCAATCATTTGATTGTCCTTGTCCTGTTGGAGGTGAATATAAAATTGGAGAAGAGCTTCCCGACACTCTAAATGGTAAATTTTCTCAAAAGGATTTTAAAATAGAAATTGATAAATCTTGCTGGGATTTTGGGTCTCTTGACCAGATTCCCGATGACGGTAGACATCCATTTGATAAATTTGAATTTATTGTCACAGATGCAGGACAATTTAGTTTTACCGGATCTGACAATAACAAATTAATAATTGGGGTATATAAGGTCAATTTTACTGGCACACCAATCTGTGATAGTCTTATTTTGGGGGTAGGTGCATATGTAGTTGATAGCGCTGTTTTATATTTTGAAGAACCGCAAAATGATGGCAAGGTGAATAATGTTGTTTACCTGGATACCGGAGTTGTTTATGGAGTTGTGGTCGTAGATTATGATACGGATTTTAGAGGAGATTACCATTTTTCTATCAAACCTTTGGAGCAAGGCAAAGTCTTGTTTTCTAAGGCTGTTTACTCTGAAGAATGTGAATTTTATAGCTGCTATCAAGATACTGCTAATCTCGATATTCCTATACCTGATGTGCCCACAGGATACACTATTGTTTGGAATGACGAATTGATGAATACATCTATTTGCGGGGAGCAAAGATTGATACGAGATTATACAGTTGCAAATGATGATGGCGATACGATAAATTGTACTTCTGAATATTATTTTACAGGGACAGATCTATTATCTCATTATAAGTGGCCAAAAAATTGGGATGGTTTACAAGGTCATAACCCAATACTATTTTGTAATGATTTAAGTGATTTGGATGCAAATGGGAATCCTGATCAGGATATTACAGGTAAACCATCCGGTTTTACCTATGCTTGTAATACAATTGAAGTTTATTATCAAGATAATCTATATCAATTAGAGGACAGAACAAAGATTCTTAGAAATTGGACAATAATCGATAATTGTACAGGTATTGTACTCCAACACATACAAGTAATTATTGTAAAAAATGAATTTATCTTTAAAAATATAGTAGGTGATAGCCTTAGATTTAAAACTAAGTCGATGTCATGCTTTGCTGATATTGATATACCGAAAATACCTCTTTTGGGAGAAAAGTGCAGCACAATCTCAGCTTATTGGACTACGATTGATGATGTAAATACTATCGGAGATGTAAACGAAAATGGTTTTTATGACAGTACTGAAGTATGGGTTTTGAAAGATGTACCTGTTGGACAATATAATCTTTGCTATCATATGGTCGATAGTACTGAGTACCAAACAGAAAAATGCATTAACTTTACGGTATATGACGGAAATCCTCCTGTCCCGGGTTGTAAAACAATAAAAATTGATTATCCTTATTGTGGATTGACTAAAATATCTGCAACTTCCTTTAATGGAAATTCATTTGATAATTGTAGTTCGCTATTTTTTAAAGTTGTAAGAGGCAATAATGGATTTGGAAATGACGCAGAATGCAATTTTTTAAAAGATGAACTAAGGGAGAATGATGCTTGGTATTCAGATTCTGTCTCAGTATGTTTTGAAGATGTGAAACACAGTAAAGTTATGGTTTCCCTAAGGGTTTTTGATGTAAACCCAGGTGATGGAGCTATAGAACCACAGCGCTTTGAGAATGGCGGAGATTTATACAATCATTATGCAGATTGTTGGTCTGTTATCAATTTTAAAGATACACTTAAGCCCTTTATAGAATGTAATGATTTGTTTTTGGAATGCGATGAAAGTATTATCCCCACCCAAAACTCAAGATTGTATCCTAGAGTTGAAACCGGATGTGTCTTTGACTTGGAGTATTCAGATTTTTGGGTGGAAAATTGCGGTTCTGAAATCATAAGAACCTGGACAATTAGTATTGATAATGCATCATCTCAATGTGAGCAATCAATTTTTTTACAAGAAGAAAATACATCTTTTGATCCCTGTTCAATTGTTTTTCCAAAAGATATTAAAGTTAATTGTGCACTAGATACAGAAACCTTCCCGATTTGGGAAAGCACATCTTGCAACGATATAAGAGCAGTAATTATCAAAGATGATACATTCAAATATACGGAAGATGGTTTTTATAAAATAATCAGAGATTGGGCTGTGGTTGATAATTGCGTGTATCAATCCGGTGTTGGAGCAGAAGACAATATAGACATGTTGGCAGGAAATATATTAAAATGCGATAGTTTGGTAAATGATGGGTACTATAGATACAAGCAGACTATTTTAGTGTATGATGTTTTACCTGAAATAATAGATTGCCCTGATGTTGAGATAGCATGCTATGAAAGCTTATCTCCGGAGGATAACAAAAAATTAGAATTAAGACTTAATGATATTTGCAATTATAACTCAGTTAGGTACACAGATAAGCATTTTGATCAACAATGTGGTGAATTAATAAAAAGAACATGGACTATTTCTAATGGAGTAGATACATCTTATTGTCTGCAAAAAATTAAAATAATACCGGATAAAGCATTCAACCCCTGCTCAATAGTTTTTCCGAAAAAAGAAATAAGTATTCTGTTTAATGATTTGGATAATCTTGAAATGCCGGTTTGGGCTAATAGCCATTGCAATAATATTGAAGCTAAAATAGTAAATGAAGATACAATTATTGTAGAACAAGGTCATCGGTTTGAGTTGATTAGAGAATGGGCTGTAATCGATAAGTGTAAATATACCCCTAATATTGGTGCTGAATCCAATATTGACTCAATATCACAAAACAGGATTGATTGCTCTTTTCTGGTAAATGACGGCTATTATAAATTCATTCAAACTATAAGAGTAACTAGTCCTACATCTATTGATGTTGTGGCAAGAGATACATGTTTCGGCATAAAAGATTGCCTGGCTTATGATCTTAAATTGTCCGCAGAACTAATAGACTCTTGTGGAATCGCTAATTCTGCAGAGTGGAAATACATTATTACCAATCTTTCCACATTTATTGTAGTACAATACTCTTATAATGTCTTGCCACACCCTAATCAAGGGGTGGTCGGGGATATTGAGAAAGATATTTTGAATAGTACCGATGTAGCAGTCGCACAAGTGTTGAATGCTTTGAATGTGGGTAATTATAAGATAACCTGGACGGTAAAAGGACATTGCGGAAAAGTAAAAACAATTAATCAATATTTTTCTATTACAGATAGAAAAGCTCCAACACCTATTGTGCCAACCGTGTCAGAAATTGAATTGGTTGACGGTAAACTTGAAATTACAGCTATTGATTTTGATGGTGGGGACTGTGAAGGTTGTATCGCCTCATACGATAATTGTACACCCAAGGATAGACTTAGCTTTTCATTCACAGATCAAATCCCAAATATTTGGGAAGATTTTTCCGTCTGGGAAACTCAATTTGAAAAATATGGAAAATACTTTTTTAATCCGACTGACGGAAGTATAAGTACAAAAGAGAATTATCTGGAGGGAAAGGCAGATGCATGGTTGCTGTCGAGATCTTCTTCACAAAGACTTGTAATCAAATCCGCAGATGATATAAATGCTAAAAATGCTCCTTCCAGAATATATGTTTGGGATAATTTTGCTTATAATGATGATTGTGATGACAATAACTTTGAATTTTCAAATATTGTTATTCATTTAAAATCTGAAACAGTAAACAATATATCCGGTCATATCACTTTAGTTGATTCAAAAACGCCCTTTGACGGCATGAATATGGTAGCGAAAAATGAAAATGTTGTTAGTAAAACTGTCTCGGATATGGGAGATTTCGTTTTCCATTTAAAAAATGGGAATTACAATTTGGCAGGAAGCACTGATGACAATTATTTGGCAGGAATAAGTGTCAGGGATCTCTTGTTGATCAAATTGCATCTTCTGGGATTAAAAATAGCCAACAGTCCATATAAAGTGATAGCAATGGATTCAAATAAAGATGGAAATATCACAGCATCTGATATTAATTCTATTTCAAAAGTATTATTGAGAAAAAGCTTGGATTTTGACAATAACTCATGGCTAGCTATTTCAAAAGACTATGAATTTGATAACTCATCTAATGCCATTGAAGAAGTTGAAAATGCAAAAATACGTAACATCAAAATAGAAGAGAAAGACGTTCAAAATATGGATTTTTATGCGGTAAAAATTGGAGATATAGATTTCAGTACATTCAATTCATTGCCCAAAGATAGTGAAGATGTTAATATTTTTATAAAGAACAAGAAGTTTAATAAAGGGGAATTTGTCAATGTTCCGGTTTATGCAAAAGATTACAATGAAGTAATAGGAATGCAATTCGCATTGAATGTACAAGGAATGGATTTTGTTGATATTGACTTTGGAGTATTGAAAATCTTTAGTGATAGTTACAATGAAGTAGTAGGAAATTTATTTATAGGGTTTAACGATTTTGAGAAAAAAACAATTGGTGATAATGAAGTGCTTTTCACAATTAAATTTAAAGCAAAAAAGGATTCTGATTTGAAAGATGCATTAAAACTGAATAGTGCATTATTGAGTTCAGAAGCATATAAAACATTAGATTTGAATGTAGCTAAATTGACTTTTAAAGTGATAGAGACCAACGATGTGAATTATGAAAATTACGGTACCGAATGCGTATTATTTCAGAATATTCCAAATCCATTTTTGGAAACAACTGAAATATTGTTTAAGACTATGAATACATCTAAGTACAAAATAACTATTATTGATGTCACAGGAAAAAAGTTAAAATCTTATTTCGGAAATGCAAATAGAGGAATCAATAAGGTAAAAATCAAAAACGATGATTTAAACTCAAAAGGAGTCCTGTTCTATAGATTGGAGACTACTGATTTTATCGCTACTAAAAAAATGATAGCACTTTAATAACAAATTCTGAAGAAAGGAGATAGTGTCTGTCTATAAATGATTTAACACCAATTTATTTGTATATAGACCAAATCTAATTACGCTTTGTACTAAATAAAAATAGTCTTTTTTTAAATATATTAAAATAAAACATAAATTAAATGTATATTTGCAAATATTAATATTGGCAATAATTTAAAATAACGATTATACTTAGTGTTTATCTTAAAAAGATTGCTTTAAAAAAAAATATAAATTTAACTATGATTTCTAGAATTGGAAGTGGACTTATGCTCCTAAGTTTTGTATTATTATCAATCGTTATTTTTTCTTATTCAGGAAATCCTCCAAATGGTAAAACCGGAGCACCAGGAGAAGGACTTTGCTCCGACTGTCACAACCCAAATGGGGGTGGATTTGGTGGTAGTTTAGAAATTGCAGGACTCCCATCAGATATTGAAGCAGGAATGACTTATGAGCTTACAATTACTACATCTTTTACATCGGGAAGCCCGATAAAAACAGGTTTTCAAATGGTCGGTCTTGATGGCTCTGATAATAATGTAGGTACATTGTCCAACCCATCACCAAATACTGTTCTCACTAATTCAGGCGGAAGAAATTATCATGAACATAATCCTGCAGTAAATTTTGATGGTGAAACTTTTGTTTCCAGAACAGTTGATTGGACAGCACCATCCGGACCTAATGGAGAAACAATTACTTTTTATGCATCGTCTATGATAGCCAATGGAAACGGAGCAAATACCGGTGATGATCTAGTCACAACTAATGTTTCCGGCACACTAAATGTTCCTTTAGACCCTCTTGAAATAACTTTACTAAATCAATCCGACATTACATGTTTTGGAGAAAATGATGGAATGGCTGAAGTAGATGTAATTGGAGGAGAGACTCCGTATTCATATTTGTGGAGTAATGGTGAGACAACTAACCCGGCGGTTAACCTAGTTCCCGGCGTCAACAATCTTGTAGTTACTGATAATCTAGGCTCTACAATTGATTTTGATGTTACAATCTTGGAACCGGAACAACTCTTAATAGTTAATGACGTTGTTACTCCAAATACTTGTCCAAATGGTGAGGATGGATCAATATCTGCAGATTATCAAGGAGGCACAAACCCAATAATATATGAATGGTCGACCGGCTCTAGCGAATCGGAAATAACCGACTTGGGTGAAGGACTTTATTCTCTTACACTTACAGATGAAAATGGCTGTACTACCACTAATGAATGGGAGTTGGAAGCACTTTTTTCAGGACCGGAATTTGATATTTTAGGACCAAGCGAAATTTGCGATGGCTCAAACGAAGAATTAAGTTTAAGTGAAGAATACGAGTTTTATGAATGGTCAACCGGAGAGACTACATCTACTATTATAGTCAATAGTTCCGGTGATTATTCTGTTACAGTTGAAGATGAAAACGGTTGTACAGGTATTTCTGAAATTTTCATTGATGAGGCTATTGAACCAAATGCTAATATTATTGAGATGAATAATACATTTTGTCAGGGAATTGGACAAGTAACTTTATCGTCAGAAGATGATGCTAGTGAGTATTTGTGGTCAACTAATGCAACCACTAAAAGTATAACTGTTGATTTGGCTGGCAGCTATTCATTAACTGTCACCAATGAGAATGGCTGTACGGATATTGATAATTTCACTTTTTCAAAGCCAGATTCCTTTATAATAATTATTGATACAATTGTTAGCAATAAATGTAATGGAGATAGCTTGGCTTGGACAATTTTTCATGCAAAAGGAGGGATAAAACCATATACATTTACCTTCTTTGATACATTACACAAGGATACATTGTATTTTTATGAAGGAGATACTATTTTCAATTTGCAAGGTGGTGAATATCTACTAACAGCTAAAGATAAAAATGAATGTATTGACTCACAAATAATATCGGTGATAGATCCATTAAAATTGATAAGTAACTTGAGTTTTTCGGCAGAAACTGCTACCGGTTTAAATGATGGAAAAGCTAGTGTAATGCCTACCGGCGGAACTCCCCCAATTGATAGCATATTGTGGAGTACTGGTGAAACTAGCCTTGAAATAATAAACTTGAGTCCCGGTAATTATTCCGTAATAATAATTGATTCCAACGAGTGTCTGTTAGAAGATTTTTTTTCAATCTCTTCCGGAGATTGCAAATTGTCTGCTACAGCTATTTTGGATAATGCAAAATGCAATGGTAGCACAGATGGTAGCATTACCTTAAATGTAACAGGTGGAATAGCTCCCTATCAATTTACTTGGTCAAATGGGAAACTGTCAAATGATAGTGTTTTGGATAGTATTGGAGCAGGAAATTATAATGTAACTATTGTTGATGCAAATAATTGTGAGTTTTCATTACAGAGCCTTGTCGTTCTCGAACCTGAAAAATTAGTACTGAACCTTGAAGTTAAAGATGAAACAGAGAGAGGGAAAAATGATGGATCTGCAACTGCAACTATTACTGGAGGCATCTCTCCTTACACAATAACTTGGAGTACAGGCAAACAAGGGCCATCAATAGATGGTCTTGATCCGGGTAATTATTCCGTTGAAGTGAAAGACAATAATAATTGCACGCTCAATGAAAGTTTTAAAATTTTACAAGGAGCTATTCCTGACAATGATGGAGATGGATACAATGAAGATGAAGATTGTGATGATACTAACCCAAATATTAACCCTGGCGCTGAAGAAATTCCAAATAATGATATTGATGAGAATTGTGATAGTATCATATTGATTATAGATGTCGATGGAGATGGATTCAATTCAGATGAGGACTGTGACGACAATAATCCTAATATTAATCCCGATGCAGTTGAAATTCCAAATAATGGTATTGATGAAGATTGTGATGGTTCTGATTTGATTACCTCTAGTGAAGATACGGATGCTAATAGTATTAATATTTATCCAAATCCTGTAAATGATTATTTAGTTATTGATATTAAGATTAGCGGAGACTATACTTTAGATATTCTTTCAATGAATGGTGAAAAATTACAATTAGAAATTAAAAAAAATATAGCTGATGTAAGAAAATTAGAAAACGGTCTATATCTTTTAAAGATAGTACAACATAATACTCAGGAGACATACATTCAGAAAATTGTAATAATGCATTGATGTCAAACAATACTAAAACTCTTTGACGGTTTCTAGCGATAACAAAACGACCGATATAAATTGTTTTATTTGTTTGATTAATACAATTTTCCACTTATGCTAATAATTACATTTCTTCCCGGTGCACTTACTCCTGAAGAAAAGCTCCTATAGTGGCTGTCAAAGATGTTTTCAATCGCAAAATTAATGCGGTATTTCATGTTAAACTTGTATTCAAAATAAACATTGTGAGTTGACCAACTATAAGTCCCCTCAATTGTAGCATTTTCAGGATTATCAACAGATCCACCATACAATTCCAAAGGCTTTTTTGCATTGAAAAGAAAAATATATCTCACAGCTAATTTCCCCGATAGATATCCCAATCTTATATTTCCAAACAAGGGAGGAATATGTGCTGCCGGATTAATTACAACCCCATTTTCATATATATTACCCTTAGTATAGACCATGTTTGCAGAGAGTCTAAAGTTTTTTATTTTGCTTTTCAATCTTAATGATAAACCGTATACCTTTTCTTTTTCTGCATTTTGGTTTGCAATCACCTTCAATGTATCTCTTCCCTCAATATAAACATCAGATCCGTCAGGCAAATTAAATCTCTTACGAACTATTGCATCTTTAAGAATTGTATAAAAACCTGTAACACTAAAATTACTATAAAAATATTCTGTTTTGATTTCTTTTTTTAAGGACAATTCAATATTATTTGATTTTTCTGTTTTAAGATTCAAATTCGGTATCATTATCTCTCCCTTTTTTATCCTTATTTTTCCTAAATCATCAATGTTGGGATTGCGAAAAGCAGTAGATATATTAGCAGATATTTTCCAAAAATGGGGTAGCTTATATTTTTCCCCCAATGACATAGCATAACTAGTATTGTTATTTTCAACTCCCTTGATATAACTATCATGCCACTTGATAAGGCTCTCATTTTTATACCTGATAGATATATGATTCGTTTCAATTCTAGAACCCAAACTTATTTGAAAAGGATAATCTTTCTCCCCAAAAACATATTGTAAATACCCACCTATTCTATAATCCTGTGCAAAACCAGAAGGATATCTTGATAGGATATCTCTTTTGATATCCCCGGTATAGATATTCTGTCTTTTGGCACTAGAGTTCAAATCATTGTTTTGAAAATCCATACCATAAACAAATTCATGGTTTTTATTTGTTAAATATTTTTTGAAGTCGGCAGAAAGGGAAAATATAAATAATCGTTCTGTATTGAATATTCTCCAGCTTTTACCGAATTTTCTGCTTATCCTATCTTCATTTATCTTTTGAAGTCCGGCAATGATTATTGCATTATCGTATATCGTGTTTGCTTGAGACAAGTCTAAACGCAATGAACTCAATATACGAATTTGAGGCCCATAATACCACTCTGAATATTTAAACTTTCCCTCTTTTTTTTCTATTAAAAAATCATAACGAGGAATATTACTAGAAGTAGAGAATTGAATATTAGCTGTGATTCTTGTTGCATTGTTGACTTTGAATACAGATTTGTTTAATATATTTAATTGTGAAAAACCTGTACCAATCTGGGTGTTATAATCTCTATTACGGACTATTGTATCTTTACCATCAATAAAATCTGTATAATATAGCCTTTTACCAAAATCAGGATATTTTTCAGGTCTGTTATCACCGGCTCTTAGATTTGAAAAACTAGAACTCGATACTATTAATACTGAAGCGAATTTAGATAAGCCATAATTTAATCCGATAAATCCGGTTTTTTCACTCGATGCAGAGGAATACCTGAATTTGTATTGTGAAAATTTTGTATTGAAAGCAGGGTTTTTAGTTTTGAAATGTATAACACCACCAATCGCATCACTTCCGTAAGTCAAAGAGCCGGGGCCAAATATTACTTCCACTCTGTTAAGTGAAAAATTATCGACAGTAATGGTGTTTTGCAAATGCCCATTTCTGTATATTGCATTGTTCATACGCACTCCATCCAAAACCAAAAGAACTCTGTTGGCCTCAAATCCTCTCAATACAGGACTACCTCCTCCGAATTGTGATTTTTGTACAAAAATATTGCCCGACATAGCTAATGCATCAGCTGTACTTCCGGAGTTGGTCACTTGTATTTCTTTTTGAGTGATTATGTCTGTTTCAGAGATTATGTCTTCACGATACTGTTGATTTCTTCCGATTATGACTACTTCATTTAGCTTTAATTCATCCCTTTCCAGCACTACAATATTATTGTTGCTAACGATTGTTTTAAGGTCTATTTTAAGCTTTTGGTAACCGATTATTGAGAAAGTTAAATATTGTACCGGTAATATATCCTTTATTTTGAGTTTCCCGTTTATATCGCTGATACCTATAAAAGTGTCAGTTTCATTAAATACGGAAACTCCGTTGATGGGATTCTTGTCTTGATTATAAATGACAATTATTTGTGCATTTGATATACATGGTAAAAGCACTATGCCAAGTACTATTATTTTAAGCTTTTGGTAAAATAATTCTAAAAGTAGTTCCTTCATTAACCTTTGATTTTAGTACAAATATTTTACCTTTGTGATAGTCTTTTATTATCCTCTTGGCAAGCGATAGCCCTAGTCCCCATCCGCGTTTTTTGGTAGAGTATCCCGGTTGAAATACTGTTTTTAAGCTAGATTGGGGTATCCCTTTTCCAGTATCTTGCAAGTCGATTATTACTTTGTCTCCTTCTGTTTTTGTCGTGATACGAATTTCACCTTTGTCTTCCATAGCGTCAAGAGCATTGCGAAGTATATTCTCAACAACCCAGGAAAATAGGTGTTCATTGACTTTTGCTTCCAATAGTTCATTTTTATTGTATTCGAAAAAGTATTTAATGTTTTTCGGCGAACGCTTTTTCAAATATTCAACACTATTCTTAATGATATTATTAATATTTTTTATATCAAGAACAGGTGCAGAACCTATTTTAGAAAATCTATTAGCAATTAATTCCAATTTCCTCAAGTCTTTTTCCATTTCGTTAATGGCTTCAACCTGATCTTCCGTAGGCGCGGTTACCGTCTTCAAATATTCAGTCCATCCCATTATTCCGCTGATAGGGGTGCCTAATTGATGAGCTGTTTCTTTAGACATACCGACCCATACACGATTTTGTTCAGCGCGTCTAACCGAACTAAAAATCATATACCCAAACAGTATAAAGATACTAATCAAAAGACCTTGGACTAAGGGAAACCATGTAATAAGTCTATACAACTGAGATTGTTTGTAATATATTCTTGGATAAATTGGCATTTTGCTTTGCAATGAATCATTGTCCTGCAATGGTATAATCGGTGCAATTCCAGATTCTTGAATCTCCTTAATTTGTTGCATTAAAAATTCTTGGTCGTTATCTTTATCATCACCCCAGTTATATCCTTCCAACGTAACACCATCATCCAATATCATTGGGTTTTTGGTGTCGGTAGTGATATTGTATTCAAGATTGAAATCCTTTTGATCATTGACTTTATAATCAGGATTATTAAGACTTTTTAGAGCAAGAGTATAATATTCAATACTTTTCTTTTCCTTTTCTGCAAGTTTATTGGATAGGTAATTGGTATAAAAAATAGTAAATACTATGATTATAAGTCCTATAATCATAAGTAGTATTTTCAACCAAGATTTTTGTTTATAGATATCCATTAATTAGCTTTGCTCCTACAAAATTAATAATAAAACTCAAAAGGTTTGAAAAACTTGTGTTTTAATTGGGTAATTTGCTATTTGTCTTCTGCCCTTTGCTCAACAACACCTACATATATCCCTGTCCCCTTACCTACTTTAAAAAGAAAAGTGTGATTAAAAAAATCTTTCATCTCATCCCTAAAAGTTCTTTTGAAATTGACAAAATCACTTCTTTCCAACCATTCTAATATTTTGATCACAATTGGGGTTTTGCCAACAAAATCATGTATGACAACATACTTTCTAGAGACTCTTTCCATTTCCGAAAGTATCTTCTTTCTCTCAGCTCTTTTTGTTCCATGCAAAACAAATGAAGAGGTCACAATCTCATACTGATTGTCATCTATATTTGTTAGGTTTTTTGCATCCGAATAAAAAAAATCAATATTAGGATGATTTTTTCGTGCTTCTGCAAGCATTTTTTCTGAAAAATCAACCCCGGTTACCTTTTTTGCCCCGGCTTTTGAATATACCGATGCCCAAGCACCTGTCCCTGTACCAATATCTAGGACAGTCGTACCTTTTATATCAATATTTTCTTTCAAAATTGATTTAGCCTTCTCAAATCCTGACTCCACATACTTATCCAGCCTACCGTAAATAGGTGCGATAAGGTTAAAGATAAATTTGGCTCTTTTTTCAGGATCTGCGGAAAAATAATGATTTATTCCCATATTATTGCTTTGATAAATGAATATATTTTGTGTCAATTAATGGTGTTAGGTTCTGAAATTTATGCGATATTACAACAAATTTAACATTTTTATGTTTATATTGCAAAATTAATTAATATGAAAATACAAAAAACAATATTTTTATTGAGTTTTTTATTGATTTTAATGTCCTCTTGTGGTGGGACAAAGAATGTAGTCAAAGCCGAAAAGAAATCAAATCAGAAAAAGCAATTGGAATATGTCCAGTTTTATACCGGTGGTACTTTGACCGAAGTAATAGATAGAGCAAAAAGAGAAAACAAACTCGTATTCGTTGATGTAATGGCAGAGTGGTGTGCACCATGTAAATTGATGGAGCAAGAGATATATACTTACGAACCTCTATTTAAAAAAATGAATAAAAACTTTGTTAGTTACCAAGTAGATATTGAAAAGGGGATAGGCCCCAATCTATCACTTTTGTATAACACAAAGACTGTTCCTACATTATTATTCTTGGATACCAAAGGTCGAGTATTGGCAAAGAATAAGGGTGCGCTAGGTATTCAAGCTATGCTTGACATGGTTGATGATGTGATTAGAAGTAGAAATTAATATAAAGTTAATATTGATAATTATCTCAATAGGTGTGCAATGATGTAATTTTGTGAGAATATTACAATTTATATTATAAAAATCTGCCACGGCTTAGCACATTACAATTTAACATGATGAAAAAGAAAATATTGATAGTTGATGACGAGCCTGATATTTTAGACATTTTAAGTTATAACTTAGAAAAAGAGGGATATGATTTAATGCTTGCCAATAATGGTGAAAAAGCCATTTCTAAAGCAAATGAATTTAAACCGGATCTGATATTGCTTGATATCATGATGCCCAAGAAAGATGGCATTGAAGTTTGTAGGGAATTGAGACAAAAATCAAAATTTTCAAATACTTATATAGTATTTCTAACTGCCAGAGGCGAAGAGTTTTCTGAAGTTGCCGGATTTGAGGCAGGTGGAGACGATTATGTTGTCAAACCCATACGACCAAGAAGTTTGATGTCCCGAATCAAAAACATACTTAAAAAAGAAAGGATTATTGATGATAAAAAAGAGGTGCTGGTATTTGCTGACCTTACGATTGACACAAACAAACACAAGGTTTATATCGGAGACAAAAAGATAGATTTAACAAAAAAAGAATTTAAAATTTTGTTATTTCTCTCTTCAAAACCCGAACGTGTTTTTACTCGAGAAGAGATTTATAATCGAGTTTGGGAAAGCAATACAATAGTAGGTGAAAGGACTCTTGATGTTCACATTAGAAAAATACGAAAAAAACTACAAAAAGAGTATATCAAAACAATAAAAGGAGTGGGATATTCATTTGTGTACTAATAAGTGATCTAGGTAATGAGCAAATATATTAAAACATCTAAACTTGCATTGTATCTGGCTTTTGTCAATATAATTTTATTTGGTTTGTTTTATTTTTTCATAAGATTGATTAGCAATATGTTATTGACTTTTACTCTTGTTTTTGGGGTACTTGTGTTTTTCTATTTTATCAACAAATTCTTTTTGGAGATCTTTATTGGCGAAAATATAGATAAGTTCTACGATATAATGGACTCCAATAATGGCATGTCAAACATCAGAAAAAAAAAGAGGACATTAGCTGAGGTTGAAATGGAAATGGGGGATTGGGCAAAAGCTAAGCACTCCGAGATTTTGCTTCTCAAACAAACAGAAAATTATCGAAAAGAATTTTTAGGAAACATCTCACATGAACTTAAAACTCCGATTTTCATAGCTCAGAGCTACATCGAGACATTACTCGACGGGTCTATTAATGATGAAAAAGTCAATAGAAAACATCTGAAAAAATCTTTGAAAAGTATAGTTAGATTGTCAGCAATCGTACAAGAACTGGAAGAGATATCAAAGTTGGAAAGAAATCCGGATAGCTTGATAAAAGATTCTTTCGATGTTAATTCTTTGATCTGTGAAGTAATAGATTCATTAGAGATTAAGATAAATGAGTTAGGAGTTTTTATTAATAACAAATCAATAGTTGGCACAAAATGTTCTGTCTATGCCAATAGAGATAAAATAGAACAGGTTATTTACAATCTATTGGAAAATGCCCTTAAATATCGTGCTAAAAATAATGCATGGATTAAAATAAATACAAGTATCAATAACAATAAATGCACTGTAGAAATAGAAGATAATGGGATTGGCATACAAAAAGAGGATATCCCCAGAATTTTTGAAAGATTTTATAGAGTGGATAAAAACCGTTCAAGAAAAAAAGGCGGATCCGGTCTTGGACTTGCTATTGTTAAACATATCATCGAAGCCCATAATCAATCTATAAACGTGCAGAGTGAAATCGGAAAAGGAACTAAATTTAAGTTTACTCTTGATGTAAAACATACAGGATAGTTAGTGTATATACATTATTTATTTTATATTTGGCAAAAAAATATACTATGTCCAGCAATGTCAACCAACAAAAATTCGGAACTTTCTTAGGTGTTTATCTTCCTAGTCTTCTTACAATACTGGGTTTAATAATGTATTTGCGATTTGGCTGGGTAGTTGGTAATATGGGCTTACCCATGACTGTATTAATAGTCATTTTGGCTAGTTCCATTACTTTTATTACAGGTTTGAGTGCATCAGCTATTGCGACAAATATTAAAGTTGGTATTGGGGGAGAGTACTACTTGGTATCAAGAAGTCTAGGAATAGAGCCGGGTGGAGCTATTGGTATACCTCTGTACTTATGCCGTACATTGAGTATTACATTTTATAGTTTTGGCCTTGCCGAGGCATTGTTGATGTTTTGGCCAAAGGATTGGGGCGAAGCTCCTGCTACTGCAGTACAGATGATGGCAGTAGGTATAATTGTCATTGTTACTCTACTTTCCGGCAAAAGTGCAAAGCTGGTACTTAAAGCTCAAGTACCGATATTGATTTTGGTTATATTGTCCTTTTTAGCATTGGCTATCGGAGTGTTTTCTCATCCGTTGAGAATGCCGGAGTGGACACCTAGTTACAGAACTGCTCCCGAAGGGTTTTGGTATGTATTTGCTGTATTCTTTCCGGCGGTTACCGGTTTTACAGCCGGTATCGGCATGAGCGGTGACTTAAAAGATCCCGCTAGTTCTATACCAAAAGGAACACTTGGAGCAGTAGTTACAGGAGCAATACTATACATGATAATTCCCGTTTTATTATCAATTACAGTTCTGCTTAATTTAAATGAATTATCAGATCCGAATTTAGGTGTTGGTACCTGGACAAAAATTTCATTTTTAGGTGGAATGCTGGTTTATCCTGCTGTATTAGGAGCAATATTATCTTCAGCATTCGGCAGTGTATTGGCAGGACCACGTGTATTGCAAGCTTTGGCTTTAGATGGGTTGGCTCCCAAGTTTTTGACCAAATTGTCAAAGTCAGGGCAACCTACCATAGCTACTTGGGTGAGTGGAGCGATTGCATTGGGAGCAGTAATGTTAGGCAATCTGAATACAATAGCTCAATATGTTTCCGTATTGTTTTTGACACTATATGTCGCTATTAACTTAAGTGCTGCAATCGAACAGTTGGTCAAAGAGCCTTCATATAGACCTAGGATTAAAGTACCTTGGTGGGTTTCTTTACTTGGAGCTTTAGGTGCTATGTGGGTGATGTATTTGGTCAATCCATACGCCTGTGTTTTTGCCTTGATACTAGAAGCATCCTTGTTTGTTTACCTGAAATCAAAGTCTTTGGAGCAACAATGGGGAGATGCCACTTCCGGAATTTGGATTAATCTATCTAGATACGCATTGTTGCAATTGAATAAAAAGAAACTTTTATCCAGAAACTGGAGACCGTTTATGTTATTATTTTCAAGTGATATAAAGGGAAGAATTAAATTGGTAAAATTAGCAGCTGCTCTCGGACAAAACAGGGGTGTTTTGACGATTTCAAAGCTTGTTTTTGATAAAAATATTACTCCTTTGAAAAGAGAGGAGATGCAAATTGAAATGCTTGATGAACTAGAGAAAAATCAGTTGGAGGCTTTCTGTGAAGTAAATCCCGTAGAAAATCTGAATGATGGCATTTTAAGTATCTCCAGTTCACATGGAGTAGGAGCTTTGAAGACAAATACGATTATATTTGGATGGTCAGAAGAGAAAAATAATCAAGTGAGTCAACTAAAACTTATAAAGAAGCTGTCGCTTATGAATAAAAATATCATATTAGTCAGATTCAATGTCGAATACAATAGCGAAAAGCAATTTAAAAAAATTGATTTATGGTGGGGCGGTAAAGAGAAAAACGGAGACCTTATGCTTCTATTTGCTTATTTGTTAAAACTCAATAAACAATGGAGTAATGCTGACATAACTATTCGCTCTGCAGTTAATACTGTTGATGAAAAAGACATGCTTAATGATAGAATAAATGCACTATTACCTGATGCTAAAGTCGATGCAAAGGTTGAAATTTCCCTGATTAACAAAACAGGTTTTAAGAGTATTCTTAATGAGAAAAGCAAGGATGCAGACATTGTGTTTATCGGTTTGGCAATACCAAAAGATAATGTAGAAAGGGATGTCTCCAACTCCATAGATGAGCTATCAAAAGAGTTGAAAATAACTGTTTTTGTTCAAAATAACGGGATGACAGACTCTGTCCCCAGATTGTTGAAAGATGTTGTTTGATTCTTAATACTTAACGATTTTTTTCACTATTTGTACACCTTTTTGTTGTGATTTTACTATGTATATGCCGGGGTTTAGAAAGCTTAGATTTATTTGTGAGTTATTCAATATAGATTTTTTCAAAATCAAATTCCCTACTAAATCATAAAGTTCAATTCCCTGACTATCCGTATTGTTTTTAAATTCAATATTGATTTTATCCAAAAACGGATTTGGAAAAATAACCAAATCACTATTATCCAAAATGATATTTTTATTTGATATCGTAAAATCAATAGCTTGTTTTACCGCCTCAAATGCGTTTAATCTACCATATCCATAAACTGAATTTGGTATTTCAGCTGTAAATATTCCTCTACAAGTATCAATCTCATATTTAGGGTTAGCAGAATTGATAAGTATTTCCTCAATATCATTTACACGTCCTTTCAATTTTGGATTAGCTGATACCATTAGAGCTACTACACCGGCAACATGAGGCCCGGCCATACTTGTTCCACTACTATATCTGTATCTATTGTTTGGGACACATGATAAGACACTGCTTCCCGGTGCTGATATATCAGGTTTTAATCGATCGCTTCCATCAATAGTGACAGGCCCTCTACTGCTGTATCCTGCAATTGTGTCTCCATACTTTACTGCCGTAGAGTCAAAGAACAGTCTTGTCGCTCCAATGGTAAATGCATTTTCAAACATTGCAGCCGGATTTTTTATACTTCCACAATTTCTTATACCATCATTTCCTGCTGACACAACTACAAAAACACCGGAATTTCTCAAATTATCTAAAGCTAATTCCATATATTTCCAGTTTGTCGAATCGCATCCTTCTTTTATTGGGCATCCCCAGCTATTATTGATGACATCTGGAGATAATTCTGGGTCTGGATTGTTACCGCTAGTGTCAGTTGGAGCCATAAACCATTCAAAGCATTCAATATAAGTCGAAGGTTTACCCCATCCTCTCTCCATATTACGACAACCGATCCATTTTGCTTCCGGTGCAACTCCAAATGCCAAACTGTCATTGCTGCCCACCATAGTTCCCATAGTGTGTGTACCGTGACTATGATCATCACAAGGAATAGGAGAATCAAGACCGCAAGGATTATTTGAAGGGGCAACAATTGAGTCGTTATTCAATGGACTTATGTCGTGTATTGCATCGTGCCAGTTGTAATTATGATCAACAGTACTATTATTGAGAAATCCTCTGTATTTTTTATTGAGGGCGGGATGAGTCCAATCATATCCCGTATCTTGTCCGCCCACAATCGCTCCTTTTCCTTTGATATTCATGTCCCATACTTCGGGTGCTTGGATCATTTTTAGTCCCCAAGTTATTGTAGTATCTTTATTAATATCAGATATCGATTCTTGTATCTTAGTGTGATCTTTTGTCGGAGAATCATATGATATAAATTCAACCTCCCTTTGTCTTGCCAATAATCTGACTATTTCCAATGTAGCTTTTGATACAGCTATAGAATTCACAATATAAAACCGCTTGTATTTATAACCGAATCTATCTAGCAAATCAATAATTTCATTTTGATTTTTTGAATTATTTTCTTTCAAATACTTATAGACAAGCTTTGCTTTTTCCTTCTTAGATATGTTTGTTGGTAGAGCTTTTGACTTGAATTGTAGGTCTAGATACACTAATATGTCAACATTGTTGTTTTTTTCAAATTTCTTAATTAAATCAGATGAAACTTTATCCCTCCAATTTTCGTTGTTACTTACAAAACCAAAACAGACAGAATAAAAAAGCAAAAATACTACTACTGTTAAAGGTGACTTTAATGACATATTGTGTATTTAATTATTAGAACAAATTGTATAAATCAATAAAATAAAACCAAAGATAAAAAAGTTATATTACAAACCAACTTAAATACTCATGGAAGATTTAATTAAAAACAGATATTCTGATAAAGAATTAGAAGAATTTAGATTGATAATTGAAAAAAAATTGAATAAAATTGCAGAGCAAATCAAATTTTTAAGAGGACAGATTGAAGATATCTCCAATAGTGCTGACGGACGGATAAAAGGACTGGATGATGGAGTTGGCACTGCAGAAAGTGAAAGGGTTATGCAGATGCTTGCTAGAGCCAATAAACACAAAAAGCACCTTGAAAATGCAATGCTTCGAATCGATAATAAGGCATATGGTATTTGCCGTGTTACGGGAAAATTAATTTCAAAAGAAAGATTGAAAGCAGTTCCTCACGCTACATTGAGTATAGAAGCAAAACAAATGAAAAAATAGAGCTTATTTAAATCCCTATTTCATCTATTTCCTTAAGCTTTTCCATATTTTCTGCCAATCGTAGTGCATTTATTATCTCATCCAAATCCCCTTCCACAATTTTGTTGAGGCTGTATAGCGTGAGCCCTATTCTATGATCGGTAACTCTGTTTTGGGGATAATTGTATGTCCTTATCTTATCAGATCTATCACCCGAGCCAACAAGTGTTTTTCTTTGTGCAGTGCGCTCTCTTTGATCTTGCTCTCTCTGTGCTTCTTTGATTTTAAGATATAGTCTTTGAAGCGCTATCTCCCTGTTTTTTAATTGGGATCTTGAATCTGTACTTTCAGATACTATCCCGGTTGGGATATGAGTAAATCTTACTCCTGATTCCGTCTTATTTACATGCTGACCTCCTGCTCCACTAGCTCTAAAAGTATCAGTTCTCAAGTCCTCTTTTTTTATCTTAATGTCTTTTTCCTTGTATTTAGGTATTACGGCTACAGTAGCCGCAGAGGTATGAACTCGACCCTGTGACTCTGTTTTTGGTACTCTCTGAACACGGTGTGCTCCGGATTCAAATTTTAATTTTCCATACACTTCATTACCTTTTACCTCAAGTACCAATTTATTATATCCTCCTACAGAACCTTCGTTTACATAAAGTACTTCTGTAGTCCAACCTTGTTGCTCAAAATATTTTAAGTACATCTTGTATAAATCTCCTGCAAAAATACTGGCCTCATCACCACCGGTTCCGGCTCTGATTTCAAAAATAATATCTTTACTGTCATCTGGATCTTTAGGGATAAGCATCATCTTCAGTCTCTCTTCAAACTCTTCGTCTTTGCCTTCCAGCTCTTCAAGCTCCATCTTTGCCATTTCACGCATGTCCTCATCTTCATCTTTGAGCATAGCTTTTGAACTTTGGATATTATCCATTACATTCTTATATTCATCAAAAACAACTAGAATATCTTTTAATTCCTTGTACTCCTTGTTTATTTTTTTGAATTTATCCAAATCACTTGCTATTTCCGGATTAGAAAGTTGTTCTTCCAAATAGATAAATTTCTCTTTTATACTATCGTATTTATTAAGTAAACTCATAACTATATCTTATAACAATTTGATGAAAATAAAGATTAAATATAAACAAAAAGCGCCTTGACAAAGTCAAAGCGCTTTTTTGTTGTCCCACAAGGATTTGAACCTTGACAAACAGTACCAAAAACTGTCGTGCTACCGTTACACTATGGGACAAAAATATTTCGACTTATTCGAAACCGGACGCAAAGATATTTCAATATTTTAATTTATACAAATAAATATTGAATTTTATATGTTTTTTTTTCAATTTTAGTTTTAACCTTGAAAAAAAGATATTTAATTTTGTGGAGTTTTCGTATTTACCTTATAGATTAGTGAGGTTACTAGCCCCATTAATGCCATCTGAATCACTCCAAAAACAAACCATTTCCACACCAAAGATAGCTCGATGTTATAGATTACATATTGATTGAAATTCACTCCCCCATATATTAATACACCCATCAAGAACCCATAGCAAAGCCCTGAAAATATACCTTCTCTAAAATGTCCCTTTGCAAAAAATATATAAATATTTACAAAAAAGACAGAAAAGACTATTCCCGTTATCTGCATTATCCACATCATGTTTTCCATTTCCGGCCTCCATATTTCCTTAGTCGCTTCATATGATGACCTTAGTATTACTCCATGTATCAAAAAATCTGTTGCTTGCATTACGATAAAAACCGCTACAACTGATAGTAAAAATTGTTTTTTGTCAAATCCTTTCATGTATATGTTTTTTTGTGATTAATAAATTATATAAATCACAAGATAGCTATTTATTTAGATCAACCCTAAATAATGAACTTAATTGTCGTAGTAACGACACAATATTAAGTGCTAAGAGATATCTTTATTTTAAAACCAAATTATGGTGTTGCTATTGTTTTGAGGCTAGTCTTGAAGATGAAATTGAAGACCTAGGATCAAATCTAATAGGTAAAGTATACCATATATTTACACTTTTGCCCGCTTTTTTCCCGGGAATCCATCTTATGTCGTTCATGCTTTCAATGGCTTTTCTGGCACTTTCAACAATTTGTGGATCTTTGTTTCTAAGGATTTTGATATTTGAAATCAAACCTGATTTGTCAACGATAAACATAGCCATCACTTCTTGGCTGGTATGGTTGTCTTCAAAATCAATGGGGTCCAGATTTACTTTTATATAATTGTTCAGTTTGATTCTGGAGCATCTTTCTTTTTCGTAGGAATCAAAAATTTCTTCACAACCGGGAAACCTTGGCATTTCATCCACGGTTTCAAATTTGTCCAAACTTACTTTAATGTTCTCACTCATCGAACCCTGTGCCGAGGATTCAACAGCAATCAACAGTACAAATAAAAGAATTTGAAATAATCGGTTTTCCATTTTTCTATATCTGGCAGCAAATATATAAAAATGGTGTGTTTTTTTCAAATTATTTCACTACTTTATTCAAAATCTATAACCAAAATTTATTCCACCTCTTGGGAATAGTTTTCTTTCAAATCCGGGAATAACACTTTTTTCCATAGTTTCAAGATTAAGACGATATACATAGTTAAATACATTCAAGCCTAATCCAAAGTATCCACCATAATAAATTCTGCTATGTCCTATCCTACCTTTATATCCGAGCGAATAACCGATATTTACTTCATTGAAAACTGTTTTGTGATCATCTAACTTTGCATTAAATAATACTGCAAATACTACTTTCAATGCTAAATCTAAAAGATTGTATTTCCCATAAATAAACCTTGAGTATTTGATATATGGAGATCCCCAAAACCCTGTAGCTGCAATATCTCTATTTTTAAAATACATTCTGTATTCTATTGAAATATCGGCATATGACATTATCTCTTTAGGATAAAACATGTATTCTCCTGTAGCATTTAACCCTGTCTTATTATTTAAAATATGTTCGTAGGACAAACATAGGGTTCTGAAAGCAATTGGTAATATATTCCATTTTATTTCATTCTGGGCAATTGCAGGAGATGATAAAAATGAAAACAAAACGATAAATAAAATAAAAATCCTTTTCATGATATTGTTTTTTTAGTGTTAACACTTTCTCTATATACCGGTTTTATTAAAATAGCATAATTCATGGTAACTATATGCAAAGATATTAAGAAAAAGAGACTATTTTTATCTAATTTCGATAAAAACACATATGTTTTTATATAATATGTATAATTTCTAGTCTTTTATACAACGTACGGAAAAACCGTTTTTCTTGTCTGCATAGTCTATAAATATATTATGTTTCTGAGAAACAAGACTGCAATAATTGGCTTCATCTATATTGTTTACTTCTATATTCCACCAAAAGCCACTGTATCCTCCCAATAAAAAATATGCATCGCTAATAAGACTACGGTAACCACCCGGCAAAGCGGAAAAACCGTATCTGTTTTTTCTTTTAAGAATAGAGCCAGCTTCCCAATCCCATCCGGTAGATGATTTTAATGTGGTACTGGCATTTAATGCATATTGATCATTATCTATCAGTTGTTCGAGTTTTATCCAGTCTTCGTCACTTGGCAAATGCCAACCTTCCGGACATGCTTTTTTAGCAGCTTCCCATTGATACAAGGCTCCGTATATTGCTCCGAGACTGTCACTATTGCCATAATAGCACCAACCGTCATTAGCAATATTGTTTATCCACTCTGTATTGTCAGTAATATGTTTGATGTCTTCTCCGGTGTAGTTTAGATTTTCTGCCATCCATATCCGGTCGTTGATTTTTACCCAATTATAAGTTTTCCCGTCTCTTGAATCTTTAAACGTTCCTGTTTCCGGTGTATAATCTTTATCATCAAACGGGTTTACCGGTTTTTTACAACATCCGCTGCTCAACATGATTGATGAGATTAGACTTCCTATAAATAATATATATATTAATTTCATCTTTTTAAAATTTTCATTAAAAAATATAACAAAATAGCTACCTGATTTTTATTTTCAAACTTTTTCGCTCTTATTTTTCCCACAGTTTAAAGCAAATTATCTGGTGTCTATCCGGTTGATAAAATACCCCGGCAGTCGAATCTATATACGGAGGCATAATCTCAAACCTCGCGAAGACATTATCCGGATTAACGTTGCGATGCGGACTATCGATTCTCAGCAACTCTTCTCCTGTATTCATATCCACTATAATCAATTGATTACCTTCATTCACATGATATATCATATCTTTATAGTAGCTTATTCCTCCAAGGCCACCTCCTGCTTTATCGTTTTCCCATATTATACTACCGTCTTTGGAATCCAAACAGAAAATCTTTTTATTATCAGCTAACAAATACAGTCGACCGTTCAATAACAAAGGTTCGTTTCCTCTAAACCAATTGCCATCATGAGTCAAAGGAGTCCGCCATACCAATTTGCCGGTCGATTTATCATAAGCTTCTGCTCCTAGATAGTTGGTGATAAAAATATATTTGTCATCATACAAAGGATGCGACGAATAAAAATCACCTCCTTTGGCTCTGGTCTCCCATACAAAACCGCCTTTTGTCAAATTATAACTGTATAGTTTTTTGTATTGTGCCTCGTATGTACCGTACATCATAGTATCTCCATTCTCCAATACTTCAAATGATACCGTATTGAGTGAGCTAAATCCTCCATATTCTTTTCTTGTGATTGTCAATATCTTTTCTGTCTCCAATGATGGTATATGAAGTTTAATCAGACTGGTGGAATCAGGATATTGAACTGACGGGCCATATAAGGCAGTAAGATATACGCTATTATCAAATTGGGCTAAATATACATAAAATTTATTATTTAGTTTTTTTACTAAGCTCAGGTTATCCAAATCAAATATAAAACCTCCGTCAAGTCCGGATGTTATAAGGTATTTGTCAATTATTTCCATATCACCGAGGCCATTATATCCTGTTTTGAAAACCTTAAGTCTCTTACCAGTATTGGTATCAAAGAAAAAAATGCGAAATATCTTGTCAATATACGGGGGAAAGCCGTTATATATCAATATATTTTTATATTTTTTTACTTCTCCGACAGAACCTATGGAATTTTGATCGGTGGTAGGAGTAAAATATCTGAATTCCAGTATTTTCTCAAGCGGATAGTCTGTAGTGTCCTCCGGAGGGCAATCCGGAGGACATATCTTTTCGTCCACTTCACAGGGAGGGCAAGCCGTCAGGCTTGCCAATATTCCCGTCAATATTATAAATCTGAATAATGTTTTCATGGCTTTATGATTTTATCTATGCTCTGTAAAGAAAAAATGACCATATATATTCCTATCAAGTAAGTTTATTAAACTAGTTTGGGTATTAATATCATTTTGTATGGTCAGATGATTTGAGCCGGGAAAATTAAACTTAGGAATATTATCGACTGTATTCCAATCTTTCTGGGAGTCTACGGTGAGAAGTCCGTCGTATGGAATAAAATCAATAGATACGCTATAATCGTTTGGATACCATTCGCCAGATTCACAGCTTTGAATCGGGACATTATATACCGGTCCTTCATCTTCATAGCAGGTACCTAAATCTGAAGACGTTTCCTCATAAATTCTAGCTCCGGCTATTACTTCATAATAATCATTCAAATCAGTAAATCCTTGAAATCCTATTGCATATTCATCTCTTAAGTGAGGAAGGTTGCCCCAAAATACAAGGGGATCCAAACTCCATGGCCACCATCGGGGTGTGGTAAAAGCTTTTTTGTCATAATGCTCTTCATACCATATCTCCTGATCCTCATAAAAAGTCTTGATTTTATTAAATACTCCTACGGCTTCATCATTTAACGTTTGTGCAGAAAATAACGATTGCGCATTCGGATCTTTCAAAGCGGTATAAAGCAATTTGAATGCTGAATAGTGAGCATTTTTATGTCCTGAAGTGATATCAGTTGTAAAAGCAACACGTTTTTTTTCATCCCCATCGGAAGTGATCTGCTCCGATATATTCAATTCGCTAGAACCGGGATCTAATACTTCAGCAGCTTCACTTGTTAACTGTTTGATAAAAAAACTTGTCAAAAAAGTTTTGTTATTAAAAATCATTTTACTAAGTCCATCTGCTAGAGGTTTTTTTAGGTCGACAACTGCACAAACAGCATTAAATCCCCAGAAGTCATGAATAAAATCAATAAAATCCTCTGTTGTCTTATCTATTCCTATATTAAATGCACTTAAGTCGATATCTTCAACACTATAAATTGTTCCATTATAACTGATGTTACCAAATATTAAATGCTCGGAAATAGGACCTGATGCTATTACACCAGCATTATATGCAAAATGGCCTTCTAATTCCTCAAATTCAGGGGTGGTAATATTATTGTTATTGGCAGGTTCAATATATTGAGCAATCCTGCTACCACCATGAGGACTACTATAGGTAACAATACCATTGATAGGCTCAGGATTGCCTTGCTCCGATACTTTTCGAAGTACAACTCCGCCCAGACTATGACAGATACCAAAACTTTGATCATATAGTGTGACTTTAGGTTTGGTTACATTATACCAATTATCATTTATTTTATTTTCCAGCCCTGTCCATGCTTCATCCCATGATGTTTGATTTGCTCCATAATCAGGCCTTACTGAGACAACCTTGTAATTTGATTCAACCCAATCAGCTGCTTTTTCCCATGAAGCGGCACTACCATTCATACCGTGAATCCAATAAATAGCTTTATCACCCGGGAAAACCGGAGGATGAGGCGGAATGAAAGTTCCCGGATTATCGGTAGGTGGAGTGTATTGAACATCTCCTACATCTATGACTGATGTTATCGAGTCGCAATTGACTTGTCCGTCCAATATTGTACCAAATGCATTAAACATCAGTACAAATATACTAATTTTTATTATATTATTTTTCATTTTTATTGATTTTTTATTTTACAAAAAAGAATTTCTTGGTAATAACCTTATCTTTACTTATAGCTTTTATAACATAAAACCCTTGTCTATTCAAATACTTGTTTACATTTAATGAGAATTTCTTTTGTCCTGTCATTTGTGGTATATTATAGATTACTTTACCATCTAAAGTATTAATTGACAAAACAACCTGCTCTCCAACAAACAAATCGGGAAGTTCAATAGACAATGTACCCGAATTTAAAGGGTTCGGAAATAACATTAAATCAAGATCTGTCTTCAATTGATTGTCATTCGCCGTTATTTGTGGTTGTGGTGAGCAACAATCAAATTGATAATCTTCATAATAAGTTGTTTTTACTCTTTTTGAACATAAACCATTTGATAAAGTATCATTTACCACACTTGTTTTTGTTGATAATAAATTTTCACGACATTGGTCGATATCAAACAAATCTATGTCTGTTTCTTTAATATTAGGGTCATCAGAATCAGGAGGACTGACTGGCATTGGACCACCGGTCTTAAAAATAAATGTAGTAATTGTCTTAGGTGTATTTTCATTGAAAATAGTTACACTTGTTGAATCTCCAATCATAGTTACACCGGGTTCTACAACAACAAAAGGAATATTTTTATTTGCTAATTCCGTTTGTATGTTTGCTGGGAATACTTTATTTACCAAAATCCCTTTTAATAACACATCTTGCTTATGCAAATCATACAATTTGATAGTGGTTGTAGTATAAGAAATTTGATTATTAACAGTTTCACCACCTTTCGGACCAATTGTATAAGATGTAAGTCCATTTTTGTTAAATAACCATTTATTTGAAAGATATTCCCATTTTTCATGACTGTTGATTGCGTCTGTCAAAATAATTTCGTGGTTAATATCTCCTGTTCTATCAATCCACTCGTGATGTGATTTGGTCTTTTGTGTGTACTTAAGGCTCGGGATATCGTAAGGGTGGATATCTTCAAATGCAGTATTCTGAGGTAAATACATTATCTCGTCTTCGATCGTAGTGTAGGTAACATCAGTAACACAATCAATGTTTTGTGCTTGTACTTGTAAAATTCCTGCTATTAATACCAAAATGATTAATAACAAATTTCCTGTTCTGCCATTTATTATTCTAAATGGGGGGGGTAAACAAAATTTAATTTTTTCATGATAAAAAATTTAGTTAAAAAATAAATATTTCATTAATAATCAAGCAATTATCATGCCAAAAAATATTTTAAATTTTTATATAAATGCTTGATTATATAATTATGATGCATTGAGATAGTGTTATGCTGCAAAGAATTATGTTTTTTTATGTGATATTTTTATTTGTATTTCATTTTTTTTAATTAGGTAGTGATATTAGCGCTGTTTTGATTTTGATTTTCATACTCACAGGGTATTCTGATATTTGATTAATTTTAAAATCATAATTTTTTTAAACAAAGTGCTTATATTTGTTGTGATAGTAATAGACTATTTATTATTTATGATGATGTATTCATATAATCCGGTTTATTCTCTTTTAATCTTCATTGTGTCATCAATGATCATATACCTGTTTTTCAGGCCGAATAAAGGGTTGACATGGCTGTTGTTGAATAGTTATAAAGTAGATGAGAAGATAGTGATTGAGGATATACTTAAGCAGTTGTACCATAACAGTAACAATAATATCACTACAAATTTCTTAGTAAATGCCTTAGGCTATAAGGATGCTGTTATAATTTCCGGAATTGATAAGATGATTGATAGTGATTTAGTGTATTTTGATAATGATTTTTTTAAGTTGACAGAAGAGGGGTTTGATTATGCTGTAAAGATAGTAAGAGTACACCGGTTGTGGGAAAGATATTTGGCCGAAAAAACCGGCTTTGACAAAGCGGAATGGCATGGCATAGCAGAAAGAAAAGAACATGAAACCAATGAAGATGAAGCTATGGAGTTGGCTACACAATTGGGTAATCCTATTTTTGATCCTCATGGAGATCCAATACCAACTTCTACGGGTAAAATTGCAGAAATTGACAGTATTCCTTTATCAGGATTGGCGATTGGTGAAGTAGGAAAAATTATTAATATTGATGATAATCCTGAGATTATTTATAAACAAATATTAGCAGAAAACATTCATATTGGTTCTCAAATAAAAATATTGGAAAATAATTCAACGAGGGTTACCTTTTATTCTGAGGGGGAAGAGTTCAGATTAGCACCAATAGTTGCTGGCAATATCAAAGTTTTCATACTCAAAAACCAGGAGGAAATACAAGACAAAAGTATTGTTAGATTAACAGCTCTCAATCCGGGAGAGACAGCAATTGTAGAAGGTATTTCAAAAGAGAGCAGAGGGGATAGTCGGAGGCGCTTGCTTGATTTGGGCTTTGTGCGAGGAGCCAAAGTATCCATTGATCTCGTCAATCCGTTTGGTGAACCGACCGGATACTATATCAAAGGGACAACAATTGCATTACGTGATGATCAAGCATTGAAAATATTAATAAAAAAAGACTGATTTATGGATGTTTTACCTCATAGTAACTGTGAAAACTGCGATCAATTCAATACTGATGGATTGAAAAAACTTGGAATTGATATCGATGATTTTGATTTTGTAGTGGCGCTTGCCGGAAATCCCAATACGGGGAAAAGTACGGTTTTTAATGCATTGACAGGTTTAAGACAGCATACAGGCAACTGGCCGGGCAAGACCGTAACACGTGCAGAAGGTGCATTTCAATATAATGACAAAAAATATAAATTAGTAGATTTGCCTGGCACTTATTCTCTTTTATCTACATCGGAAGACGAAGAGATAGCTAGAAACTTTATATTATTTGGTAAGCCCAATGTTACTGTAATCGTCGTAGATGCAAATAGACTGGAAAGAAATTTGAATTTAGTACTCCAAATTTTGGAAATTACTAACAAGGCTGTCTTATGTCTCAATCTCATGGATGAAGCAAAAAGAAATAAGATAGATATTAACGTTAGGTCTTTGGCAAGAGACTTGGGTATACCCGTCGTGCCTACAAGCGCAAGATACAAGGAAGGCATCCCCGAACTTATTCAAACGATCAATGACTTAGCTGATGGTAAAATTATCTGTAAGCCGCATAAGATTAAAAATATACCAAAAGACATTGAAGAAGCTGTCGAACTGTTAAGCGTTAGGGTTAAAAAAGAATTTCCTAATATCCCCAATAGTAGATGGATAGCCTTTAGACTTTTGGAAGGGGATGCGCAGATTATTGAAGCCTTGGAGTCAGGTGTATTTTTGTAAAACTAGTAAATGGATAAAATAACAATAAAAAATATTATTGCTTTGGCAGAAGAACTTCGTTGGAAAATCGGAGATGATTTTCACGATAATCTTGCAGAAGGTATATATGCAGATGCAGCTGAAATAGTAGAGGATGCAATTATTAGCAAGTCCAATAAAACCGCACGATTAGATAATAAAATTGATAGAATAGTTACAAGTAGAGTATGGGGATTTCCCATTATGTTTTTTATCTTAGGGATAGTTCTTTGGTTGACTATTCAAGGGGCGAATTATCCTTCAGCTATGCTGTCGGATTTTTTACTCGGAGATATTAGGCCTGTATTAAAATCACTTGCGTCCGGTGTGGGTATGCCCTGGTGGCTATCCGGTTTTTTAATAAACGGGGTGTATTTAGCAGTAGCCTGGGTCATTGCGGTAATGCTGCCACCTATGGCTATCTTTTTCCCTCTTTTTACATTACTGGAAGACTTTGGATATTTGCCTAGAGTCGCTTTTAATCTTGATTATTTGTTTAAAAAATCAGGAGCACATGGTAAGCAGGCGCTTACTATGAGTATGGGATTTGGCTGCAATGCTGCGGGGGTAGTAGCTACAAGGATAATAGATAGTCCAAGAGAAAGATTAATCGCAATTATAACAAACAATTTTTCACTGTGCAATGGTAGATGGCCTACACAAATACTTTTAGCAACAATATTTATAGGTGCAGTGGTTCCTGCTTCAATGTCGGGCATGGTATCATTGGCAGCTGTTTTTGGCATAGCTGTATTAGGTATATTTTTTATGTTTTTTGTGTCTTGGGCTTTGTCAAAAACTTTGTTGAAAGGCGAAGTGTCAACTTTTAATCTAGAGTTGCCTCCATATAGACCCCCTAATTTTTGGCAGACCATATACACATCAATCATCGATAGGACATTGATTGTTTTGTGGAGAGCTATTGTATTTGCAGCTCCTGCAGGTGCAGCTATTTGGCTAATATCAAATTTGAATATAGGAGATCAAAGTATTGCTGCATGGATAATCCAATATTTGGATGGTTTTGGTTTTATAATCGGTTTGAACGGAGTGATTTTATTAGCGTATATAGTTGCTATTCCGGCAAATGAAATTGTGATACCTACTATACTTATGCTTACGGTACTAGTGACAGGTATGCAAGCAGGAGAGGGAGCCGGAGTGATGTTTGAGTTGGACTCAGTTAATGATACGGCTGCGATATTGAAAGCAGGTGGTTGGACTGTATTGACTGCGATAAACGTGATGTTGTTTAGTCTGCTTCACAATCCTTGTAGTACCACAATATATACTATATACAAGGAAACAAAAAGTAAAAAATGGACATTAATCGCAACAATTTTACCTATAATTATGGGATTAGTTGTTACTTTTGTCGTCGCTCAAATATGGCGAATTATTGCAAATTGATATTAAAATTAAACTAATATGAATAGATTGTTCCTGATATTGTTTTTTGTAATACAAATTATAAGTTCGTATTCTCAAGTTAAACAGCAAAACCCTCAGATTGATAAAATAGATGTTTTACATTATGATTTTGATATAAAACTAACAGATGCCAATGATATTATTGAAGTTTATGAAGCGGTCAGCATTAGGTTTATGAAATCAACAAATTCATTTTTTTTAGACTTGAAAAATAAAGAAAGCGATAAAGGAATGAGTGTCATCGAAGTACTAAATGGAGATGCAAAGATAAAATTTAAACATATAAATGATAGATTGTATTTTAAAGGTCATTGGGAAAAAGATAGTGTTGATACATTTAAAATAAGCTTTAAAGGCATCCCGGCAGACGGTCTTATTATTTCAAAAAACAAAAAAGGGAAAAGAACGTTTTTTGGAGATAATTGGCCCAACAGAGCACACAATTGGCTTTGTGTGATTGACCATCCATCCGACAAAGCTAGTGTTGATTTTACAGTACGCGCACCAAGTCATTATGAGGTTATTGCAAATGGAATTTTGGTTGAAAAAGTAAAAATAAATGATGAGTTTAACCGAATTAGTTACAGTACAGGAGATGTGCCTTTGGCAACAAAAGTCATGGTCATAGGAGTAGCAGATTTTGATATTAAAAATTATGGAAATATTTATGGTATACCTATTAGTTCGTGGGTTTTTAATCCGGTCCCGAAAGGAGGCTTAGATGATTATATTTCCGCTATGGATATTATGAAGTTTTATACTGATTCAATCGGTAAATACTCGTATCACAAACTAGCCAATGTACAATCCAAGACAAGGTATGGTGGTATGGAAAATGCAGGAAATATTTTTTATTATGAGGGATCTGTAAATGGCAGACATCAAGTTGAGCCTTTGGTAGCCCACGAGGTAGCTCACCAATGGTTTGGCAACAGTGTAAGTGAAAAATCTTGGTATGATATATGGTTGAGTGAAGGATTTGCAACTTATCTTACTGATATGTATCTTGAATTCAAATATGGGGAACAAAGACTTATGGAAAGGATGAAAACCGAAAGGAAAAAAGTAATCAGGTACAATTCAAGAATTTCAAAATCCGTTATTGATACTACTGTGACAGATTGGAATAAATTACTGAACCCCAACTCTTATGAGAAAGCTGCTTGGTTTTTGCATATGTTGAGAAACAAAATCGGAACAACCAATTTTTATTCTTTGCTTAGAAATTATTATAAGAGATATAAAAATTCTAATGCCTTAACAAAAGATTTCAGAGCCATAGCAGAGCAGGTGTCAAATGAAAATTTAAAGCTGTTTTTTAACCAATGGCTTATTAAGCCCGGACACCCGAAGCTTAATATAGATTGGCAAATATTAGATACTGTTTTATATGTAAAAATTGTTCAAAACAAAGATTTATTTTATTTTGATTTACCTATTAGGATTGTTAGTAATAAGAACTTATTAGATTTTACTGTGCATGTTAGCAGTTATAAAGATGTATATGCACTACCTGTTAATTCATCTTTTGACGATGCTAATACCAAATTGACTCTAGATCCAAAAGTCATTTTACTACACGAAGCTAAAGTTCTTCATTCAAAAAATATGGAGATAAAATTCCCTGTCATACAAGGAAGTGATTTTCTTCAAGAGGGTGATTTGTTATTTCAGGATTTGGATTGCGGTCCTCTTTGTGATGCAATTGAAAGCGTGACCTTTGGTTTGGATAGTGCTCATTTTTCGCACGTAGGAATAGTATCTAAAAAGAAAAATGGCAAAGTGTTGATTGCTGAAGCGATGGGAAATGCCGTAAGGGAAGTAGACCTTAGTACTTTTCTGGATAGATATAAGGATAAATTTAACAGACCAAAAGTAGTGGTTGGACGGTTAAATGATGAGAGTATCATTAAAAATTCGATTATTAATCTCAAAAAGTATATCGGTAAGCCTTATGATGATGTTTTTAGTATCAAAAACGATAGATATTATTGCTCTGAACTGGTTTACTTTACTTTTAAAGACAATAAGGGAGAGAGTGTTTTTTCTTTGTTGCCAATGAACTACAAAGACAAGGCAACTGATAAATATTTTGAATCATGGGTGGAGTATTTTAAAAAGTTGAACACTAAAATTCCACAAGGACAGCAAGGTATTAATCCGGGGGGAATTTCCAGGTCTTCAAAAATAATTATTTTATATAAATACGGTAATCCTGAAGGCTGGTAAATAGAGTCTTTTTTACCGTTTACCTTTGAAAAAATCCTTTAACAGCATACTGCTTTGTTCATCCATCAGACCAAACTCAAGTTTTGTTTTGGGATGAAGTACTTGTTTCCCGCATTTCATAAATCCATTTTTACTGTCTTCAGCGGCATATACGACTCGGTCTATCTTAGCCCAATTTAATGCAGAAGCACACATCATACATGGCTCAAGAGTCACAAAAAGAGTACAATTTTCAAGGTATTTGCTTCCGAGGTAATTGGCTGCTGCCGTAATAGCCAAAATTTCAGCATGAGCAGTTGGATCATTTAATGTTTCAACCTGATTATGAGCTTTAGCTATTACAATATTATTAGACACAATAATTGCGCCTACCGGTACCTCGTTCTCTTCTCTTGCTTTTTTCGCTTCTTCAAAAGCTTTTTTCATAAAATATTCATCTGAAAACAAATCCATGATTATTATTTTTAAGCAAATGTAGCTTTTTAATATTTCAAAGAAGTCTTTTGCATCAAAAAAATCAATTATTTTATGCGAATATTTTAAAAGTATAAACTTACTTTTATCTTTGCGTATGGAAAAAACAAATAAATTTTCGTCGATAAAGGAAATGCTGACATTTGATGATGTATTGTTGGTACCCTCATATTCAGAAGTACTACCTAGAGAGGTAAGTGTTTCAACTCAATTTACAAAAAATTTAAAGATAAATATACCTATTGTTTCTGCTGCTATGGATACTGTAACAGAGTATAAATTGGCTATTGCATTAGCCAAAGAAGGAGGTATTGGTATTATTCACAAGAATATGAGTATTGAAGAACAGGCAGCACAGGTACGCAAAGTAAAAAGGTCTGAGAGTGGCATGATAACAGATCCTGTCACACTTGGTTTGGAAGCGAATATCGGGGATGCTCAACGTTTGATGAAACAGCATTCAATTGGAGGAATTCCAATTGTGGATAAAAACAATAAGCTCGTCGGTATCTTAACAAATAGGGATTTGAGATTTCAAGAAGACAGTACTAAATCAATAGTTGAAATAATGACAAGAGATGGGCTAATCACTGCACCTGTTGGTACAAGTTTGGATGATGCAAAGCATATCTTACAAAAATACAGAATTGAAAAATTGCCTGTTGTGGATGACAATAATATTCTTATGGGACTTATTACTTATAAGGATATTTTGAAAATTAAAAATTATCCTAATTCCGCCAAAGATAAATACGGTAGATTACTTGTGGGTGCTGCAGTAGGTATCGCTTCCAATACGATGAATAGGATTGAAGCATTGGTGAATGTCGGAGTAGACGCCCTGACTGTTGATACCGCACACGGACATTCTGCCGGTGTTTTGCAGATGATTAAGGAGATAAAGAAAAAGTACCCTGATATTGAGATAATAGGTGGAAATATCGCTACGGCAGAAGGAGCATTGGCATTGGTCGAAGCAGGAGTAGATGCGGTTAAAGTGGGAGTTGGTCCGGGAAGTATTTGTACCACTAGAATCGTAGCGGGTGTAGGTGTACCTCAACTTTCTGCTATCATGGAAACTGCACAAGCACTCGAAGGAACAGGTATTCCTGTAATCGCTGATGGTGGTATTCGATTTACCGGAGACATAGCTAAAGCAATTGCAGCAGGTGCAAGTTCTATTATGGCCGGTTCATTATTTGCAGGAGTGGAAGAAGCCCCGGGTGAAACTATTATTTTCAAAGGAAGAAAGTTTAAGATTTATCGTGGTATGGGTTCAATTAGTGCAATGGAAAAAGGGTCAAAGGACAGGTATTTTCAAGATACGGAAGATGATGTCAAAAAGCTTGTACCGGAAGGAATAGAAGGTAGAATCGCATACAAAGGAACACTTTCCGAAGTGATGGTTCAATATATAGGTGGGCTTAAATCTGGAATGGGATACACAGGATCAAGGACAATTAACGATCTTAAAAAGGCAAAATTCGTGAAGATTACAAATTCCGGAATGGTCGAAAGTCATCCTCATGATATCGCAATCACTAAAGAAGCTCCAAATTATAGCTTAGGACAATAAATACAAACAATCCGATAACTGTTTTGGCAAGATTTTTACAATTTTAGTAAAAATTATGACAAAACTTAATAAATAGGTAAATATAAATTTATAATTAAATGAAAATAGCAACATTCAACGCGAATGGAATTCGAGCCGCTGCAAAAAAAGACTTTTGGTCTTGGTTTATGAAAATGGATATTGATATTTTAGGTATTCAGGAAACCAAAATACAGGAGAATCAATTGAACCCAATGGAATACAAGCTGATGGGATACGACAATTATTGGCATTCGGCAGAGAAAAAAGGCTATAGTAGTGTTGGTATTTTGACAAAATACAAACCATTAAATGTAGTGAAAGGGATGGGAATTGAAAAATATGATAGAGAGGGTAGAGTGATAAGAGTGGATTTTGAAAACTTTAGTGTGGTAAATGCATATATACCTTCAGGTACTAGTGGAGAAGAAAGACACCAATATAAATTGGAGTTTTTAAAAGATTTTAGACAGTATTTGCAGGAAGTACAAAGCAAACAGCAGAATCTAATCGTAATGGGTGACTATAACATCGTTCATAAGAGAGCAGATATTCACAATCCGGATAGAAAAGACAATCCATCGGGATATAGACCGGACGAAAGAGCTTGGCTTGATGATTTTTATTCTTCAGGTTTTCACGATGCGTTTAGAATGATTTATGCTGATGACATTTTATTTAGTTGGTGGAGCTATAGAGCAGGTTCACGGCAGAGAAACAAAGGATGGAGAATAGACCACATTAGCGTTTCTGATAGTTTGAAAGATGAAGTAAAAGACGTAAAAATCTATAAAGATCCGGTTTTTTCAGATCACTGTCCGGTTGTATTAGATATAAATATTTGAATTAAATAAAAAAAATTGAAAAAAGTATTAATAACTGATGGAGTCCATGATTTATTGGTTGAAGGATTGAAAAATGCAGGATTTGTTTTAGATTATTTTCCTGATATTAAATTGGACGAAGTAAAGAGAATTATTCATGATTATTGTGCGATTGTGATCAATACCAAAACCGTAATGGATAAGGACATGATTGATAGAGCTGATAAGCTTAAATTGATAGTTCGCTTGGGTTCGGGGTTAGATATAATTGATTTAGAGTATGCTAAGAAGAAAAATATAGTTGTTAGAAATACTCCTGAAGGTAATAGAAATGCGGTTGCCGAACATGCTTTAGGGCTATTATTGTCATTGTTCAATAATATTGTGGCGAGTAATGTAGAGCTAAAGAATATGCAATGGAACAGAGAAAAAAACAGAGGGATAGAGCTTGACGGGAAAACAATAGGAATAATAGGATTTGGAAATACCGGAAGTCAATTTGCTAAAAAATTGAGTGGATTTGATGTGAAAATCTTAGCTTTTGACAAATACAAGCAGCGTTTTGCTGACAATCTACGTTACGTAGAGGAAACAACGATAGATTTGATTTTAAAAGAATCAGATATTATTAGTTTGCATGTTCCTTTAACGAAAGAAACATTGTATTTTTTTAATTCTGATTTTATTGCAAAAATGAAAAAAGAGTTTTATTTAATAAATACATCAAGAGGTAAAGTTGTAAATACAAAAGATTTGCTTGAAGGACTAAAAGCGGGGAAGATAAAAGGTGCGGTTTTGGATGTATTGGAAAATGAAAAAATAAATTCTTTTTCAGATAGAGAGTTAAAAGAATATAAGGATTTAAACTCTATGCAAAATGTTTTAATTACTCCACATATAGCAGGTTGGACAAAAGAGTCCAAGATCAAAATATCGGAGTTGGTGTTAAAAAATATTTTAAATTTTTGTTGAAGTTTAGAATTGATTAAAATTTAGTTTTTTTATTTTATAAAATCCATCGCTTCTATAGTGTAGTTATGGTTTATTGATTTTTGTAATATTAAAATTATCAAAGGACTTAGGATAAATATTTAGAAAGCTATTATGAAAGAATGAAAAAATTATTTATTATTGTGCGCTTAAATAATTTTTGAAATATTACTATAAATATAAATTTGTTGATATGAAGAAAAATTTACTATTGATTTTAGTACTTTTTATGACTGGTATTTTAGGGATGAATGCCCAAGCCAGTATGGAAGGAACCGTGAAAGATAAAGACGGAGGCGCTCCACTAGATTTTGCTTATGTGAAATTGTACAAAGGAGGCTCATTGATTACAGGTACACAAACCGATATTGATGGGAATTATTTGATGTCAAATTTGGATCCGGGGACATATGATGTCGAGGCAAGTTATCTCGGCTATCAATCTGGCAGGACAGTAGGAGTTGTGGTGAAAGCCGGTGCGATTATGCGTTTGGATTTTGAATTGTCAGCCGGAGGCGTAAAATTAGAGGATGTTGTGATCAAAGCATATAAAGCTCCTCTAATAGATATTGATAATACCACAACAGGGGGTACTGTGACTTCTGATCAAATAGCCAATCTTCCTACCAAAAGTGTGAATGCAATAGCAGCTACTACTGCCGGAGTATCATCTCAAGATGGAGGTGATATGTCATTCAGGGGAGGTAGAACAAACTCAAATGCAATTCTTGTTGATGGTATTCGTGTGTCTGCCAACTCAATTCCTCAGTCTGAAATTGAGCAGTTACAGGTTATAACAGGAGGTCTTGCTGCAAAATACGGAGATGCTACCGGAGGACTTATCTCTATTACAACTAAAGGACCATCAAGAAAATTTTCAGGTGGTGTTGAGGTGGAAACTTCTCAGTACCTTGATCCTTATGGCTACAATTTGGCGAGCGGATATCTATCTGGTCCTATTATCAAAAATGAAGATAAAACAGTATTGGGTTTTAGGCTTTCAGGTCAATACAAATATGTAACTGACAATAATCCTTCTGCTATTGGTTATTACGCAGCACCCGAATCCGTAATCAAAAAAATTGAGGAAAAACCTGTATCTAAGTTTAAAACAACACGAATAACTACTGCCAATTATTTGACCAATGAAGATATCGGTGATCCTATGAAAATATCACCAAATGATGAAAATAAAGATATTAACATCAATGCTAAACTTGATGCTAGAATCTCTGATAATATGGATATTTCTCTTTCAGGAGGATATGTGGATAACCAAAATAGATTTACTCCTGGCAGGAATAGTGGAGAAAAACAAAAATGGCGTATACTAAACTGGACTCATAATCCATATCAAAATACAAATAGATACAGGGGAAACTTCAGATTGAGACACAAAATAGGAAAGCAGGGTGTAGAAGTAAATAAGGATGAAGGCAAATCTGGGTTTATGATTAGAAATGCAAACTATACTATTAGGCTTGGTTATGAACGAATGACTAGAAACACGGAGGATTTCACTCATAAAGACCAGTTGTCAAGATATGGTTATTACGGAAGTCGGGATGCAGAATTACAGACTATTGTAGCTGTAGTCGATACCGCGATATGGAAAGGTCGTGGTGTCCAATGGATAAATACCAGACCGTATGATTTTGTAGGATATTTACAGTTGTTCAAACCATTTAAACCTAGTACTACCATAAATCCTACATTGGCCAAATTTAGCGTTGTTAATGGTGATAGAAATGATAATTTTAGTGAAGTATGGGATGATTTGTATTACAATGCTGGTCGTGTATATAATGGATTTTCCAAAGAAGACAATGAAAGATATAATTTTAATGTTTCAGCAGGTTTTGATATTTTTCCAAGCGGAAGCACTAAAGGAAGACACAGTATTGAGATAGGAGTTGTAGGAGAGATGAGAGTTAATCGCTATTGGTCTGTTAGTCCAATTAAAATGTGGGAATTGGCTAAAGAGCTTCAAAATAGTTGGATAGTGGGTTTGGATACGACTGATATACTAGAAGGAGAGGAGTTTGTACAGCCAGTTCAAGGAGAGGATCATACTTGGCTGAGATACAACACAAAATTGAACAGGAATGAAGATTCAAGATTTTACAAAACAGTTAGGGACTTATTAGGGAGAGATGAACATGATTATGTATTTGTCGATAGAGATCTTACTCCGGAGCAATTGAGACTTGACATGTTTTCAGCCAAGGAGTTGAACGGTAAAGGTATGATGTATTATTATGGATATGATTATTTGGGTAATAAATTATCAAATAATGTTAAGTTCAATGATTTTTTCTCTGAAGAGGGTAGAAAAGATTTTTGGTCTCCTGCCGCAAATCCATTGTATGGTGGTATTTATTTGCAAGACAAATTCTCTTTCAAAGATATCATTATGAGGATTGGTGCAAGAGTTGATTATTATGATGCCAATACGAAAGTATTAAAAGATCCATATTCGCTTTATGAGATAGAAACAGCAAAAGAATTTTATGATTCACATGAAGGTTTAGACAAACCGGAGTCAGTTGGAGATGATTATAAAGTATATGTTTCCGAAGCCGGTTCAAATCATGTTATAGGATTTCGTAAGGATGATCAGTGGTACGCACCTAATGGGATAGCAACAGATGGTAGTAAGATATTCAAAGGAGGAATTGTGACTCCATATTACAAGGAGAGAGTTGACAGTTTGAGAAACATTCAAGCCAAATTCTTCAATCCGGATATCTCATTTGAAGATTATACTCCACAGGTGAACATAATGCCTAGAATTGCATTTTCATTTCCTATTTCAGATGATGCCGGATTCTTTGCACACTATGATGTATTGGTGCAAAGACCTGCTGATAGAAGTACAATGACACCTATAGAGTACTATTATTTTGAGCAAAAGAATGATCAAACTTATAACAATCCAAATCTTAAGCCAAGTAAGACAATTGATTACGAAGTAGGATTTCAACAAAAGTTGAGTGGTAACTCTGCATTGAAGATTCAAGCATTTTATAGGGAGATGAGAGACATGATTAGGGTTAGACCTTATATTTTCGTTCCTGCTATATCAAAATATAGCAGTTTCGGTAATTTGGATTATGGTACGGTTAAAGGGTTTTCATTTACATATGACTTTAGAAGAAAGGGGAATATTGAGTTTCAGGTTAATTATACACTTCAGTTTGCATTTGGTACCGGATCAAGTTCCAGTTCTGCTGCCTCTACCAGTAATAGAGGAATTATTAGAAACCTATATGCGGCAGATTTTGATGAAAGACACAGTGTATCCGCAATTGTTGATTACAGATATTTCCACGGGAAAAAATACAATGGACCTGAATTGTTCGGATATAAGATATTTGAAGACGCTGGAGTAAATATACAGACTTCTGCTACTTCAGGAAGACCATATACCGTAAGAGCACAACCGACACAATTTGGTGCAACAGGATTTTTGGGTGAGATAAATGGAGCTAGAAAGCCGTGGTATCTTGAGATAAACCTAAAAGCGGATAAAACGATAAAAATTACTAAAAAATTGGTTGCAAATATCTACCTCAGGGTTGAGAATTTGTTGAATACAAAAAATATTATTGGTGTGTATGGATATACCGGTGACCCCGATGATGATGGATTTTTGCTGTCTCAATACGGAGAGACAAAAATCAATAATATTGAGGCACAAGGTAAACCAATCGAAGCTTTTTATGATCAATATGATTGGAGATTGGCTGCACCGGGACACTATTCGAGACCAAGAAGAATCTATATGGGAGTAATGTTTAATCTATAATCAACAAAAATGATAAAAAATAATAATATGAAAAATTTAATATTGATTTTGTTAAGTGTTTTTATATGGCAAACGGGTTTTGCTACGATATATTTACCAAAAGACAAAAAGAAAAGAAAAGAAAAACAAAAGGTGAGTACCAATATTTCTCTTAGAGAAAGTTGTGAGCAACCTACTGATAAGTTTTATCAAAGTATCAACAATGTAAGGGCGATATTGACAACAGGTGGAGACACTTGGACGGAAAATAGTGTAGGCTCCTATTTTGTTCCTAGAAAAGAGAATACGGAAGAAGAAGTTTCATCTTTGTATTCAGGTGCAGTATGGATTGGAGGAAAAGATAATGCCGGCAACCTTAAAATGATGGTTTCGGGTCACAGAAGCTCAGGTATATTTGATATTACTGCAGGTCCGTTGGATATCGCTTCAGGTGATACCGAAAAGGAAATTTGTGATAGATGGGATATCCATTTCAAAGTTACAGGCAGAGAAATAGATAAGCATATTGCAAATTATAACGAGGATCCCAATTTGAATTGTGATTCTATCCCTGATGGCGTGAAGTATTGGCCTGCAAAAGGGAATCCGTATTTTCAAGAGAAATTCGGCTTCAAGTTGCCTGAAGATCACGATCTAGCTCCATATTTTGATAGAGACGAAGATGATAACTATGATCCTTGTAATGGAGATTTTCCTACCATACATATAGAAGCACCCGAGGGAAAGGGACAATGCGATGATGGAATCTATGCTGATGAAATGTTCTTTTGGGTTTATAATGACGCAGGAAGTACTCATAGTAAATCAAAGGCTACTCCAATACAAATGGAAGTACAAGTAGAAGCCTTTGCTTGGAATACAAATGATGAGATAAATGATATGACCTTTCAGAGATATAAGCTAATTAATAGAGCAAACTCAGACATTGGAGATTGTTATTTTGCTTGGTGGGTTGACCCGGATTTGGGTTGTGCAGATGATGATTACGTCGGTTGTGTCCCTCCTCCGGTTAACTTGATGTTTGTTTACAATATGGATGATCATGACGGTAAAGACGGTTGTTCATGTGATAATGGTGTCAATACATATTGTGAAAATATTCCTATGATAGGGGTTGATTACTTTAGAGGTCCTTTAGCACACTTTAAGTATGGTATAGATTCTCTATTTAGAGTTGATACTGTTATTGTTGGGACAGATACGAGTTTAGTTGATGTATTTGTTAAAATGGATACGACATTATTACCAATTGCTCTTGACGAGGATGGTGATACAACTATTGAGTTAGGAATGACATCATTTATATATTATATGAGATCAGATGCTAGCGTAGAAAATGAGAGAAAGGATCCTGATCAGCCGGATCAGTTTTACAATTATCTCAGAGGATATTGGAGATTCGGTACTCCTATTACCAGAGGCGGAAGCAATAATGGATACAATCCGGGAAGTACAGATACTGTAAAATATGTATTCCCTGATGCTCCAAACGATCCTAATGGATGGAGTATGTACAGTAAAAAAGTTGGTAGAGCAGATATGAGAACTATTCAATCAACCGGACCTTTTGTTTTGAAACCGGGAGACGTTAATGAATTGATTATTGGTGTACCTTGGGTTCCTAATATACCACATCCGGGTCCGGGACTGGAACAACTTCTCGCTGCGGATGAATTGGCTCAATCATTGTTTGACAACTGCTTTGAATTACAGGATGGTCCGGATGCTCCGGATATTGATATTGTTGAATTGGATAAGCAATTGATTTTACTCTTATCAAATGATAAATTATCTTCTAACAATGCAAATGAAGACTATCACGAAGTTGGCTTGAAGATTGATAAAGATAAAACTGATGATTACGAGTATAGATTTGAAGGATATCAAGTATATCAATTGTATAATGGAGATGTTTCAGTTCAAGAATTGGATGATTTTGAAAAAGCGCGATTGATTTTTCAATGTGATTTTAAAAATGGTATAAATACCCTGTATAACTGGAAAGCTATTACTAATCCAAGTGAAAATGGTGCATCAGAAAAGATATTTATCCCTACGAAGAAAGTTGTTGGAGCAGATGCTGGCATGAAACATATAATCAACATCAAAGAAGATCAATTTGCACAAGAAGGTAGGGATTTAGTAAATCATTCGCCTTATTACTTTATGGCGATTGCTTATGAGACAAATAACTATCAAGAATTTAAACCTAAAACAGGAGAAGGTCAAAGAGAACCTTATTTTCCCGGCAGAAGAAATGTAAAAATCTATAAGGGCGTTCCTCGTACGATATCATATACCAAACTAAATGTTGAACCATTTGTAGAGCCTCAAATAACAAAGATTGACGGTATCGGTAACAGTAATTATTTTGTTGAGATAACTGATGAAACAGAACAAAAAATATTGGATGACAATGTAGCAACAGATTTGGTTTATAAGGAAGGTTTTGGTCCGATTAAAGTTGAAGTCTTTAGCCCGTTTGAAATTCAAAATAGTGATTATAGACTTGAATTAGTTGACGATAATATGAGTGATGACATCTTAGATAATAAAGCTTATTGGCAATTGACAAACCTAACTACTAATAAGGTATATAAGTCTGATACGACTATTAGTGTCAATAACGAACAAGTAATCTTTGGAGAAGGGTTTGCAGTAACAATACCTCAGTCTAAAGACAAATTTAATAGAGAAGAAGAAGACAATGGGATTATCGGTAGTAAATTGAAGTATAAAGATGATAATGGAGTACGTTGGATGCAAATACTAAAAGATAACTCAGGGGTTAGGTTCAGTAGGTTTATAAACAACAATGTTGTTTCTTGGGATATAACACATTATTTATTGACTGGTGAAGGAGAAACATTTAATGCTATTGACCCAAATGGAGCTTTATCATCACAAATGGATGAAGCACCGTTTGTTCCTTTTATTTTGACAAAGAGTGATGTATCTCCCGGCCAATTTTATGTTTCCCCAAGTTCTAGAGAATTTAATGGTAAACTGGCAAAAACCAATTATTTATTGAAAAACGAATGGAAAGATTTGATAAATAATGTTGACATTGTTTTTACTTCTGATAAATCGAAATGGAGTAGATGTGTTGTTGTAGAAACTTCCTATGATGGTTTGTATCCGGAAGAAATTGGTGGTGAGATTCCTGAATTGATGAAACCTGAAGGTGATGTAAAGCAGTTTAGGCTAAGAGGAGCACCATCGGTAGGCAAAGAAGATGCGGATGGAGATGGTTTGCCTGATCCCGATGGTGATGGTATTGGTATGGGATGGTTTCCGGGTTACGCAATTGATGTTGAGACAGGAGAGAGATTGAATATTTTCTTTGGTGAAGCATCTGTGTATGGAGGTAATGAAGCTATTGATACATTGTATAGAGGTAAAAAAGCTCCTGGACGAGATATGATGTTTAATCCTACAAGTGATATGTTTGTGAGAATACCTGGAGAGCTAGGTGAAGCGATTAGCAGTGAAACAACTTACCCATGGAACTTTACTTTTGGTGGACAACATATGGTTTACGTTACTCATACAAGGTATGATGAATGCACTGAGTTAAGGAACTACTTTTCCGGAGAAGGAACAAGTTCTGAGGTTTCAAAAAATATTAAAAAGGGTTTGAAAACTATTACTTGGAGTTCAATTATTATGAACAATGGTGATGATTCAACTGCGGTAATGAGATCATATAATGATGGTTTGATACCTAATGACGTAAAAATTGAAATTAGAATGAAAAGTAGCTATAGAGTACCAACAGATATCAAAACAAACACCGGTAAACTTACAAAAAGTATGGAATTCTTGAAAGGTGAAAGAAATGGATATGGAACATACTTATTCAATTTCAACGGAAGAGCGGCAGAAGCGGCAGAAGCACTTGATAAAGAGAATGCATTAGAAGATGTCAATGTAGTGCCAAATCCATATTATGCGTATTCCGAATATGAAACTTCACAGTTTAATAAGCAAGTGAAAATAACAAATCTACCGGGTAGATGTGAGATCACTATATATTCAATTGACGGTAAATTTATCAAGAAGTTTAATAAAGATGAATTGGGCATTGATTATAGAGTTAAAGGACTTGATAATAGTAATTTGAGATACAAGCAAATTCAATCGGATGTTGTTTGGGATATGAAAAATCATAAAGGAATACCGGTAGCAAGTGGCGTCTATTTAATCCATATCGTATCAAAAGATCTAGGTGTAGAAAGGACGATTAAATGGTTTGGAATTCAAAGAGAATTTGACCCAACCGGGCTATAGAAGTTGGGATTTATTAATAATTTAATGTTCGAAAGAATTAGAAAATATAAAATATTTGAAAATGAAAAAAATAAAATTATATCTGATTATTTTTGCCTTGATTGGTACTGCAAATTTATTTGCAGGTAATCCTGATAGACAAGGTGAAGCAGGTGCAAATGAATTATTGTTCAATCCTTGGGCCAATAGTGCCGGACTGCATAGTATGAATACTTCATCAATTATGGGAGTAGCTGCAATGAGATTAAACGTAGCAGGCATATCTCGAGGATACAACAAAGCTATGATTAGTGTAGCAAACACAAGATTATACGAAGGTTCTGATCTTCAGTTTAATGCTCTAGGTATTGTAGTAAGAATGGGTAAAACAGGAGCTTTAGGTGTTACTTTAGCTGCTGTAGATTTTGGAGATATTGCTATTACAACAAAAGCGTCACCTGATGGTAATGGAGGGACATATTCACCTTCTTTTTATCATATGGGGGTCGGATATTCTTATACTTATGCTAATAAGATTTCTGTAGGTGCATTGCTTAGAGTTGTTGGTGAATCGCTAAGTGATGTCTCTGCTATGGGGGCAGCTATAGACGCAGGTGTTCAATATGTATCAGGAGAAAAAGACAATTTCAAATTGGGGATTTCTTTGAGAAATATCGGTACTCCGATGAAATTTAGTGGAACCGGACTAAATTTTAGAGGAAAAAATCCAGGTAATAATACCAATGAATATCAGATCACTTTTCAACATAGAGCTGAAGGATTTGAATTGCCTTCTGTCCTGAATATGGGGTTTTCCTATGATTATTATCTTTCAAATAGCATCTTTGTAAGGGGATTGGCCAATTTCACATCCAATGCGTTTTCTCTAGATCAAATTGGAGGTGGAGTGGAGTTCTTTTTTAGAGATTTGATCGTTTTAAGAGGAGCATACAGATATGAGATTGGAGCAAGTAGTATTGAGGAAAACAATATATATTCAGGTTTTGCCGGTGGTTTTTCTATCAATGTGCCAATGTCTAAAAAGAGTAAGAATAAATTGGCTTTGGATTATTCATATAGAACAACTTATAGATTTAGAGGAACTCACAATTTTGGAGTAAGAATAGTGATTTAGAATATACTATTTAATTTAATAATAAATTTTGAAAACTTAACGTTTCTATGTTCATTGCATGGAAACGTTAAGTTATTTTAAGTACAAAACACGATAAACAGATAAAGATGTCCGGAATTAATTATATGACTCAAGAAGGTTATGATAAACTGTTGAAGCAGTTGGATGACTTAAAAATTAATGAAAGAAGAAAAATTTCTCTAGCAATAGCAGAGGCTCGAGAAAAAGGAGACTTATCAGAAAATGCGGAATACCATGCTGCAAAAGATGCTCAAGGTATGCTCGAAATGAAAATAAGTGAATTGGATAAGATGCTTGCAAATGCTAGAGTTATCGATGAAAGTATTATTGATACATCAGCTGTCTCAGTATTGACAAATGTAAAGATAAAAAATGTAAAAAATGGCTTCACTGTTACTTATAAATTGGTATCTGAATCTGAGACAAACATTAAGGAAAAGAAAATATCAGTAAATTCTCCAATTGGTAAAGGACTTTTGGGAAAAAAGGTTGGAGACATAGCTGAAATTCAAACTCCCGCCGGTTTGATGGAATTTGAAATTTTAGAAATTAGTATATAAATATTATGGCTTCTATATTTACAAAAATAATCAACGGTGAGATTCCTTGTTACAAAGTTGCGGAATCTGACAATTTTTTTGCCTTTCTTGATATTTTCCCCTTAAAAAAAGGTCATACACTCGTAGTACCAAAAAAAGAAATCGACTATATTTTTGATATTGATGATAATATGTTAAAAGATTATATTGCTTTCGCTAAGAAAGTAGCCTTAGCTATTGAGAAAACGATACAGTGCAAAAGAGTAGGAATTAGTGTTATAGGTCTGGAAGTTCCGCATGCCCACATACATTTGATTCCGCTTGATGAAATCGGGGATATGAATTTTTCTAATCCTAAAATAAAATTTAGTGATCAGGAATTTCAAGAAATTGCCAATGATATAGCTGAAAATTTTAAATAAGGATGATACCACCCGAAGCAATCATACTTGCAGGAGGTATGGGAACCCGCCTAAAAGATATCGTGAAAGATATGCCAAAACCAATGGCATCTGTCAATGGAAAACCGTTTTTGTATCATCTGATGAGCAATCTTAAGAGACAGGGGATAAATCACTTTATTCTATCTGTGGGTTATAAAAATCAAGTAATAAAAGACTATTTCGGCTACGAATTTGAAGGTGCTAAAATTTCTTATGCTGTAGAAGACACTCCTTTGGGTACAGGTGGAGCTATTAAGCTGGCCTCTACTTTTGTGTATGATGAAAATTTCTGGGTAATCAATGGAGATACTTTTGTTGGGCTAGAGCTAAATAAATTTTACGTTAAGACTACATTAAAAAACATCTCTCTCGCTCTTGTGGAAATGGAGAATTTTGACAGATATGGCATTGTGGAAACCGATGATAAAAAGATTATTAGTTTCAAAGAAAAAGAATATTCGGAAAAAGGATTTATCAATTCAGGAATTTACCTAATGTCAAAAGATTTTATAAATACTTATTTACCAAATCATAAAAAATTCTCTTTTGAGAAAGATATTTTGGAAAAGCTTGTAGATAATATAGAAATTGGTTTTTACAAGACAAATTCTTCTTTTATAGATATCGGTATACCTGAAGATTATTATAAGTCACAGTTTATGTTTTCTGATAGTCTCGACTCCAAAAAAATATTTCAATTGAATAAATCTTGGACTATTTTCTTGGATAGAGATGGTGTTATCAATCAGAGATTGCCGGGTTCTTATGTAAAATCACCTAAAGATTTCAAATTTTTACCGGGTGTTAAGGTAGCGATTGCAAAATTGAGCAATCATTTTAATAGGGTAGTAGTAGTCACAAACCAACAAGGACTTGGAAAGGGGTTGATGACTGAGCAAGAATTAAAAAATGTTAATGAATTTATGCTTTCTGAATTGAAAAAAACAGGAGGCAGGATTGATGGTGTGTATTATTGCACTAAATTGCAAGAGGAAAAACCTAATTGTCGAAAACCAAACTCGGATATGGCTCTTATGGCACAAAAAGACTTTCCTGAAATAGATTTTAAAAAAAGTATTATATTTGGAGATTCAATATCCGATATTGAATTTGGAAAAAACCTAGGTATGAAAACTGTACTTCTACCTACAAAAGAAGAAGAAAAATATCTTTATACCAACATTGAAGTTGATTGGAGGATATCGACTTTAGCAGAATTAGTGTGAAAATACTAAACAATTACAATAGGTTTAAAAAAATCAGAATAATTACTGCATTATAGATAAAACATATAGAAGTAGATGAAAATTAAAATAAGGAAAGAAATTTTTTATAAAAAAATCCTTCTTTGAACAAACTAAACTGACATAATCTGTGTCAACTTTAATAAATAAAATATTCTGCATAAAATGAAGTTTAAATCGCTAATAACGTCTTTTGTCTTCATAGTAGTAACTTTCAACTGCTTTGGTCAAACTGAAAATGCTTCCCAAACAAATACAAAAAACTACCTTGGACTTGAATTTTCAATGATGAGCATAGCTCTTAAAAGCAATTGTCTTCAAAATGGAAACTATGTAAATGGGAGAACATCTTACAGCAATAGATTTAATGTATTTACAGTTGAATATCTGCGAAAATTTAAAACTATAAATTTATTGCTTTTAGGAAGTTATCTACAAACATCTAGAGAAATGAATTCCTCTTACACTAGTTTTGAAAATAAGCTAATAGAATATGAATATCAAGGAAATTTTAAACATTCACAATACTTTCTTATGCTTATACCTAGTTTAAATAAACTAGATCAATATTTTTTTTATTTGAAGCCGGGAATTGGGGTAAATTATAACATAATAAAACAAATCGGGAATTCCAATATAATAATTAATGGTTTAGATGATAAATTTAAACGCATAAGAGTTTTACCGAATTTGAATCAATCTAAACTTTCTATTAGATTGGCTATAGATTTTGGTATGAAATCACAATTTTTTAACGAATCTCTATTATTGATGGCAGGAATAAGACTCTCGACCAGTACTCATATCAAAATGAAAAAAGAGAATATTTACACTAACTCTAATTTGACCCAATTATATTTAAGTATATTATTAGCTCTTAAATAACTCACGATGAAAAAAAACAAAAAATATAAATTTTTAACGTTATTGACTATCACAATGCTATATTTATACAGTTGTCAAGTAGATACTTTCTACTATATTTCAAATCATAGTTCCAAAGAGATCAAAGTGTTGTTTATAGACAATTACGACAAAGATACTTTAGACAGATTTATTCTTGAACCCATAGTATCATACAATTTTTATGATTCTTACCAAGGTGTTGAATGGGTCTCTCCAAAAGACACTTTCAAATATGGAATGAAACTGATAATCACACAGGACGGCATCTTATCAAATAAAGAGTACTGGAACATAAATTGGGAAAGTTTTGGGAAAAACAAAGTAAATTTAAATATAAATGATGAAGATTTTTGACACTTTCTCTTTCAATGTTCTTTGTCATCTCCAAATTTAGACTTACTTTCGTTGCTCAATATATAAATATATGAGTTTTACTATAAATTCTAAAGACAAGCAGAGCAAAGCAAGAGCAGGAATCCTACAAACTGATAATGGTCAAATACAGACTCCGATTTTCATGCCGGTAGGCACTATCGGTACTGTCAAGGCAGTCCAACAACGCGAGCTGAAAGATGATATTAATGCACAGATTATTCTTGGTAATACTTACCACTTGTACCTAAGACCCGGTATGGAAATCATGCAACAAGCGGGGGGGCTGCACAAGTTTATCAATTGGGATAGACCTATGCTAACGGATAGTGGTGGATATCAGGTCTATTCGTTGGCTAAAAGAAGGAAAATAACCGAAGAGGGTGTTATGTTTTACTCGCATATTGACGGTTCAAAACACTACTTTACTCCTGAATCAATAATGGATATCGAAAGACAAATCGGGGCTGATATCATGATGGCTTTTGATGAATGTCCACCCTACCCTTCTGATTACAGATATGCAAAAAATTCAATGGAATTAACTCACCGTTGGTTAAAAAGATGCATGCAAAGATTTGATTCTACCGATGGTATTTACGGACACAAGCAAATATTAGCACCTATCGTACAGGGAAGTACTTATAAAGATTTGCGTAAAGCTTCCGCAGAGTTCATAGCAGAACAAGGGAGAGAACTAAATGCAATAGGAGGTCTTTCTGTAGGAGAACCACACGAAGATATGTATGAAATGACTAACTTGGTATGTAGTATCTTACCCGAAGACAAACCCAGATATTTGATGGGAGTTGGTACTCCGGTCAATATCCTTGAAAGCATAGCTCTTGGTGTTGATATGTTTGACTGCGTGATGCCAACTAGAAATGCAAGGCACGGTATGCTATTTACTTCCGAAGGAATGATCAATATTAAAAATGCTAAATGGAAAGAAGATTTCAGCCAAATAGATGATGATATTGATTGCCATTTGAGCAATGTTCACACCAAGGCCTATCTGCATCATTTATTTAGAGCAAAAGAGCTTTTGGGACTGCAAATAGCATCAAATCACAATCTATGTTTTTATTTAAAATTGGTAAAAGATGCTAGGAAACATATTATTGAAGGAGATTTTATCGTTTGGAAAGAAGCACAAACCAAAAAACTCGGGTTGAGGCTATAAAGAATAATAATAAACTAAGAATAACAATGTAAAATGTTAAAAACTCTTGATAAATATATAATCAAAAAGTATCTAGGTACATTCTTCTATACAATGATTCTTATTACGACCATTGCTTTGGTCGTAGATTTTCCCGAAAGGATAGATAAGTTTCTAAACGGCCCGATGACTTTAAATGAGATATTATTTGACTATTACTTAAACTTTATTCCATGGATAAATGGTCTTCTTTGGCCTTTGTTTGCTCTTTTATCTGTTATTTTCTTTACTTCCAGAATGGCGAAAGATACTGAATTTGTCGCTATTCTCAGTTCGGGAATCAATTATTACAGAATATTGATACCATATATGATTGCAGCATTATTCATCACAATCATTCATCTTTTTTCCAATAATGTTATTATCCCTCGTAGCACAAAAATCAAAGGAGACTTCGAAAACAAATACCTTTATAAATCTCAAAAGAAAACACTATCCGATAAAGTATTTTTCTATCTTGATACAAATACAGTCGCCTATTTCAGATATTACAGAAAAAGAGACACTTCAGCAAGGGATTTCAGGCTTGAAAAGTACAGCTCCAATGAATTAAAAGAAATTTTGGTAGCCAATAAAATTAAACTTAAAAAACTTCCAAACTTATGGACAATTGAAGATTATTATATAAGAAAAATCGATGGTCTTCATGAGAAATTAAACATTCACAAAGGGAAGAAACTGGACACATTACTAAACCTTTACCCAAATGACTTTGTACATTATGAAAACCTCCCCATGCTCATGACTTCTTCTGAAATGAGAAAACATATTGAATACGAACGAAAAAAAGGACTCAGTAGTGCAAACAACCTAATAGTAGAATTACAAAGAAGGAATGCCGATCCGGTATCTATTCTTTTCCTCACATTAATTGGGTTTGCCATATCTTCTAGAAAATCAAGGGAAGGTATGGGCTTGCATCTAGCCATGGGTGTAGGCATTGGAAGTCTATATGTTTTGGCCTCAAAATTTTCTATCACATTTGCAAACAGTATAGATATAAACCCCATATTAGCAGTTTGGCTTCCTAATATTATCTTTGGTATCATCGCTTTAATCCTACTGGTAAAAGGACAAAAATAATTCCATTGATTGATTTAAATTCCCTAAAACCTCCCTTTCAAATCCCCATGGTAAGTGATATCACTAACCTTAGCATTCGGGTCATTTAGCCATTCAGGTAACAACTTATTCACATCTAATACCTCTCTGTTTTGTTCCAATTCATCCGCGCTATATGCAAATACCATTTCTGCAGATATTACTAATGGAAATTTCTGAATTGCCTGCATTTTAGCCACTTCCTCTTCTACTCCTGCACCTTCAATTGTTACTATAATGTGACCTTTGTCATCATGCAGATGATATTCACAAATATCCTTTTGGGATTTGATAAAAATAATTAATTCCGATGTATTCTCCGGTGCTGTATTAACAACAATACTTGATATATTCATACTTTTATAATAAAAATTAATAATCAATCAAATTCAATACTTCTTTTTATGCCAAACCGTTGTCAAGATAGTGAAAAAGAATTGGTTTTTGTTTGTTCGATGAAAAAAATCTTTGGATAGCCTTAGCTATGGAAATAATTTTTGAAACAGAAAAAGCAAAAAATAAACTTTTTATAATCAGCATCTTGATAGCGGTTTGGTATTAGTTTACTCCTTCTGAAATATTATCCTTAAGATTCGACTTGCCTTTACCTGATGAATTTCTAAATACAGGTTTAAAAGTATTTCGTATAAGTACAGTTGCATTGGTCTGAGGAACGTGACATTGGTTGCAATTGAATTGAGCCATATTCACCTGTTTGTTTTTTGTACTTATAGAAGTAATTTCTCCCTCCTTTGCTTTAACTTTGTACATTCCATTATTTTCCACAATTTGAGGTCTATAATCAGTAAAATGTGTTTGAGGCATTGGTGTAGCTTTTTCTGCCTTTGCTTTTTCCGGCATATGACATTTCAAGCAGAGATTATGCTCTTTAGTTATTACCATCATCCCTTTTACCGTATGAGGTATCAAGGGTGGCGCATTTTCAAATGAACGGTCAATAGGCTCGCTTTTATTTTCAGCCACATCCGAATATTTAGCCATTTCGCCTACATCCGTTTCATCTTTCAAAAGGATTTCGCTCTTATTTGCAACTTTAGTGCCCAAATCATCTTGGATTTTTCCATCTTTCTTTTCTCCGCTACATGAGCTGATAAATACCATTAAAACCAAACTAATCAAAACTATTAAAAACTTTTTCATTTTATTAAAATTTATACGTTTATTCAATTTTATTTTAAACTAATCAGTCTAGAGCTCACAGACCAATGGCGAAAATGCTTGTTTTTCACATTCTTTCATATTTAATTATCCAATAGATAACAGATGTCTTTGGCTCAGTACAATACTAAACACACACTAAAACAACTTAAATCTTAGTGCTTTATCTTCACAAACTTCTATGCATCTTCCGCAATTTGTGCATTCACCTTGCGAAATATTTCCTGATTTTTTCCCTACTATTCCCAATACCTGTACTTCAGGGCACACCACTTTGCAATCCATACAGGAGCTGCATTTATCATTATCCAATCTAACTTTCAACAACCTGTATCTAGATATCAAGCTATACAATCCACCTACAGGACATAAATGACCACAAAATCCATTTTTCAGAACAAGTAAGTCAAACAAAAAAATCACTAATAAAAGCGTTCCTCCAATTCCAAAACCAAATACAACTCCTCTTACGACAAATCCAATCGGATTGATAATTTCATAAGCGGCTACTCCTAGTATTACTGTCATTATTAATGATAAAATAATAATATAGTATCTGGCTGAACGTGTCAATTTCAAATACTTATTTCCACCTAATCCTTTCCTTCTAAGGTATGCCGCCATATCGGTTACTATATTTACGGGACAAACCCAACTGCAAAAACTTCTACCTACAAATAAGCCATAAAAAATAACCACAATCACTACTCCTATAATAATATCAAAACTGACAATTGTCCCTGTTGCCAGAATCTGTAAAACTGCAAATGGGTCTGCAAGATAAAATCTATCCAACACCTTTGCAGAGCTTAAATTGCCTTTCAATACTGTCCAACCAAAATGATTAGTTCCCCAAAAAAGCAGCAATATGCATATTTGGACAATTCTTCTTAAAACTAAAAATTTATAGTTGCCTATTTTACTCATCGTTTAACAGTGATTCTGTATCGTTCAAATAATCTAGTGTCGATTTATCTACTTTATTCTTATCTATGTAAAAATTTGTAGAATCTATTCTGTTTTCGTCTTCACTTTCCCATCCTTTGATATAATCATTATTGACCTTACCAAGAGCTTTCTCTTTCGGAAGGACAAAAATTGCAGCTTTTTCAGTAATACAGGCATGTTCACACATACCACATCCAGTACATACATCAGGATTTATTATGGGTTTCATCATAGCATGCTTACCTGTTCTTTCATTTCTTTTTACATCCAAAGTAATTGCCTCATCCATCAACGGACAAGCTCTGTAACATGCATCACATCTAATTCCCCAATATGCCAAACAATTGTTTTGATCAATAACTGCTACTCCCATATCCGCTTTGTTGATATTGTATTTATCAGATTCTTTATCAATAACCAAATCTTTCAATAATGAATTGGTAGGGCAAGCTTCTACACAAGGAATATCCGTGCACATATAGCAAGGAATCTCTCTTGGAGTAAAAAAAGGTGTACCAGTCAAAGCATCATCACTAGCCTTAGCCAGTTTCAATGTATCATATGGACACTCCTCAACGCAAATACCGCATTTGATGCAAGACTTTATAAAATCGTCTTCTTTAATCGCTCCGGGAGGTCTAAGAACAAATTCTTCCTCTTTGTTCTCCTCTACATATGCAGCCCATGGCAAACCACCAAGCATCATCAACCCCCCATTCTTTACTAAACCCTTTAGTAAATCACTCCGACTTATTTTACTTTTGTTTTGCATATCTTCCATTTGTTCACCAATGTTACAAAAAATCAATAATACCTTGCCTTTAACCTTTGAGCCTGTTACTTTTTACTATCTTACCTACCAAAACGAAGTAAAGGCTGAGGACATTATACTTTATATACTTTAACAGCACATTTCTTGTAGTCCGTTTCTTTTGAAATAGGGCAAGTTGCATCGAGAGTAACTTTATTAATCAGTACTTTTTCATCAAAAAACGGTATAAAAATTGAACCCTTTGGCATTCTGTTTCTTCCTCTGGTTTCCACATGAGTTTTAACTCTACCCCGTCTTGATTCAACCCAAATGGTATCCCCTTGTTTTAACCCGAATTTTTCCGCATCAGCCGGATTCATATAAGCTAATGCCTGAGGTACTGCCCTATACAATTCAGGTACTCTCATAGTCATTGTCCCAGTATGCCAATGCTCCAAAACACGACCTGTGCACAACCACAACGGATATTTCTTATCCGGCATTTCTACAGGATCCATATATGGTCTAAAAAATATTTTAGCTTTATTTTTCAAAGATTTTTTTGTCGAATCAGTCACTCCTTTCAAATCTCCTTGTGGAATCGCTTTTAAAGCACCCCCATAAAATGCAAAATCTCCATAATTTTGTTTAGCGGCATAGGGATCGTACTTAGAATTAAATCTCCATTGAGTTTCTTTACCATCAACATATGGCCATTTCAATCCTCTTACTTCATGATATTTATCAAAAGACGCTAAATCATGAGCATGACCAATACCAAATTTTCTGTAATCCTCCCACAAATACTTTTGGATAAAAAAACCATATCCTTTCCAATCCTCTCCCATAGTTCCTTTAATTGAACGTTTATCTCCTACTGCTTCTGTATTACCAAATCCTTCACCTACAGAATCCGGCCAAGTATATTTTTTAGCATCTTCATTACCAAACAAAACATCAAACAGAGTATCATCCGGCTTGTATCCCATTTCTCTTGCCTTTGGTAAAACATCAGGTAGTCCACCTTCAAGACCGGGTATATTTTGAGCACCCCAAACATCTCTAATCTTGAATCTTTTTGCTATCTCCACTATATGATAGACATCAGGCATACTATCCCCCACAGGTGTCACTTGCTGTCTCCAATGCTGTGTCCTTCTCTCGGCATTACCATATGCACCCCATTTCTCATACATCATAGCTGAAGGAAGTATTAAGTCCGAAACTTTAGCTGAAACACCAGGATAACTATCAGAACAAACAATAAAATTGTCCATTTGTCGTGCTGCCTTTAGCCAATGGTTTGTATTGGCTGTTGCAGCCCAAGGATTATTGACCTGTACCCACGCAAATTTTATTTTTCCATCCTCCAAATCACGCATTATTTTCACAATGTGAGAACCAACCTTTGGGTTAATTGTGCCAGATGGTATTTTCCACAATTTTTCTGAAAAAGCTCTATGTTTTGGATTTTTAACAACAAGATCCGCTGGCAATCTATGCGCAAAAGTGCCTACTTCTCTTGCAGTACCACAAGCAGATGGTTGTCCTGTCAAACTAAAAGCTCCATTTCCCGGTTGAGCATGTTTGCCAAGTAATAAATGAATCATATATATTTGCTCATTTACCCAAGTACCTCTTTGGTGCTGGTTGAATCCCATTGTCCAAAAAGAAGTAACTTTTCGTGCTTTGTCAATATAATTACTTGCCAGCACTTCCAATTTTACCTTAAATGTATTGATATCTTCATCAGGGTCTCCTTTTGCCAAATTTGCTACAAAATCCAAAGTATAAGGCTCAAGTGCTTTTTTAAATTCTTCAAATGAAATTTGCCAATGTTTTCCTGCTCCTTTTGCATTTTTCATCTCCATTGTATCTCCTTCTTTATACCCGAGGTAAGAAAGTGTTTTACCTTCTGCTTCTGATATTACTTTTGAAGATTGTCCTTTTACAGTCTCACGTTCTTTATCGGTAAATTTTGGATGATTTGCTTTCCTCATCCCATAACCTGTATTTACTGGACCTGTTGCAAACACGGTATATTTATTCACAAAATCCCAATCTATGGCATCCTGCATTTCATATACAATTTTCCTAGCAATATAATTCATAATAGCCAAGTCAGTATGAGGCTTGAAGATTATCTCTATATCTGCAATATCCGAAGATCTGTTTGAAAATGTAGTAAGATTAATAAGTTTGACTCTATCCGGGTTTTCTAATTTCCTATCAGAAATACGAGTCCAAAGAATAGGATGCATCTCTGCCATATTTGCTCCCCAGAGGATTATACTATCAGCTACTTCAATATCATCATAGTTACCTGCCGGTTCATCAATACCAAATGTCTGAATAAACCCCGCTACTGCCGACGCCATACAATGTCGAGCATTAGGGTCAATATTATTGGATCTAAATCCTGCCTTCATCAACTTAGATGCAGCATATCCCTCAAAAATAGTATATTGACCTGAACCAAAAATAGCAATACCGGTAGGACCTAATTCCTTCAAAGTTTTACGCATTTGCTTTTCCATCTCGTCATATGCACGCTGCCAACTTACAGGTTTGAATTTCCCGTTTTTGCTAAAATTCTCGTTTTCATCAACTCGTAATAGAGGTTTTTTCAAACGGTCTGCACCGTACATAATCTTGGCGTTGAAATATCCTTTCAGGCAGTTTAGACCCCTATTCACAGGAGCTGCCACATCACCTTTTATAGCCACAATTTTATCATTCTTGGTGGCGATCATTATACCACATCCGGTACCACAAAACCTACAAGTGGTTTTGTCCCATCTCCAACCGGATTTTGCTAGCTGACGGGAATCAGCCTTAAGTTTTGTAGGAACAGATACTCCAATAGCCGCAGCAGCTGAAGCAATGGCTGTCTTTTTAATAAAATCCCTTCTTGAAAAGCCCATATTATTTAATTTAATTATAATTTATCAAAGCATTTATCACAAATTTCGTCAAGTAAAAACAGGACATAACCCGTATGTCCTGCCAAACTAATGTTAAGATTCTAATGTGTATACCTTTCTCTAAATTTCTTAGAAGCCTCTTTTCTTTTTGCTTTTTCCTCAGCACTCATTTTGCCCAAATACCACTTATGCATTTCACTATTCAACACCTCATCCAATACTTTTTGAACATTATTAGCACCGGAAACATTTCCTGAAGTCTTTGCTTTATGTATCAATTCTCTTATCTCCGGAACCATCTTTGTGTAGAAGTTTTCAGCCAATTCAAAATTACCATGCCATTGAGTATAGTCAGGTCCCATCATTGCTGCTCCATGTCTCATTCTACGGCCTTCATGATGCCACAATAAGAACCAGTCCCATTCTATTTTTTCATCAAAAGGAATAGAATTTACAAGCTTATTTGCCTTCAATGCTTTCATCAGCTTAAGACCTGGCTTACCATATTTTTCATTGTACATATTAACAGAATTATCAAATTGAACATAGAAGTTTTTAACATAATCCTTGGAGTGACATTGAGAACAAACGTTTTGCATATTCTTTCTTCTTTCCTCCCATGTTAAGAAATTTTCAGGAAGTGGCTGTCCAAGTTTCTTGTATTTTTTAATCAAGGATGCATCCACCTTCTCTGAAACCTTTGGTCTAAGTGTCCAACTGATTCTTGATCCGATCTCATGCGTTACCGGTTGATCAGGAGTAGCACTCATATGGCATGTAGCACAAGTAGGAGCTGCGGTATAATCTTCACCAACGATCCAAGGTTGTGCATCAAGATTCATTTTTTCCCTATGAGCATAAAAATTGATACCATGCTTAGATTCTTTGTATATCTCCAATTGTGGGTGATCTGGACCTATATGACACTTGCCACAGTTTTCCGGCTGTCTAACCTGAGCTACAGAAAAATGATGTCTATTGTGGCAAGCAGAACAAGATCCTTTTGAACCATCCATATTTATTCTTCCAATACCAGTATTAGGCCATGTCTTTGGGTCAAATCGAGGTATTCCATCATCATTTCTAACTACTTCTCCTGCTTCATTTTTCAAAAATGCAACTCTTGATCCATGACATTGCCAACAACCTGAGGCCGCCGCAGGATTAGCACCATCATTGAATGCTGCATGCCCTTCAATAACCTCAGCTAAGACATTATCAAGTGAGCCCATTATAGCGCCTGCATCTGCGTGATGACTCGCGGTAAATTCTTTTGTTTCCTTTTCGTGACATCTTGCACAGTCTTTGGGCGTAACTATTGTGGCTATAAAGTCTCCGTGATGCTCATACCCATCAACATCATCTTTTTTTGCTTTGTGACACTCAATACATCCTACTCCAACTTGTGCGTGTTTGCTATCCTTCCATTGTTCTACAATTATCTTACCTTCGCCTTTCTCATCGTGACAACTCATACAATGCTTTGTGCTTTCACTAACTACAGCTTCCGGTTTATAATTAGGTAACTGCTTTTGAGTCTCCTTGTATATTGCAAATAACAATACAACTAAAAAAGCAATACTCAATATTCCTATAAAAAATCTTTTCGTGTTTAGATTTGCCATTTTAATATTATTTTTAATTATTAATGTTTATTTATTTATTATATTACCTATAAATTAATGTCCTACAATCTCCCAAAAGAAAAATCCTGTCAATATCAATGATCCTATTACTCCAATCCAAAAAGCTAAATCTTTTTTAGGAGCAATCTTTTCAAAAAAGCGATCAATAAAAGGCCACAAATATAAAATACCTATAAATATCATCGGACCAAGTACACCCCAGAACAGATTAGTCAATTTCAGCCACCTAAATACAGGATAAAAATACCATTCAGGTTTTATATGTATCGGTGTTACATTTGGATTTGCCCTTTCTCCCATGTGAACAGGAAATAAAAGAGCTAATGCGATTAATACGAACATAATTAACGCTACCATTACCAATTCTGTAGTTGCGTGATCTGGCCAAAATGGGAATGTCTTCTTTTCAACTCTCTCCTCATCCTTGAATCTCAAATCCGACACTCCTAAAGCTCTGATTAAATACACATGCAATCCTATCAATGCTACCATCGCTAATGGGAGAATCATAACATGAAAAATATGCATTCTAGTCAATGTATGTTGTCCGATATCTTCACCTCCTTTGATAAAAGATGCCATCCAATCTCCTATAAACGGAGTAGCCCCGGCTATCTCGGTACCAACTTTCATCGCCCAATACGACATTTGTTCGTAAATCAAAGAATAGCCTGAAAATCCAAAGATCAGTGTCAAAAGGAAAAGTGTCACTCCAAACATCCAATTCAACTCTCTTGGCTTTCTATATGTTTGAGTAAAAAATACACGCATCATATGCAATATTACTGATGCTATCATAATGTTAGCTGACCACTTGTGAATACTTCTAATCAACCAGCCATATGGAAGTTCATTTGTAATTCTACTAATACTATTATAAGCTTCTTCAACATTTGGCTCATAATAAAATACCAGTAATAACCCGGTTATCACTTGTACAATAAACATGTACAAGGGTGTTCCTCCAAGTGCCCACCACCATTTTTTCAGGTGATTTGGTATTGGCTCAGATGACATTTCTACTAGTGCTTCATTGTCTACCGGAAAAGATGTTTTAAACCATTTTGCTAATCCCATATCATGCTTCTTTATCCTTTAAATAAATATATACATTGTTACCTATAATTTCAGTATCGTATGAATTAAGCTTCTTGGGAGGAGGTCCGGAAACCACTTCACCATCAGGATTAAAAACACCCTGATGACACGGACAGTAAAATCTATTCTTATCCTGTTGCCAGTACACAGTACATCCCAAATGTGTACATGTAGTTGAGAGGGCTTTTACTTTCTTTTCTCCTGTTCTGATTAGAAGAAATTCCTTTCCTTTAAGATCGGTCATATTACGAGATTCTCCTATATTAATATCTTCCAAGGAAATCGCAAAAATCTTTCTAATCTTAGCATTGCCAGTCTCAGGATTAAGAAAATCAACACTTATCTTTGAAATTCCTAAAAACCCAAGCACCAAAGGAACAAAAGCAAAAAGAGAACTAAAAAATTCTTTTCTTTTCATATCAATATTTATTATTTTGCAGTAGTGAAAAATTTAGGCTTAATCACAATCATCATCCAAGCCCAATTGGATGTAGCTCCCTTATCTCCACCTTTAAGAGCAACCATAGAGTCAGTACCAAACATCTGCGAGTACCCCATTTTGAACCCAACTCCCTTTGCCAATGGATAACTCAAACTCAAATCCAACTCTGTTCCTAGAGCCCCATCAAGGTCTCCTGCCATTTTATTTGCAGCCGTAAAATAATGTGCATGTGCTCCAAAACCAAATTTATTCTTCTTGTATCCAAGTTTAAAAAATAAATCTCTTAATCCAACACTCCCAACATGATTACCAACATAAAAATAATCCATATGTCCATTAAACTTATGGTTTGTACCATAAAAAGGAGTAAATGCATTTTGCTCATCGTTGGTTATATTCATATTATTTCCACTCTGTTGCTCAAACCCTAATCCAAGCGATAAAGCTTTGGAAACTTTATATCCTAAATCTAAACCTATTAGATTTGCATTTAATTTGACATCTTTGTCATTCACTATTCCTGCCACGCCCCCTTGGTAATACAAATTCAAAAATGCCGATAGCTTTCCTGCTTTATATCCCAATCTTGTACCAATAGTTTGTGAATACTTCAATATATTTTCAGCCTTGCTATTTTGGTATTCCTTTCCGTTATTCAATGCTAAAAAACTTGCATTAAAATTGCCAAACGATTTATGCATCCACAAATATTGAAAAGCTTTATAATTTCCTTTTGCCGTTGCATAAGCATTATAAGCAATACCTAAATCAGCTTTTAGCCCATTCGCTCTATATTGAAGTATAGCAGCATCATGACTTCTAGCCTGTGGCGCCCATCCTACACTGCCAAATATACGATGGTCGTCGTATATAATTTCCTGACGTCCGGCTTTAAGACCGAAAGCACTATTAAAATTAACTCTCGCCCATGCCTGATGTAAATATGTCGACGGACCAAATTGAGGTTTTAATTGAGCTACACTACCCCATAGCCTAACATCTTGAAATGATATGAATACTTGATAAGCAGCTGTTTTATAGTCCAAATTAAGCCTTGTCCTTTGATTTGTAGCAATATTTGCCTTCATTTCATCCTTAGCTAATGATTTATATCCGTGTTTATACTCAGTTCGCGGTCTGAATTCACCGCTCAAAGTAAATTGTGCAAAAGATTGTATTGCACTAAATACTAATAAAAATAAAATAATTGTGAATTTAATTTTTTTCATCGTTTTGCTTTTTAATTTAATCAATATATTCTAAAGAACTTGTAAGTTAAATCTTTATATATTACCTATCGGTATTATTTAGCTTCTTATATAATACCTTTTTGTATTATTTGAAGTAAATGTATATAAATATATTTCAAAAAAGCTTAATAATACAACGTTGTATTATTAATTCATATTGAGTCTAAATAGTATGTCTATAAAGTGCTTGATTTTTGAAAAATAAAGATTTTTGATGAGATTTTTGTCTTTCTGAGGATTAGTGATGCCTTAGCATCAGTAATTTGAAT
>JALSPK010000213.1 GCA_026986005.1 Saprospiraceae bacterium
TTAACCGATTATGAGATTTTTGAACAATTTTTGAAAGTCAATAGTATGTCCAAAGAGATCTATGGGCACCAGCTGACCAATATTGTATATATGGGTATGGGCGAGCCATTGCTCAATTACAATAATGTGGCTAAAAGTATTGATAAAATCACAAATCCATTAGCATTTGGATACTCTACTAAGAGAATAACACTTAGTACCTCCGGGATAACCAAGGGGATAGTACGGCTTGCAGATGATGATATCAAAGTCAATATTGCTTTGTCGCTACACGCTGCTGACGACGATAAAAGAAGTAAAATTATGCCAATAAATGAGACAAACAAGCTACGTGACATAATAGATGCCTTGAAATATATGTACGATAAAAATAAACCTAGAATAGGATTTGAGTACATAATGTTTAAAGATTTTAATGATAGTATAGAAGATGCTAACAAGTTGATGAAATTGACAAAATTCTTTCCTGTAAAAGTAAATATTATTGAGTACAACTATGTGGAAGGTGTCAATCTAAAAAAAGCAAGTGATGAAAAGGTGAATAAATTTGCCAAATATTTGGTGGATCATGGTGTAATGACTACTGTAAGACGAAGCCGTGGTAAAGATATAGATGCGGCATGTGGTCAATTGGCCAACAAAATAGAAAACAAATAATATATTTTAACTTTTATTTAACACATTTTATCAAACGAATAAATATATAAATACGTCCTTGTATTATTCAAGTAAAACAAATTGCAACGATTCTATTTTATAAATACAATTACAAAAGAGAATTATTTAAATAAAAATATTATTCATGAAAAAAACAATCTTTATTCTATTGCTATTTATTTTGATTACCCCCATTTACTCTCAAAATTATACGATAAGCGGTTATGTAGAGGATTTGGAGACAGGCGAAAAAATGATTTCTGCCTATGTATTTGACGATATAAGTGGCAAAGGAACCGTTACCAACAATTTTGGATTTTTTAGCCTTACACTACCTAGAGATACTGTAGAACTCAAGGCTTCATATATCGGGTACAATTCACTAGCGAAAAAGTTTTACTTGCAAAAAAATACCACTTTAAGTTTTAACCTTGAACCTGCAAATAATTTAAAAGAGATAGAAATAACAGGTGACAGAGTAGAAAAAATAGAAGAAAGAACACAAATGAGTAAGGTAGAAGTCCCCATTATGCAAATCAAAACTCTCCCTGCACTATTTGGAGAAGTTGATGTGCTGAAAACTCTACAGCTTCTACCGGGAGTACAATCAGGCACAGAAGGTACTAGTGGACTATATGTAAGAGGAGGGAGTCCTGACCAAAATCTTGTGTTGCTTGACAATGTACCGGTTTATAATGTATCTCACATCTTGGGGATATTTTCGGTTTTTAATGCTGATGCCTTGAAAAATGTCAGTATTACTAAAGGTGGTTTCCCTGCCAGATATGGAGGCAGACTTTCGTCAATATTGGAAATAAATATGAAGGATGGTAATATGAAAAAATACCATGGCAATGGTTCAATAGGGCTTATTACATCCAAATTAATGGTTGAAGGACCTTTGGTCAAAGACAAAGCTTCATTTATAATAAGTGGACGAAGAACTTATGCAGATATTTTGCTCAGACCAATCGTCAGATGGGCTGCACGGCAAGAGGGGAGTAATGAAAAAATAAAACTAAAAATGTATTTTTATGATCTGAATGCCAAAGTCAATTATATATTAAATGATAAAAATAGAATTTACTTGAGCTTTTATTCAGGTAGTGATGTTTTTGGTTCGGGGTATGAATATAATAGATCATCAAGTGTAGCATCATCTTTCTATGGAGGTATAAACTGGGGAAATTTAATAACAGCTTTAAGGTGGAACAACCAGATAAGTCCGAAATTGTTTATGAATACGACCTTGACATATAGTGATTTTCAGACTGTTTTTTTAGCAGAAGAGAAAGAGGTTCTTAAAGATACAACTAATGGATTTTTTGTAAAATACAAATCGGGAATTAGGGATTTGGCAGCAAAATTGGATTTTGATTATATTCCAAGCCCAAATCACTATGTTAAGTTTGGGGCAAGTTATATAAATCATACATATTTTCCGGGAGCAATTAATTTTAAAATAGAAAATAATAATTTCCCCGTGGATACCGTTTTGGGATATGACAAATCAAAATCTTCGGAATTTGACCTTTATGCAGAAGACGATTTTTCTATCGGACAGCTTAAAGCCAATATCGGGCTTCATCTTTCAGGATTTAAAGTAAATAAAGAATTTTACAAATCTCTTCAACCTAGATTGGGATTGAGATATTTGCTGAATAATGGGATTGCTCTAAAAGGTTCATTTGCTACAATGAAGCAATATATCAATTTGCTGACTAGCGAATCTATTTCTACCCCCTTGGATCTGTGGGTGCCTAGTACTGATAAAATAAAACCACAAAATTCTTGGCAAGGTGCATTGGGATTGGCTAAAACATACAAAAATGATTATGAACTTAGTTTGGAAGGATATTATAAAGAGATGGATAATGTGATATCATATCGCCCCGGTTCGAGTTTCTTTGATGAGGGAGTAGGTGAAATAGATTGGGAAAATAAGGTTGTGCAAGGGGAGGGACAATCGTATGGACTAGAATTTATGGTGCAAAAGCAAAGAGGTAAGTTCTCCGGTTGGTTAGCTTATACGCTATCTTGGAATTGGAGACAGTTTGACGGAATTAACAACGGAGAAAAATACCCTTTTAAGTATGATCGGAGACATGATTTTTCTATTGTGGGAACCTACAAATTTACAGACGATATCATACTTTCAGGAAGTTGGATATTTAGTACAGGCAATGCGGTGACACTTCCTGTTTACAAATATAGAATCAAACCGGGTTATGAAATTGAAAACAATATTAAGAAAAATTCATTCAGAATGTCAAACTCCCATAGACTGGATATTTCAATAGAGTTTCACAAAAAGAAAAAGTATTGGGAAAGAGCTTGGGTAATCGGTGTTTATAATGCCTACTTCCATAAAAATCCATTTTTCTTATATACAGAGGACATATATGAGGAAAGACCGGATGGAAACTATAGTAGGGGCAAAAGAGTGTTTAAGGAGGTGAGCATTTTACCTTTTTTGCCATCAATCTCTTATCAGTTTAAGTTTTAAATATAGTAATCATAAAAATAATTAAAATGAAAAAAATAACATATATAATAGCTGCATTTATAATTTTTAGCCTTGTATCTTGCGAGGGATTATTTACAACAGTACGCGAAATAGATATTCCCCAACATGAGCAAAAGATATCGATTAACTCTATATTACGTGGTGATTCGATCGGGATATTTATTAGTCATAGCAAAACAATTGATGATGATACTGATTATAACCCTATAAGTGCAAAAGTAACAGTAATGGAAAATGGAAAAGAATTAATCAACTTTGATTATAAAAATATTAATAATTATGATTTGATTAGTATGAATAAATTGCCTGAAAATATTAAAGAAGGTGCTGAATATTCATTGGTAGTTGATTCAGAAAATTTTGGCATTGCCAAGGCTTCTGATATAGCTCCGAATAAAGCAAATATAGGAAATTTGAAATTTAATAAAGAGCTTGTTCAGGGGGAATATGAAGAATACAATAGGTTTGAATTTGTGATTGATGATGATAAATCTGAAAATAATTTCTATATTTTTAAATTTCGTGTTGTGTATGAAGACCCTGAAAAAAATAGATATTCAAGTATTTATGCTACGACTGATGATCCCCACATTACAAGTGTTTATGATAGATCAAATATATTGGATAAAAGACAATATGGCTCAAGTTTAGATCTGTTGTCTGACAAAAGTTTTAATGGTACAAAACGTAAAGTAGTATTCAAAGTTAATCGACCATATTATGGTAACGGTGATTTAAAATACAAGATTTTTTTAGATGTTGAAACAGTATCTAAAACATATTTTAATTTTTTAATTGCTCAAAGCCAAGCTCAAGATGTTGGTGATAATCCTTTTGCTGAACCAGTAGTAGTATCAGGCAATATTGATAACGGATATGGAGTTTTTGCAGCTATTTTTAAATCTGAATTTCTTATTTTTGAAAAATAATACCAATTTTTTTAGGCAAGAGGTCGGGAGGAAATCAATCCGCAACTACTATGTACTGAAATAGGGTGGGATTATGCACTTCCTTTTGTAGACCGGTAGGCGGGTGCAGCCAAAGAGCGTCGAAACTGAATAGCCTTGCCATAAGGGGCGGCCTTTAAAAGGTGTTTCAAATTTATTTGAAACAAAAAATCCCCATTTTTGCATTACGGGAGTTCTTTTTTGGTAGATGTATAGTATTTTATTGTCAAACAGTATATTTTTTGAATTATCTTCTCAATTAAATCCAAATATACATTTTCAAAATTTTACTCCTAAATGGCAAAATTTTTCTATAGATAGTTCTGCTATTTCCATTGCGGATTCAGTATAGTCCAATGCAGTGCTAAGTATTTATGTATAGCTAGGTGATATCATCAAATACAGGAGAATCAATAATTAAAAAGTTTGTAAAGGATCAAAAATTCCTGCATTTCATTTTAATAGGCTTAATACAAATGCGCTATCAAGATACAGAGTATAAAAAATTTGTTTTTTGCAATCTTGTTAGCGGTTTGGTATAAGCTAAGCCCATATTATTTCATCCCCGAGTGATATGCTGGGGTATCGACGACAAATAAAAAAACCTTGATACAAAAATGAAATGCATTAAAATATTGCATTATGGTATTTTTAATTACTTTTGCAGTAATAATACAAGGTAAAGTATGGCAAAAAGAGAAAAAAAATCATTAAATTTCATAGAGCAAATAATCGAAGGAGACTTAAGAAAAGGGAAATATACAGAGATTACTACCCGTTTCCCTCCTGAACCAAATGGATATTTGCACATAGGGCATGCTAAATCAATAGTTTTAAACTTTGGCTTGGCTTTGAAGTATGGAGGAAAGACCAATTTGCGTTTTGATGACACTAATCCTGTGGTAGAGGATGTGGAATATGTTGATTCAATAAAGGAAGATGTACGGTGGTTAGGCTTTCAATGGGCGGATAAGGAGTATTATGCATCTGATTATTTTGATAAAATATATGAATTTGCTGTTGAATTAATAAAAAAAGGGCTTGCGTATGTTGATGACTCTACGATAGATGAGATAAAATCAATGCGTGGAACACCTACAAAACCCGGTGAATTGAGTCCTTACAGGAATAGGAGCGTCACGGAGAATTTAGAATTGTTTGAAGGGATGAAAAATGGTGATTTTGAAGATGGCTCAAAAGTATTGAGGGCAAAAATAGATATGGCTTCGCCCAACATGCATCTAAGAGACCCTATCATGTACAGAATTAAGAGAGCTCATCATCATCGTACGGGGGATAAGTGGTGTATATATCCAATGTATGATTTTGCACACGGGCAATCTGATTCTATTGAAAATATCACCCATTCAATTTGTACTTTGGAGTTTGAAACTCATAGACCGTTGTATGAGTGGTTTATTGAAAAGTTGGAGATATTTCCGTCTAGACAAATTGAATTTGCGAGATTGAACCTTAATTATACCATTATGAGCAAAAGAAAATTGCTCAAATTAGTTCAGGAAGATATTGTTAACGGGTGGGATGATCCTAGAATGCCAACTATTTCAGGTCTAAGGAGGAGAGGATATACTCCGGAGTCAATCAGGAATTTTTGTGAGAGAATAGGTATAGCAAAGCGCGAAAATGTAGTTGACGTATCTCTTTTGGAGTATTCTGTCAGGGAGCATTTGAATAAAATAGCTGAGCGACGTATGGTCGTAATGCGCCCTATAAAAATGATAATCACTAATTATCCTGAAGGGCAGATCGAGCAATTGGATATAATCAACAATCCTGAAGATGACAATTCGGGAACAAGAATAATCCCTTTTAGCAAAGAGATCTATATAGAAAGGACTGATTTTATGATTGACCCACCAAAAGATTTTTTTAGGCTTGGTCCGGGTAGAAGTACGAGGTTAAAGAATGCATATAAAGTGACTTGTGATGATTATAAATTGGACTCCAAAGGTGATGTTATGGAGATATATTGTAGTTATCATGCAAATAGCAAAAGTGGAGAACCTGATACATCAGGAGTGAAGGTAAGGAGTACAATTCATTGGGTGAATGTACAAGGAGCTGTTCCTGTTGAGATCAGATTGTATGACAGATTATTCAAAGATGAATTTCCTGATAGTCACAAGGACAAAGATTTTATGGATTTTCTCAATGAAGATTCTTTAAAAGTATTGAATGGCTTTGGAGAGATCAATTTAACTGAAGATAAAGATACAACAAAA
>JALSPK010000214.1 GCA_026986005.1 Saprospiraceae bacterium
TGAGATTTACTCACTCGATTCTCAGGCTATCGCCGAGACCGTTCAGTCATCCCCCTATCATTTCTCGTAATGAAATGGAGAGAAATTATAAGGGGGAGCGCAGTGCCGTGAGCGTTGCTTGAGGGGGTAGCGTTTCTAAAACCACCATTGTTCCCTTTTATCTTTTTCCTTTTATCTTTTTACTTTTATCTTTTGTCTTTGTATTTCTGTCTTTTGCCTTGTTCAGACATAAGCTGCATTGACTTACCAAGTTTTGGAAACTTGGCAAGTCTTTCGGATTAAAAACGGAGAGCTGTCAATTATCTACTTTACATAATTATCATCCCAGTTTTTTACTTTTGGTTCTCCAAGTTTGCCTACTGATTTGGCTACTAGCAACGATACTGTCGCATCTCCTGTTACATTTGCTATAGTCCTTAGCATATCAAGAGGTCTATCAATCGCAAAAATAAGTGCAAGTCCTGCTTCGGGAATACCTGCTTGTGCTAATACTATTACTAGCATCACCATTCCTGCTCCCGGGACTGCTGCTGAGCCAATACTAGCCAAGGTAGCAGTCAAAATTATACCTAATTGGGCTTCAATTCCTAGATTCATCCCAAATGCTTGTGCAATGAATACAGCTGCTACAGCTTGATACAAACTGGTACCATCCATATTTACCGTAGCGCCTATTGGCAATACAAAACTACTCACTTCTTCTTCAACTCCAAGGTGCTCACTTACCCTTTCCATCGTGACAGGTAATGTAGCAGCGCTTGAACTGGTAGAAAATGCCAATAATTGAGCCGGAAGAATACCTTTAATAAAAAATGATGGCTTTTTCCTAATAAAAACAAAAACCAATACATTGTAAAATACAAGCAATAAAAACAGTCCAATAATGACAGTAATTGCATACCAACCTAAAGCTTCAAACAGATCCAAACTCGGGGATTCGACTACCAAGGAAGCTAATAGCGCAAATACACCATAAGGAGCTGCAAGCATAATCAAGTCAATCATTTTCAAAATAACTTCATTGAACCCATCAAAGAAATCTTTCACCGTTTTTGATTTACTATCAGGAACCAATATCAAGCTTATTCCAAAAAAAATAGCAAAAAATATAACCTGAAGCATGTTTCTATTATTTCCTGCTGCTTTTACTATATTGGCAGGAACCAATTCTACCAATGCTGATAGTGGTCCACTTGATTTTTGTATCTCTGCTTGTTTTTTATATCTATCGGCTTTTTCAATATTTTGTGCGACCAATTCTTTTCTTGTTTCTTGGCTTATAGAAGTACCGGGCTTTATAATATTTACCAATACCAAGCCGATACTAACAGCTATCACCGTTGTGATAATATACATGCCTATAGTTCTACCTCCCATTTTGGACAATTGTGAAATATCTTTCAAGTCCGAGACTCCTTTTATCAATGAAGCAAGTATAAGAGGGACAGCAATTAGTTTTAATGAATTAATAAATATTTTACCAAAAGGTTTAATCCAATCCCCAACAAACTCTTTTCCAAAACCAAATCTGGTCATTATTAATCCAAACAAAATCCCCAATACCATGCCGATTAGGATTTTCCAATGCAAAGCTATACTTTTCATATTAAATAGTTTATAAAAATTATAATTTATGGTGTTTATTTACAGACACTATTTAGTGTCTGTCCATAAAGTCATTAAAATTTAAAATAATCTTTTTGCGATATAATGTAACTACATAGACAGTCACTATTCAAAGGATAAATATAGTAACTATTATCTTAATAAAGTAATATCTCCATAATATTTTGAAATTTCACCATCATCAGAAACCACTTCTATATAATAAACATAAACTCCACTAAGTGCTTTCTCTCCTCTAATCAATCCGTTCCAACCTTGGTTGCTCTTTGGTGAGTTAATAACGAAATCAGAGTTATAAAACACCTCTTCTCCCCATCTGTTATACACTCTAAAGGTTTTGACCATTATGCTCAGTCCATTTGTAGAGCTTATAGTAAAATAATCGTTTAAACCATCAAAATTTGGTGTAAATATATTAGGAATAAAGATATCAAACTTCCTATCAATCTTTATTTCTTTGCATATTTCAATATTACATAAAGAATCATAATACACTACTGCACATAGATTAAAATTACTTTGAGTTGCTCCCACTTCCAACTCTATCGTATCGCATTTGCCATTACAAATTAATGAATCATCCTTGTACCAATAAGTGCTATCCGAATTTGAAATATCCAAATCCAAATAATACTTATACTCTGTATTGAATTTAATTTTTTCCTCTCCTATGATTTCCAAAACCGGTTCTTCAGGCTGTTCCAAATTGAAACTTGCAGTATAATTACAACCATTAGAATCAGTCAAAATAAAATTATAATCTCCGGCTGTCAAACTATCAATAGTCAAAGTTTCCTGCTTGGTTTCATTTAACATTAATGCATATTCTTTCAAGTCGGGCACCGGATTAATCTCCAACACCCCATCACTAGTGTTATAGCAAGATATTTCCTTTACTGTCCATTCTACATCAAGTTTTGGATAAATCACAAGGCTTGTATCAATTTTATAAGAACAGTCACCTACTTTAAACTTAAAAGAAATATTATGCTCTCCTGCATCTAATACATTTTTGTATATAATTCCATCACTATTTATTATATCCCCGCCCCAAATTGCTTCCCCTGTCGTATCCGCAATATATGACAATTTTACAGAGTCTTCAAACTCATCAAAACAAGTACTTCCAGGTAAATTACCAATAGATATGTCTCTATCTGGACAAGCTATTGTTGAACATGAATCTTTATATGTTTGACCTTCACACTCGCATCCACTTATCGCCTTAATTTCAATTCCTATTTTTTGACCGTATGTCAATCCTTTTATAGTATCATGAGCGACATTTACCGCATGATAAAACTCTGAATCTATCCATACCTCATAAGAGGCAACACAACCGGAAGAATCCCATGCTATAATTACAGAATTATTAGTATTGTCGACACAATCAATAACCGGTTCAACTATTTTTTCTTGAATTGTTAACTTTTTCTCTTCACTAAAACTACAATTTTTAAAACTAGTAGAAACACTTATTGTACAACTCCCTTTATCGTTATTATTCCAAATGATATAGTATTTACCGTTGCTTAAATCAGTAATATTCCCCATATCTGTGTTTACATCATAGATTAGAGTATCTATATAATCACTTATTTCAAAAAACACGGTATCAGACGAACAAACGATTTTTTTATCCACCTCAAAATTTGCAGAAGGAATTGCTTTTATTACAGTCTCTGCTAAGGTATAAGAACATTCTTTCCCTTTTTGAAATAAAGTTACGATTGGATAATAAACTCCTGTATCTTTGACTATGAACGGTTCAAATGAGAAAGATGTTTTTACTACTTCATTCTTAGAATTGTACCAATTTACAAGTATGTTGTTGTACTGCGACCTGTCAAAACCATTCAAATCGATTTCTATTTTAAAAGAATCATTATTACACTTTAGCTCTTTTACAAATCCGGTAAAACTAAAATAAAACAGATGCTTCAAAACATATGTATTACACCCATATATATCAAAAATAGTATCTCTTAACATCGTATCTTTCAAAAACTTATCACTATCACAAATAATTGAATCATACTGAACTACCGGTTCTTCAACTTTGTTTACTGTCACCTGTTCTTTAACTTTGCACCCTATGGAATCAACATAATTATAAAAAAAAGTACCTGCAGTATCTATTGCTTGACCATGCCATCCTAAAGGCATATAATATGATGTGTTCAACGCGGACTCACATATATTAGCAGTATCCAAAACAACCGTTTCGACCGTATCTATAACTATATAGACACAGCTACTATCAGCAGAATCACAATCTGTCATAGGGGTAGCACAAATCTTATAAATTGTATTCTCTTTTTCAAGAGTATATACTAATTTGGAGCTATCAGACATTTCCAGGGTATCTTGTGTTTGCCATGTATAAAATTCCGCATTGCTAGATCCTAGTGGTTCGAAGGTCAATTTACTTCCAATGCAACCGCTGATGGTATCGCCTTTGGCAATTGTGTCATTTCCGTAAGTAGTCACGACAAAACTATCTATCGGCTCAATAGTTAATCCACCTATTCCCTCAACAACGTCCAATTCAAAATACACTTTAGCCCCTTCCCAACCATCTACAAACAAATAATATGTATGACCTGGAATAAAATTATTTGCACTTAATGTTCTATTGGTGATTATTTTGCTTCCGCCATCACAAACCATATATTTCAAATCAGGATCATCAAAATCGCAACGATCAACTATTCCATATTGATAACCAATTTTATTCGGATTTTTATTTGGTCTAGGAGTTATTAGAGAAGGTTTGATTGTAATAGTTACAGTATTAGAATTAGGGACAAAAGCAAAAAACATAGCATTTTGTGATTGTCCTCCATTCGTACATATATTGAAAGTCGGCACATTAAGTAATGTATCAGGTAAATCCCATGGTCCCTTCATTGATTGGGCAGAGCAAAAAACCCCCGCATTGCCACAAATACTATCAGGCTTCTGAGAATATGATTCCAATGAAAATAAGACAATAAAAAACAAACTAACAATACCTAAACTTACTCTTGACATACACTTATTACAACATTTGAACTAAAAAAGCGCAAAGATATATTTATAATATTAATAATATAAACTTTTTACTTATTTTTACTTAACAATAGTGATATCTCCGGCTATTCTTTTGATAGAACCATCCTCTAGCTCCAATTCAAAAACATATACGTAGACTCCTAAGCCAACCTCTTTACCATTATACATACCATCCCAACCATCATTAGGAACATTTTTTCTTAAATTAACTTTATCAAATAGCTTATCTCCCCAATTATCAAAAATCATAAGCCTATTTATCTTTTTTACACCTGAACCGCTTTTCATATAGAAATAGTCATTCAATCCATCATTATTTGGAGTGAAAATATTAGGTAGATAAACATCAGGTTCGCCTTTTACATTTATCCAAATCACATCTTCCGCACTGCATCCATTACTATCAATCACAGTTAGAATAATATTATTTGACTTTGTAGGTTTAACGACCTGAACAGAATCCTGTTGATTATCAAATAAAAAATCCGGTTTCCACTGATAGCTGGCAATCCCATTGTTTGCAACGATAAGCGCTCTGATTGTAACGCTGTCTCCTTGAAAAATATTGTTTTTATCCACACCTAACTGAAGCTGTACATCTGAACCATCCGGAACTACTATATTCGTATCCAAAATACAACCATAGACATCTTTTATATAAATATTATAAACTCCTGAACTCTTGGAATTATAGCTTTTATTATTAGAAAACCAATAATTGTCAAGAGAGTACCGATAAGGCTTTTTGCCTCCATAAATAGTATCTATTTCAATAATTGCATCTGAATATCCATAACAGCTCGGTGGCTTAATATTGATTTTTGCACTATCCAAATTATAACTATACCCTGAAATAGCCAAAGTATCATGTGACTTACATCCATTATTGGTATTAGTGACTTCTACTATATACGTTCCTGCTCCTTTAAAAACCAAACTTTTAGAATACTTCCCACTGCTAATAGAGCCTTTGTTTGTAGACCAACTATATGAGTAAAGCAAATCTTCCTTATTCAATATTTCTGCATCTATTTTACCTTCTTCCTTATCACAAATAAGAGAATCCAAGTATTTTAACTCCAAAATCGGCTCTACAGTATCACTTTCAACTCGTACTTGAGCAGTTGAATCACATTTATTTTGCCCTACAACTTTAATTTTATAGTCTCCCGGTTCATAAACATAGGGGTTTTTAATATTAGAAATAAAGCCATTCGGTCCTGTCCACTCCAATGAAAAATCATCCTCTACTCCAATTGCTTTTAACTGTACAGAATCCTTTTTGCAATTCAAGTTACTGCCAACAACATTAAACAAGGGATTCACATGTTTCTCTTTTACATCAAAGGTCTTGGTTGACACACAACAATTATTCCCTTCAGCTACTATATAATAATTGCCTGCAGCATTGGTATAAACCTTAGAGCCTTCCTTATAAAAACCCGGACCATACCATTTGTATTTCACATCAGGCTCATCCGAATAAGCAATCATCTCAATATTTGATGTATCACAATTTAAAAAATAGTCCTGAATAATAATCTTTGGCTTAAGAGAATCCCATTTTATAAAAATAGAATCACGAGAAATACATCCATTATTTAAATCAATAACTTCAACCTTATATACCCCTTCATCCGCTACAACTATATTTTGATTTGTACTAATACTATCATCTGGAAATATCCATTTTTGATTAAAACTTTTTGCTGTTGTAGAAAGCTTAATTGTCTTTTTACTTGTACAGCAGTTCAAATTTTCCCCGTCAATAATCAACATCGGGTGCAGTTTATCAACAAAAACTTTAAAAGTATCTTTTCTAACACAACCATTTTCAGGTTCAACTCGAAGTATATAATCACCGCCATTAGTTATGTTAATAACTTCATTTGAAGACTCAAAACCGTAGGGCCCTTTCCACTCAACCTGATAATTCTTGGCACTAATATTTGGAGCAATAATAACGGTATCATTGTAACAGGTAAGCACATCAATATCTGCAACCTGCACAATTGGCAATGCTGTGTCATAGACAACATACGCAGAATCAACACTTAGACACCCTTCTTCATTTCTAACATATATTGTATATTTGCCTGTATCTGAAACCTCATTTTCCAATGTATATGACTCATACCCATTTGGTCCAACCCAATATGCCGAATTATAACCTCCTGTTATTTTAGCTGAAATCTTAAAAGTGTGATTAGAAATTAGACAATTGATTGTATCACCTTTTGCATTAACTTTTGGAAAATGTTCTGATTTTTTAATATTAACTGTATCAAAAACTTCACATCCATTGGAGGTACTAGCTGTAAAAAAATACTGACCTTCTTCATAAACGATAACATCCAAATCTCCACTATGAAAATTTGGCCCATCCCAATAATATGTTTCAATCCCGGGGGTAAGTATTTGTGCTTTTATATTAGCAAAATTATGCTCACAAGTTATCACAGAATCATATGTGATAGTATATTTTGGACGTAAAGTATCGTAAAGTACTAAAAATATTGAACTATCCAAACAATCTGCACTTTGGACGACAACTTTATACATTCCTTCTTCATCTACTGTTGGGGATGGACTTTGTGACACAAATCCATTACCACTCCAACTATATGTATAATCCTGTTTAGGATTTTTTATACTTAATACAGCTTTCAAATCATTTCGACATGTCAAATAGAAAGTATCACTGCCAATATCAATATGATCCTCTTTTTTAATAAAAATTGAATCTTTATAATAACAGCCTGACTTGGAAATAAGCTGACCATATATCATTCCTTCATCATAAACTACAATAGAATCAAGATAATTATTAATTGAACCATTTGACCAATAGAATTTATTAGCGTCATAGTTTGTTTTATACTTTAAAACCAAACTATCATTAGAACAATCCAACAAATTAGAATATACAAACTCAAATGAAGGTATAATTGTATCAATAGGTACATATGTATAAAACTCACTTTCACAACCACTAGCGTTATCGATTACAGTTAAATAATAGAAGCCACCTACATTTTTCAACCCCTTCATGCTGCTTCCAAAATAAGTAAGATTGAATGGATCTTCCCACTTGAAACTATAATTTCCTGAGTAACTTACGTGTAAAAAAGGTATTGAATCAGTACAAGTTATCGTATCTGTTAAAATACTTATATTAGGTACTGAATTATCATATTTTACAAAAACTGAATCCCTATTGGTACAACCATTTTTTCCAATAACATTGATATAGTATGTTCCTTCAAAATTCACCACAGGATCTAAAATTGAAGAGTGAAAATTCCCAGGGCCTCCCCAAAAAACAGAAATGTAATCACTATCAATCTCAGGGTTTAAATGTACAGGAACTCCACATGACAAAAACAAAGTATCATCGATAAAATTAATTTGTGGTTCATTCATATTATCATACACTTCATACTGGCCTATTGTCAAACATCCATATTTATTTGTGATATAAAAGTTATAAATACCGGAAGTATCAGCATCAATATCCTCTGAGTATAGAGAATCTCCCCTTGGCGTGATCCATAAAAAGTCTAAAGAATCTTCTACCGTAGAAAAATCAATCAAGACTGTAGACTGAATACAAGTAATCGTATCAGAAGATATTGTATAATCTACATCTTGTTTATAACTATTAACATAAATTGAATCAATATTTTCACATCCATTTTCTCCAATTAACCTAACATGATACATTCCAGAATCAAGTACAAATACATTCTTTTCATTCACACCCAATTCCTCCCAAAACACCTCTCTTAGCTCACTATTTGTCGTCAGACTAATAAATGATGTGTCTGCATCACAAGTAATATCATTTGCATATAATGAAACAGTTGGAGGAGTTGTATCTATCGGAACATCAATTATTTCAAAAGCATTACATCCTTTATCACTAATACAAAAAACAAAATATCCACCGGGTTTTGAGGTAAAAATATCTTGCCCCGAATAATATACCCCGTTGTACCAACTTATTGTATCCAAAGTAGTATTAGATGATGAAACACTAAGCATAACAGTATCATTTTCGCAATTAATCTCGGGAATAACAAAATCTAATATTGGAACATCATCGTCTGCATCAATAGTCACTGTTGCGGTATCGCTACAGTAACCTTCAGTAAGAATAAACGAGTATGTGCCTGGTTTTCCTATAATTACCTTCGTAGTATCAGTTGTGCTAGTTGCTGATGTTGTGCTCCACCTAAATGACATATTAGAATCAGGCACAAAACCAAGTCCTGTTAAGTACAATTCCCCCTTACAATGTAATGTTGTTTCAGGTGCATCTATAGCCGCATTTAATTTCACTACATCAAGATTTATGATGTATGCCGGATCACAATTAGCATTTGATTCAAAATAGTATTTACCACTGGAAAACAACTTTTTATTTTTGAAAATAATAGTATCTCCAAAGCAAATTACTGAATCTATGCGTATTGTATCAACAGGATTGACTATTACAGTAATACAAGTATCAGTCAAATCAGCACAATACGGTGAACCAATAAATTCCAAACTATCATACATGACATCAAAAGCAGATGAATTTATAAGACTTATCACATTAGCAGAATCCAGTTTGTGATACGATAATCCACAAATATGATATTCTCCTGCTTCTCTTAAATCCAGATTGGGTAACGTTGAATGCTCAATAATAGCATTATTTTTTGAAACAACATATTCGTAATTATAAAAGTCTGAATTTGGCTCTTTATTAGCGAAACTATGATCCAAATCAATAGTTATATTGCCAACATCCTGACAATACTGTACATCCGTATTACTAAACACACCAGCATATGCATTGCACATATTGCACTCGTTGGTACTTCCGTCACAAAATTCTATGGTAAAACCCAGTAAATTGCCCTTTTGAAAATGCGAGTGATCATGAACAACAAAAGTCCATGTTCCATTCACAGGACCCAAATTAAAATCTTCAAGACAATAATCATGTGGATAATATACTCCTGTATAACCACCGGTAATAGAAAACCAATCATTGGTACTATTAAAATGTTGATCCTTATTAGCATCATCAGGCCCTGCTAGATCTACACATCTCACAAATGAGATATCCCACAATATAGTACCGTACAAAGAATTATCCTGAACATAAGGCCCAACTAACGCAACTTTTTGTCCTGCCGGAGAAATCAAATCAATAGTAAGCTCAGAACGTTTTGTATGATTGTATTTTAATGTAACACCACATACACCTTGACTTGGATTTGAAAGATCATTATTAGTAAACCCGTCAACTATCAATTGAAACTCCATTGGTTTTTCATTATCCAAGATAGGTATAATAGTATCTGTCACTCCACACTGAGCTGAGATGAATCTTGTAAAAAAAATAAAGACCAAAAAAAAGACCATTCTATTAAAAAAACTCATATATCAAACTTTTTTATACTAGTTAGATAAGCTAAACCTCAAAAATGCTGCACCAAATTATAATAAAATTGCAAAAATAACAAAATTTAATCAAAGACTATCAAGATATAAAGCAATATTATCTTCTATCCTTCTTTCAATATTCGGGCTATATGCTCTTGCAAATCTTTTACCTGTCATTCTCTCGTATAACTCTATGTATCTTTCAGACACCAATTCAACAAATTCTTTAGGCAAAGAAGGTATAATCTGTCCCTCTTTACCTTGAAATCCCTGCTCCATCAACCATTCTCTTACAAATTCTTTAGACAATTGGATTGGGGATTCATTATTTTTCAGCTTCTCTTTGTAGCCTTCCGAATAAAAATATCTGGAACTATCCGGTGTATGAATCTCATCAATCAAGACTATTTCATCTTTATAATAACCAAACTCATATTTAGTATCAACCAACAACAAATCTCTCTCCTGAGCCATTTGCGTTCCCTTCTCAAATAAACTAAAAGTATAATCTTCAAGAATAGCGTAATCTTTTGCCGAAATTAACTTTCGCTCTAATATTTCCTCTTTTGATATATCCTCATCATGCCCTTCCAATGCTTTGAAGGAAGGTGTAAGTATCGGTTTAGGGAATTTCTCAAATTCTTTCATACCATCAGGCATTCTGACACCACAAATCATCCTTTCTCCCGATTTATACAATCTCCATGCGTGCCCTACTAAATACGCTCTAATAACCATCTCCAATCGAATAGGATTACATTTTTTTCCGGCACTTACATTTGGATCGGGCATTGCTTCAAGCCAATTTGGCACAACATCAGATGTAGCTTTAAGAAAAAACTCTGACAATTGATTTAAAACCTGGCCCTTATATGGTATTGTTTCATTCAAAACATGATCAAATGCTGATATTCTATCAGTTGCAACCATGATTATTTTATTATTTACATCGTATACATCTCTCACTTTCCCTTTATATAAAATCTGATCTTTACTGAAGATAAAATTAGTGCTTTTTAATTCCATTTTTAAAAATTATTTATATTGTAACAATATTTTTTCGTAAACTTCTTCTTTTGAAAGGTTAGCCTCCAATTGACCGGACTGTGCGTATGAAATACTACCGGTTTCTTCAGAGACTATCAATACTTCACTATTACCAATTTCAGTCATTCCTATCCCGGCTCTATGCCTTGTACCGTATTTTGTAGAAATATCAGTCCTTGGCGAAACAGGTAAAATTGTCCCAACTGAATATATCCTACTACCGATTACTATCATTGCACCATCATGTAATGGAGTGTCTTTTTTAAAAATGCTTTCGATTAATTCATGACTTATTTTAGCATCTAAAACAACTCCATTTCTTTCATTTATTATTGAATCATTAAAATCAGTAAACACGACTAAAGCTCCGGTTTTCTCACTAGCCAAATTCAATAATGCTATATGAATTTCATCTATTATTTTAATGTTGACGTTCTGTTTATTAAAACTTTGGTAAAAGAACTTATTTATAAATTTGAATCTCCCTTTCAGAGTAGAATTACCTAAATACAACAAAAAACGTCTAATTTCCGGTTGAAAAATAATAATCAATATAATAACTCCGAATCCTACTAACTTTCCTAATAGCAATTTCAACAATTGCATATTCAAAATATTCACTAGCCACCATATAATTGAGAAAACTAAAACACCAATAATAATATTAAATGCAATAGTTCCCTTTAATAGTTTATAGATAACATAAAGAAAATATGCAACTATTAAAATATCTAGAATATCTAAAAACCTAATATTTATAAATCCTATATCAAAAAGCACCATTATTTCAATTTTAACATTAACACCATAATCAATTTTATTGATAATTTATTCCCATATTGTAAAACATAAAACTATAAATATCTCTAAGTTCCTCGATTATTTTACTTAACGGTTTCCCTGCACCATGTCCCGATTTCTTATCAATTCTGATTAATACAGCTTTGTTACCAATTTGGTTTCTTTGCAATTCTGAAATAAACTTAAACGAATGTGCAGGCACTACCCTATCATCATGATCTGCTGTTATAACCAAAGTAGCCGGATATTCTGTTTTTTTTACATTATGTACAGGTGAATATTTTATCAAAGCGCCAAACTCTTCCTCATTATCGCTTCTACCATAATCAGCTGCCCATGCCCATCCTATTGTGAATTTGTGATATCTAAGCATGTCCAGTACACCGACTTCAGGAAAACAAACCGAATACAAATCCGGCCTTTGAGTCATGCAAGCTCCCACAAGCAAACCTCCATTAGATCTCCCCTCAATTGCTAAATATTCAGAAGAGGTATACTTAGAGTTAATCAAAAATTCTGCTGCCCCAATGAAATCATCAAAAACATTCTGCTTGGATAAAACCGTACCTCCATTATGCCATTTCTCTCCAAACTCACCGCCTCCTCTAATATTAGCAACAGCAAAAACTCCACCTTTTTCCAATAGCAATAGTCTTGAAGCCGAAAAAGAAGGTGTTATCGATATATCAAATCCACCATAACCATACAAAAGCGTTGGGTTCTTTTTATTTAATTTCAGATTCTTCCTATGAGTTATAAATAGGGGAACTTTAGTGCCGTCTTTACTTTCATACCATTTTTGTACAGTTACATATTCGACAGGGTTAAAATCAAGCTGAGGTGATTTAAATAGTGCCAACTCCATATCATCGCTATTAAATGTATAAACAGAAGACGGGAAAAGATATGAAGTAAACATTAGAAAGCCTTTTTTACTTTTCCTGCTTCCACTAATCGAAGATACTGTCCCAATTCCCGGCAATTCTAAATTTTTAATAAACTTACCATTTAAGTCAAATACTTTAACCAAACTATATGCATTGTGTAGGTACAATACAAAAAATTTATCCCCTATCATTTTCACAGATTGTATAGGATCTTTGCTTTCTCCTATCAAAGTTAACCATTCACTTTTTTCAAGATTTTTTGTATTTATCTTCAAGATTTTTTTATTTGGAGCGTCTCTATTTGTTAAGATATATAACTCAACCCCTTCATTTGTTATAAAGTCAAAATCAGAATTAAAATCACTTATCAACTGGGTCTCAGTCAACTTCTTTTTAGATAAATCAATAAAGCTAAAAGAATTACCACTAGTAGATTCTACTTGCTTGAGAATTAAAAACCTCTCATCCTCACTTGTACTCGCGTAAATATTTCGATTTGGATGTTCCGTATCTTCATACCAAATCATATCTTGACGTTGAGAGCTACCCAACTTATGATAGAACAATTTATGGTTTTCATTTTTTGAACTAAGATTTGCACTATCTGATTCAGGATACCTACTATAAAAAAAGCCGTCTTCATACCATGACAATCCTGAAAATTTAATCCACTTAACTGAATCATTAAGATTTTTTCCTGTTTTTAAATCTAGTACATAAGCAATATTCCAATCTGCACCACTTTCTGCAACCATATAAGCCAAATAAGTTCCTTCTTTATTAAAACTCAAACCGCTTAATGCTTTAGTTCCATCCTGACTAAATGTATTTGGATCAATTATTTCTTTTATAGTTTTACCTTTAGAATCTACTTGACAAAAAACACTCTGATTTTGCAATCCGGTATTTTTAAACATATAAAATTTATCACTTTTTACTGTTGGCACACCAAACTTTTCATAATTGACCAACTCTTCCAAGCGCTTTTTTATACTATCTCTGAAAGGTATTTTCTCAAGATAGTTTTCAGTAAAATGAATTTGATTTTCAACCCATTTTTTAGTTTCATCAGACGATTCTTCTTCTAGCCATCTATAGGGATCTGCGATATCAATACCAAAATACGAGTCAACAACTTCTGACTTATACGTTTTTGGATAAGATTCAGGATCAATAGTATTATCCATAATATATTTTTTTGACCTACAACCTACAGTTATAACTAGAAAAAGAACAAAAGCAAAAGTAATAAGTCGCATCAAGTTTTTTTTAGGAAAAATAATTAAGTGAATTTCAATAAAATTTATTTTTTACTGTATCTAAAAATAATTACAAAACAAAAATACTCTATTATTTCATATTTATCACACAAAACCACTTAAAAATATTTTATTTGAATATTTCAAGCTCTCGTGAACAATATACTAAGCCATCATAGAATTTTATAATATAACCGCATATTTTCCAGATACAAAATTCTATCAAATCTTAGCATTAGACAATAATTTCATATACAAACGTTATTATTGTGATTCCTGAACTAATATCTGACATATATTTGAATCGAATGACCGCGTTTCAAAAAGCTATACATTATAACAAAATTAATTTATTAACAATAAAATTCCTATAAAATGAAAATGAAAAACACCTTTCGTTTATTATTCCTAATCGGTATTATTGGGTATTTCTCTTGTTCTCCTAAGCTAAGTAAAGATAGCAAACCTAGAGTATCAACAGTTGAGCAGAAACAAATGAATGCTCCACTTGAAAAAAAGATATCAGATAACAATTCAGTCGATTTTAGCAAAAAACTTTTAAATGCCAAAATACCTGTTGACCCGTCAATGAGAACAGGCACATTGGATAATGGTCTTCAATATTTTATTAAAAAGAACTCAAAACCTGAAAACAGAGTCGAACTTAGACTTGCACTTAAAGCTGGATCAATCGTAGAAGATGAAGATCAAAAAGGATTGGCGCATTTCATTGAACACATGGAATTTAACGGTTCTGAACATTTTACATCAAATGGACTAATCAATTACTTAGAAAAAGTCGGAACTAAATTTGGACCGGACTTAAATGCCTATACCAGTTTTGACCAAACTGTATATATGCTTCAAGTTCGATCTGATGTAGAGAACCAGCTGGATACCGGCCTACTTGTCTTGTATGATTGGGCAGGCAAAGCATCATTTGATCATAAAGAAATAGATAAAGAGAGAGGTGTCGTGATATCTGAGTGGAGAACAAGATTAAGTCCCGGACAAAGGATGAGTCAAAAGTATTTTCCAATATTATACAAAGGCTCTATGTATGCAAAAAGATTACCAATTGGAGATCCTGATATTGTAAAAAATGCAGATTATGAAACTATAAAGAGATTTTATAAAGATTGGTATAGACCTGATTTGCTTGCAGTAATTGTTATTGGGGATATTGATGTTGACAAAATGGAAAAAAAGATAAAATCAATGTTTTCCGATTTTTCTAATCCTGTCAACGAAAGGGAAAGAAAAAAGTATACAGTTCCAATGCAACCAGGTACTTCAGTTGTCATTTTGACTGACAAAGAAGCCCCTTTTACTAATGTAAGAATAATAAATAAATTACCACATATACCTGTTGTAACAAAAAAAGATTTATTAGAAGATATTAAAAGGGATCTATTTAATATGATGCTAAATGCTCGTTTAGATGAGATAAAAAACTCTGCAAACCCACCTTTCACCTTTGCTTATACCGGTTATAATACTAGTATTGGAGATATTGATTCCTATTCTTCATGGGCGATGGTACCACAAGGAAGATCCCTTGACGCTCTAAAAACTTTTGCAGAAGAAAATGAAAGAGTATTAAGGCATGGATTTTCTTTTACAGAATTAAAAAGAGAGAAAAAAAATCTATTAAAAGATGCAGAAAGAAGATATTTAGAAAGAGACAAGACTGAATCAAGACGATATGCATCAAATGCTGTATATCATTTCTTGAAGAATGCACCTATGATGAATGAGGATCAATATAACAATTTTGTGAGTGCCAATATAGATAAAATAAATTTAGAAGACATAAATAACCTTGCAAAAAATTGGATAAAAGAAGATAATAGAGTAATAATAATAACAGGCCCGGAGAAAGAAGGTATCAAGATGCCTACAGAATCAGAGGTGAAAAAAGTATTGACCGCTGTAAAAAATCAAAAAATCGAAGCGTATAAAGACAATACTACTAATAAACCTTTATTTAGTCAAAAGCTAAGTCCGGCTCCTATAAAATCTATAGATAAAAATGAAGAGTATGGTATAACCAAACTTGTTTTGAATAATGGCATGGAGGTCTATTATAAAAAGACTAACTTTAAAAATAATGAAATTAGATTTTCTGCTTACAGTCCGGGAGGGACTTCTTTATATCCTGATGCCGATTATCCCAATGCTAGATTTGCATCCAGAGCTGTTGAAGAAATGGGACTATCTGAATTTGACAATAACCAATTGACAAAATTATTGACAGGAAAAGATGTATCCGTTTCTCCATATATTTATACTTTATACGAAGGTTTTAGAGGTTCATCTACTAATGAAGATCTTGAAACTATGTTCCAGCTTTTAAATTTATATTTCACTCACCCTAGAAATGATGAAGTCGCTTTTCAATCATTTGTCAACCGCAACAAAGGACTATATGCAAATCTACTAAAACAACCAGACTATTATTTCTACTACCTAACAAATAAGATAAAGTATGGCGATATAGTCAGAGCAGGTGGCATCCCTACAGCTGAGGATTTTGAAAAGCTAAATAGACAAAAGGTCTATGAAATTTACAAAGATAGATTTGGTAATGCGGGAGATTTCAAATTCTTCTTTGTAGGTAGTTTTGATGAGGCTAAACTTAAAGACTACATTCAAAAGTATTTGGGAAATCTTAAGCCAACTGGCAAAAAAGAACATTGGATTGATAGAGATGTAAATATGAAAAGTGGATTTATATCAAAAAAAGAGTATAAAGGAGAAGCTCCTAAAACTTTTGTTGATTTGACTTTTCATGGAGACTTTGATTACACAAAAGACAATCAATATGTACTTAGTTCAATGTCAAAAATATTAAGTATAAAACTAAGAGAATCTTTAAGAGAGGATAAAGGTGGCGTGTATGGTGTCAGAGTAAATGGTTATGCTGTCAATGAGCCAAAAGAGAAATATACTGTACATATATCATTCAATAGTGACCCTAATAAAACACAGGAACTAATCCAAGCTGTATATGCTGTAATAGATACTTTACAAACTATTGGTCCTGACGACGAAGTCATGACAAAAGTTACCGAAACACAAAAACAAAGTAAAATAAAAAATCTAAAAGAAAATAGATACTGGCTTTCAAAAATAAAAGAAGTAATTCAAGATAACTTGGATTATTCTGAAATTTCATTGCAAACTTTAGAAAATAGAATTAATAAATTGACTAAAGCTAAAATAAAAGAAGCTGCAAATAAATATTTGAAAAAAGATAATTATTTTGAGATTTCAATGTATCCTGAAAAGAAATAGTACATGAATGCATACAAAAGAAGGGGCTAATTTAGCCCCTTTTTTTGTATATATTAACTCTAAAGAAAAGATACTAATTCATTTAGAAGGCACCAATTCATATAGAAGGTTTTTAGCGTGATAAATGTATTTTAAAGCAGATAGGATTCCACTGGAATGGACACTAACCGATCTATTATACTGTTCATCATATATAAAGTTTCCCGGCAAGGACTCTATGTTTCCGTCAAAAATCAGCCCAACAACCTCTTTGTTTTTATTGATTATAGCACTACCTGAATTTCCTCCAATTATATCATTGGTTGAAACAAAATCCAATGGCTGTTTTAATAATTCCATAGGGGGATTTTCATATCTGTAAGGTAATCTCCACGGATATTTATTGTCAAATGAATAATTGCGATCATACATTCCATAAAATGTAGTTTTATAAGGAGCCTTTGTACCATTATAATCGTACCCCTTAACAATACCATCTGAAATTCTTAATGTAAAAGTCGCATCCGGAGGTAAATCTGTTCCAAAATACTTGAAATATTCTTGAACTATCTTCCCTTCCAATTCTTTTCTTTTTGCAGCACTTGTCCCAAATGCTTTTGCAGCATTATTGTATTGAGGGATTAATTTTAGAGATGCAACAATTAACATATCCTTTTGTTTAGCAAAATTATCAGCATCCATTTTAAAATATTTCTTCCATTTATCGCCTTTGAAAAACTTACTCGTTTTTACCATCCTATCAACATATTGTCTAGGCGTAAGACCATTCAACAATTCTTTAATCGAATTATTATCACTTGGAATATGGGAGTTTAACAAATCCATTGACATTGTCAAATTAAATAAATCTTCTTTATCACCAATAGTATTTACACTAAATTCAATTTGATCCACTATATCCTCTAAATCATCTTCTGACTCTCCTGCTTTTAGACTCTCGTAGTATTTTGCTATAGAATGCATCAGCATCATTGTATTACCTCTCATAGGGTTGGGGCTAAGCAATATAATAGCCCATGAATGTGGTGCTAATTTATCATATTCAGATTTCAATTCTGCCCAATAATCTTCTCCCTTGTGATTGCTTCTGACCAGATTTTCAATTTCAACCTTTCTGCCAAACAAATCAGGATTTTCTAATCCTTTTAGTATACCACTATAAGCTTTTTCACCATTTGCCATTCCAAATATCATGTTCATCTTTTCATCAGAAGGATTCTTATCATAATCTTCTTGTAAATGTGCGATCATTTTCCTTAAAAAATCCAAAGTCATAGGATATCTATATTTTCTATCCCATTTTAATTGATCCACAGTTCTGTACCTTTCTGTATTTCCCGGATTTCCTACTACAAAAACCAAATCACCTTCATCTGCTCCATTTGGACTAAATTTAAAATAATTATCAGAAGAATTAACAGGCTTTCCGTCTTCGTCATAAGCTCTCCAAAAAGTAAAATCTACATCATATCTCGGAAATGTGAAATTATCTGCATCACCACCATAAAATGCAATATCAGTTTCAGGTATAGCAACAAGTCTTATATCACTATACTTTTTATATCCATAGATCGAATATTTAACCCCACTATAATATTTGACAATTTGAAGCCTAAGGTTTTTCCATGCATCCAATTTGGCATAATTACTTTTTATAGAAGCAAGAGCATCACTCAATTTTGATTCAAAATTCTCTCCCGATACGTTTTCCATCAATGCATTCACTTCACCGGTTACATCTGCCAACATCAACAACTGTTCGAAAAACACTCCGGGGACTTTCCTCTCATCTTCCTTTGTAGAAGCAAAATATCCGTCAGTCATGATGTCTTCTCCTTCTTTCTGCGCCTTCAATGCAGCATCCCTTGAGCAATGGTGATTTGTCATAATCAAACCATTTGGGGAAACAAAAGATGCTGAGCATCCGGTTGACATTCTCAATGCTGATTTACGTACTTCATCATACCATGAGTCTTCAGGAGTAAAATTGTAAGCTTTGCTCAACCATGCTTTTGGAGGATTTTCAAATGTCCACATTCTACCAAAATCATGAGGCCCTGCTTTTTGTTGTGCAGTCATAGTACTAATAGCTATAATTAATACACCAAATATTAAAAGTATTCTTTTCATATCAAAATATTTATAAATTATTAAATTTTACGCAAATCTAATCAATAAAAACGAAAATGAATTAGAGTTTATACTAAACATACAATATCTTCGATAAAATAGCATTACAAGTAACTCCCATATGAGCTTTCTGCCTTTATCTCCTCTAATGTCTTTCTTTTTACATAAAAGTTAACTCAGATAGGTTAATTTCCATCATAGATTAGGAGACTGAATATAAATAAATATACAAATTTTGAATTGTACCATGCACCGATACATAAATATATACAGTATTAAATAAAATTAAGTATCTTTGCGCTCATATGGAAAAAATGGAGAAAATCAGGAATTTTTGTGTAATTGCACATATTGATCATGGAAAAAGTACTTTATCTGATAGGTTATTAGAATATACAAGTACCATTTCTGAAAGAAAAATGCAAGATCAAGCTTTGGATAATATGGATTTGGAAAGGGAGCGTGGTATCACGATCAAAAGCCATGCCATACAGATGTACTATGAGAGAGAAGGTGATACAACATATACGCTTAATCTCATTGATACTCCGGGACATGTAGATTTTTCATATGAAGTATCTAAATCTATAGCAGCATGCGAAGGTGCATTACTTATTGTTGATGCTACTCAGGGTATTCAAGCACAAACAATATCAAATCTTTATTTGGCTATTGATAATGATCTGGAGATTATACCTGTAATCAATAAAATTGATATGCCTAATGCCATGATAGACGAGGTAATGGAGCAAATTTTGGATTTAACCGGTTGCGAGCTTGAGGACATACTATTAGCAAGTGGTAAAACAGGAGAAGGAATTGAAGGGATTCTTGAAGCAATAGTCAATAAAGTACCTGCTCCTAAGGGAGATATAGATGCCCCTCTACAAGCTTTGATTTTTGATTCTGAATTTAATTCATATCGTGGAGTAATAGCGTATTTTCGGATATTTAACGGTAGCATGAAAAAAGGAGATAAAATTAAGTTTTACCACACAAATAAAGTATATACAGCTGATGAAGTGGGTATATTGCAAATGGATAAAATCCCAACTAAAGAAATGTCTGCCGGAGATGTTGGCTACATTATTACTGGTATTAAGGACTCAAAAGAAATAAAGGTCGGTGATACTATCACTCATCTTGACAATCCTTCAAAAGAACCAATAGACGGATTTGAAGATGTAAAACCAATGGTATTTGCAGGAATTTATCCAATGGACAATGACGATTTTGAAGATTTGAGGGATAGCCTCGAAAAACTTCAACTCAACGATGCCGCTTTGGTATGGGAACCGGAAACATCTAATGCGCTTGGATTTGGTTTTAGATGTGGGTTTCTGGGACTCCTTCACCTTGAAATAGTTCAGGAAAGATTGTCAAGAGAATTTGATCAGGAAGTTCTAACAACAGTCCCTAACGTTACATATTTTGCTTACACTACAAAAGGAAAAAAATTAGTGATTCATACACCTAATGATTTGCCTGATCCTACTTCTTTGAATTATGTTGAGGAACCTTATATTGTTGCACAAATAATATCTAAACCTGAATTTATAGGGCCTATAATGAATTTATGTCTTGAAAAGAGAGGTGAATTAACTAGTCAAAACTATTTAACTCAAGATAGAGTTGAATTGATGTTTGATATGCCTTTAGCAGAGATAGTACTTGATTTTTATGACAAATTGAAGTCAATATCCAAAGGATATGCTTCATTTGATTACCATCCTAAAGAATTTAGACAATCAGATCTAGTGAAAATGGACATATTGTTAAATGGTGAAAAGGTTGATGCTTTTTCATTTTTGATACACAGAGACAAAGCTAGAGGCATGGGACTTAAAATGGTAAAAAAGCTTAGAGAGTTATTACACAAACAACAGTTTAAGATAGCAATACAAGCTGCAATTGGACAAACTATTGTTGCAAGAGAAACTCTTTCAGCTTTAAGAAAAGATGTGACAGCTAAGTGTTATGGAGGTGATATTACGAGAAAGAGAAAATTACTTGAGAAACAGAAGAAAGGGAAAAAAAGGATGAGACAATTTGGTTCTGTGCAAGTTCCACAGAAAGCTTTTATAGAGGTGCTTAAGTTTGATGAATAAAAAAGTTAAATTGTAATATTCAGGATATGCATACAATAGAACCATTTTTCCGATGGAGAGATGATTATACAGCAGAAACAGATGAAAATTCTCCTTTTTATGGGAGAATATATGATGAATTTGGTTTTACGAATGCTATATATAATTATTATATCCACCCTCAATGGGATGATTTTGGCTCTCAAACTTTATATTTAAAAATTTTATGGGTTGATTACAATAAACATTATGCTATAATAGAGTTTATAGGGGAATGGAACGATATTTTGTATAATGATATTATGAACTTAAAACGCAATGTTATTGATACCCTAAATAATGAAGGTATAATAAAATACATCCTTATCGGTGATAATGTATTGAATTTTCATGCTGATGATGATAGCTATTATCAAGAATGGTTTGATGATATTATTAATGAAGGAGGATGGATTGTTTGTGTAAATCTTCTCAAACATGTTATGGATGAAATACTTGAATATAATTTACATTATTATTTAAAAGTTGAAGAAGAATTGAATGACTTGGACTGGAGAGTGATGAAACCAGACTATATGTTTGAAATAATCAATGGATATTTAAAAATTAAAAGTTTAAAATAATATGCACAAAGCAGGATTTATAAATATAATCGGGAAACCTAATGTTGGAAAATCTACAATTCTTAATAAGATTATTGGAGAGAAAATGTCCATAATCACTAGTAAGCCTCAGACTACAAGACATAGAATTTTCGGTATTTATAATGATGAAAAATATCAAATTGTCTTTTCAGATACTCCTGGTTTTATCAACGAACCTCATTATGAATTGCAGAAGTCTATGAATAAGTTCGTGTATACTGCTTTTGATGACGCTGATGGCTTATTATTTATAGTTGATATCTATGACGATTTTAAGTACAACCCAAAGTTTTTGGAAAGGCTAAAGCAGATAGTAGTACCAAAGTTCCTTGTTGTAAACAAAATGGATTTAGGTAATCAGGAAGATATTATTGCATTGATAAATAAGTGGAAAGAGATTATAGACTTTGAAGATGTTTTTGTTACTTCCGGTAAACTTGGGGTAAACACTAATGATATTATCAACAAAATGAAAGAGATAATACCCGAAAATCCACCGTTTTATCCAAAAGAACAGTTTACAGATAAAACTGAAAGATTTTTTATTGAAGAGATTATCAGAGAAAAAATATTGAACCTATATAAGCAGGAAGTCCCCTACTCTGTTGAGGTTGAAGTTGAGGAATGGATAGTGACTGAAAAGAGAGGAGCACCATTTATTTTTATAAGAACAAATATTTTTGTGTCAAGGAGAACACAAAAACAAATTATAATCGGTCGAGGAGGTGAAAAAATCAAACGACTTGGCATAGAATCAAGAAAGGATATTGAAAAGTTTCTAGAAACTAGAATTCACCTTGAACTGTATGTCAAAACTCTTGAAAACTGGAGAGATAATGAAGCAAATCTGAAAAGATTTGGATACAAGCATTAATGTTTTCTTTTTTTCAAAATCAATTTTCCAAAAGAAATTAAAAGAACTCCAAATACAGTAAAAACCCCTCCTATAATTTGATATTCCATAGGAAATTTACCGAAATATAAATATGCACCTAGCAGCACAAAGAGACTTTTAGAACTGCTCAATATTGATCTCTTGGATGCTTCTATATATTGCAAGGCATTGTATCCGGCAATAACAGTAAGAAACGGACCTAATAAAGAACCTATAGTTATTGCCAACAAAGCATCTTTAGGAATATGAATATCTTGTTTGGTTACGAGCATAATAAAAATGCTAAATACAAAAATAAAAACGCCTCTATTTAAAGATAATAAAGAAGGCGTTAGTTTTTTAATATTTTTCTTGACAATTATTGTGTTTATTGAAAATATTGAAGTGGATAACAAAACGTATTGAGTGCCATTCAAAAAAACTTGACTTAACGAAGTATTGCTTTTGAAACTAATAATGAATGCTCCGGAAAGAGTCAAAAATACTCCTATTATCTCAATATAATTGAATCTTTCTTTTAATATAATAACACCTAGAATGGTGACAAATATCGGGCTAAGGTTTCCAAGAAATGAAGTGACAGATGGATTTTCAATGGTCATAATAGCGTAGAAAAAAGAAGTAGTCGCTATTATTTCAAGTAACCCTATGACTAAATACAGTTTAAAACTTTGTTGAATTGCTTCCTTTATTTTTTTTATTGAAATTCGCTTGTTGAGAAACACAATATTCCATATTAATCCAAATCCAAACCAATAAAATCCAAATTGCATTATAGCAATTGAATTCAATGCGACCTTACTAAAAATATATACATTGGAAACAGCTAATATCCCTATAAGCGTCCATAAATATCCTTTTGTGATATCACTTAATTTCATATATAATGGTTCAAAAAAGCCACTTGTTAAACAAAACAAGTGGCTCATATATTAAAAATAGAATTTATATTAGTGTCCTGTCAAGTACAATATACTTCAGTATTACTAAATATTGCCCATATTTTATGTTTAGCTCAATACTTGCGTTATCAAATCAGCAGCCTCTTGAAACTCGATTGCAGAATGAACCTTTAATCCGCTTTTTTCAATAATATCCTTAGCTTCTTCGGCATTTGTCCCTCTCAATCTAACAATGATTGGCACTTTTATTTCACCTATATTATTATAGGCATCTATTACTCCTTGAGCTACTCTATCCGCTCTCACTATTCCTCCAAATATATTGACTAATATTGCTTTTACGTTAGGATCACTCAGTATGATTCTAAATCCTTTTTCGACTCTCTCTGCATCAGCAGTACCTCCGACATCAAGGAAGTTCGCCGGTGATCCCCCGGATTGCTTTATTAAATCCATTGTCGCCATTGCAAGACCTGCTCCATTGACCATACAGCCCACATTTCCATCAAGCTTTACATAGTTTAAATCAACTTTTTTAGCTTCTACTTCAGTTGGATCTTCTTCAAACTCATCCCTCATTTCAGCATAATCTTTATGTCTGTAAAGAGAATTGTCTTCTATAGACACTTTTGCATCAACAGCAATAATTCTATCATCTCCTGTTTTGATTACCGGATTGATTTCTATCAATGAGGCATCACTAGACACGTAAGCATTATATAGATTCTTGATGAATTTATACATATTTTTAAAAGCAGTACCACTTAAACCAAGGTTGAAAGCTATTTTTCTAGCCTGAAATTCTTGAAAGCCTAAAGCAGGATCTACATGCTCTTTGTGAACCAAATGCGGCGTCTTTTCGGCAACATCCTCTATGTTCATTCCTCCTTCTGTTGAATAAATAACAGCATTCATTCTTTTTTGTCTATCCATCAATATAGACACATAAAACTCTTTGCATTGATCAAACTCCGGTACATATACATCTTCAGCAATAAGTATTTTTCTTACCAATTTTCCCTTTCCTTTCAGCCCACCAGGAGTCTGTGGTGTAACCAACATCATGCCCAAAATATTACTGGCGTGTTCTCTCACCTCTTCGAGATTTTTCGCAAGTTTAACTCCCCCACCTTTTCCTCGACCACCTGCATGAATCTGAGCTTTGACAATAATAAACTTGGTTCCGGTTTCTTCTATCAACTTTTTTGCATTTTCAACTGCTTCATCGACTGTAGTTGCCATATATCCTCTTTGGATTGGCACTCCAAAAGAACTTAAAATTCCTTTTGCTTGATACTCGTGTAAATTCATTCTCTATTTATTTTTTTATTTTTCAATTAAAACTTTGCGAATATACTGCTTATCTTTTGTATTTATTATCATATTATAAATACCATTTTGATAATTAGAATGTGTCAAATTAAATCTATTTACTCCTTTTTTCAAAGTTAGAGACAATTTATCCATTATCTTACCATCTAGACTATATACTTTTATTTCTGCATTTCCTAATTCTTTGTTAGTTTTAAAGTATATTTGATCATTTTTAATCGGATTTGGATAAATGCTAAGTTCGCTATAATTGTCAGTATCAATAGTTGCACTTGCAAAGGCTCCGGCTTTAAATGAATAACCTCCAAACTCTTTTCCACATGTATTACCGTCATTGAAAGCTCTTACATACCATTTGTACCTTTTATTTTTCACAAGATTATTTAAAACTAATTTGGACTCACCTTCAACCCAATAATATATTCCATTAAAAGATTGAGACTTCAAGCTTACTCTTACTAAATACAAGTTAGCTCCCGGTACATCCTCCCAATCTAAAGTCACATCATCGTAATATTGAGTAGTGGCATTATTTTTTGGCTCAACAATTTTACCGTTATCATTATCGAGTTTTGCTACCTTAGGAACATATCCTGACCGTATATGGCTTCTTTTGTTACTTTTGAAGTCTGCTCGCATAGCACTAATCTGCATAGGAGTAAAAGTAAATTGAATACAACCGAAAAAATAACTCATATAGTTATTTTCCATAGTCACAATAGTATCTTTATTGTAATCCAAAATCGGCCCGTTTAATTTGCAATCTCCATCATCAGTAATACCGAAATTGTAATCAGGAGGAGTATCACACAATTTATCAGCAGCTATATCACAATTGGACTTATTCATGAATTCAATCAAATAGTTTTTACCTGCATACTTTATTGTTTTTATTTTAAGGGGATTGCCATGCTTTTGAGCATCGTAGGGATCTTCTTCCCAACCATTGAAGGGATGTGCAAGGCTGAAATAATGCCCTAATTCGTGAGACAATGTTTTAGAATTTATACCAAACTGATCTTTTCTTACAATAAGGACATCATATTTTGATGTATAATACCCCAATGTCCTTCCCGGACCTGCATTAATACTCGGTATTTCATTTACAATAAAAATATTAACAGCATTTTTATACTTCTTTTTGTTTGCTTTAATTTTAGCTGAAGATATTGCACTTCCCGGTTCTGAATAAAGTTTATCACTAGCAATAAATGAGAACCCTTCAGACAAATAAAATTTCATCTTAAAGCCTTCATAGTTTTTATTCATAAAACACAATTCATTCAGGATTTTATATTGTTCTGCAGCTCCAGTCCCATCGGATTTTGTCACAATATGGAAGTGAACCGGTATATATTCCCAATCATCATCCCTATTATCCAATTCAAAAAAAGCTTTTTTATTTTCTATCAATCGATCTTCCATAGATTTATCATAAATCGTACCACATACGTCATTTTGTCCAATAGATAAGAATCCTGACAACATCATTACTATAAAAAAAATATTTTTCATCATTATAAATTTATTTTACACAAAAGTAGACATATTAATACAAACGACCAAATATGTCACAGATATAACAACGTAATAATTAAAAAATTGTTGATATTATATAATTGTAGGCAATTTACCAATAACTGGCTAAAACCCGAATAGTTTATTGTATTTATTTTAAATAACTAGTTTTTAATTTATAAAGCATCAAAATTATTCTATTTTAACAAGATTAAAGTATAATATTCTGAAAATATTTATATTTTTGCATTCAAACAGTTTTTATTTTGAGAATCTAGCTGTTTTTAGTTTTTAAATTTTTAAAATTAATAAAAAAGTATAATATGAAAAAAGTAACAGTAGTTGGAGCTGGAAATGTAGGTGCGACAGTAGCCAATGTATTAGCTCATAAAGACATAGTAAAAGAGATTGTCCTTCTTGATATTATGGGGGATTTTGCTAAAGGTAAAGCACTTGACACATGGGAACAAGCACCGATAGGGTATTACTCTACCAAGACAACAGGTACTGATGACTATAAAGATACAGCTGGTTCAGACGTGGTTGTAATAACAGCAGGTATCCCAAGAAAGCCAGGTATGAGCAGAGATGATTTGATTTCAACAAATGCAAAAATCGTTAAATCCGTAACAGAATCTATACTTAAATACTCAAAAGACCCAATTATTATAATAGTTTCAAATCCATTGGATGTGATGACTTATGCAGCACATACTGCCTCTGGAATGAGTAGAAATAGAGTTATGGGTATGGCTGGCGTTTTAGATACAGCAAGATTCCGTGCTTTTATCGCTGAAGAATTGGAAGTATCACCAAAAGATATCCAATCACTATTAATGGGTGGACACGGTGATACAATGGTGCCTCTACCTAGGTATACTACAATAGCAGGAATCCCATTAAGAGATATGATGGATGACAAGACAATCGAAAGGTTGGTAGAGAGAACGAAGAAAGGCGGTGGTGAGTTAGTTAAGTTAATGGGTACATCTGCATGGTATGCACCGGGAGCAGCCGCTGCACAAATGGTTGAGTCGATAGTAAAAGATGATGGAAGAATCTACCCATGTTGCGTTAAACTGGAAGGAGAATTTGATGAGCATGATGTTTATCTTGGAGTACCGGTTAAATTAGGTAAAGATGGGGTAAAGGAAATCGTTAAAATCAACTTGAACAATGAAGAAAAAAAATTGATGAAAACTTCTTCACAACACGTTAAGGACGTGATGAAAGTATATGATGACCTAAATAAATAAAAAATTAAGTTATTTTTATCATTAGCTGTAAACTTTCTGTAAAGAGTTTACAGCTTTTTTATATAATTAGTTTTTATAATAAGAATATTAGTAGCAGTTTGGTACTATTACACGAATAGTTTCTTGTAGTACGATTTTTCTATTATTTTTTTATACATATTATTGCTTGATAAGATATCTTCATTGCCTATTAATATGAATTGTTCTTTAGCTCTTGTCAGGACTACGTTAAGTTTTCTATCCAATCCGTCATTGTTCTCAGCAATGATTTGCTTGAATCTAATCAAAGAATTAACACTCGTAGAGTATATAATAATATCCCGTGCACTCCCTTGGTATCTTTCAACTGTGTCAATAGATATTTTGGATATATCCATTTTTTCTTTTTCAAATTCATTTTTAATAATTGCAATTTGAGCCCTAAAAGTAGTTACTATTCCAATTGATTTGTCATTCATTTCTTTATTATTCAATTTATACAATTCGTATATTTCATGAACAACCTTAACTATAAGTTTTGCTTCGTGAATATTGGCTTTGGACAAAGCCAGTTCCCCATCTATATCGGATGGGAAAAAAACCAACCTGTTTTTCGCTAATATTTTTTGAAAATCAGAAATATAACTTAACTTATTAATTGAACTAAGTCTTGATATAGTGTTTATAATCTTCAATTTATTACCATAAAATAAATTTGCAACTTTCATAATATCTTTATGCATTCTTCCTTGCTCGTCTAACATTCCATATGCCCAATCCCAATTCTTACCAATAGCTCTAGTCAAGAGTCTTTCAAATAATGAATAGCGCATATCAACCATTCCTATTTCTTTCAAATCATCATTTTCTATTTGTGAAAATATTTCTGACTGCGCTACTACTGCTGACAATTGCATATGATCTCCTACTAAGATAAACCGTTTGAAGTACGGAAGAATCGATATCAACATTGGTTCAAGAAGTTGAGATGCTTCATCAACGATTAAAGTGTCAAATTTTTTGATGGTGAATAGCTCTTCTTTGCTCAATAATGAACTAACTGTTGAAATAAATATTGGAATCGTTTCAAACATAGATTTGAGTTTATCTCTTGTTGAAACTGTCTTTAATTTATTATCAAAAATATTATTTAAAAATTTCGGATCTGACGAGAACCTTGATCCAATTCTAATATATTTATCTTTCATATTGTCATCTATACTTTCAACAGCTTCCGATAATTCATCAACAGCCCTGTTAGTATAAGCTAATAACATAATATCCTCTCCTAAATCAATTAAATTTTTTACGGATTGACTTATGATTTTACTGGTTTTTCCTGTACCGGGTGGACCCCATAAAAGATAGTATTCTTCAACGTTAACTATGTTAGTTATCATTTGTTTTTGGGTTTCAGTCAGATCGTCTGTGAAATTCACGACATTTGATCTTGACGACTGTCTAGGAGGTCTTTTCGAGAGGATTAAGGATATTTTATCTTTGTCGTTTACAAAAAAACCATTTAAACTGCGATACATTTTTGCAAATCCACTATCTAAAAAATCATGCTCTATATTCCAATATCTAAATTTAGCAAACAATGTTTGATTATATATTTTGCTTCGTAACCTTATTGTAATATTTTTATACCCAATTCTTAAAACAGTACCTTTAAAAATTTGGCTTTTGATCCTGTCGTTTTCTCTCGAACCGGAAGGATACATAAGAACAATATCCCCTTTTCTGAAATTGGCTAAGGCATTAGTGTCCAAAGAATACTTTAAATCTATAGTTGAAAAAATTTCACTGCTTTGATTTGAATAAATTTCCATATTCCTCAATATTGAAAAATGCTCCTCTTTTTCTTTGTCATTCATCAGCCACAAATTTGACTGTCCTCTACTATTTTCTCTAGTATGATTTCCGTTTTTAGCCAACTGATGTTCTCTGGCAATGAATGAAGCAAAATGACTAAAATAAACCTTATCAATATTATCCATCTTATGAAAGGATTCCTGAATATTTTCAATATCCCGCTTCAAAAAACCCGAGACTCCCGGAAACTCTTCAAGATTCATTTTTTCATAAAATGTAAAATCATTTTTAGATTTTAAAATCCTTTCCTCTGTTGCTATGATATCGTTTCTAATGGAAATCGCCTCTTTCTGTTGTGCTGTAATCGTTGGTGCAAACCTGATATTATTAGAATCCAACACAGAATATAAAATATAATTAATAGGTTTTATTTTGAAGTCAAATACAGATCTTATCATCAATTCATATAATAGCGTCTGCGTATAATGATTCGTGTTAAGTCCATAGCTATTTGCCATAAAAAGTTTTCCGGATTTTAATTCGATTATAGCCGCTTCAGATGAATTTTCTTTTTGATAGTATATATCCAAACGCCCTTGTATTCCAAATATTGGGGAGTAAAAACTTGGTTCTATAAAACATTTCTTTCTTTCAATTTTAAGTGTTTGTAAATCTTCATTTACCACTCTTTTCAAATTTACAAAATGATTTCTTAGATTAAGGACCAAGTCTTTGACTTCTGCATCATTCATCTTTGCAAAAATAATAGGATCAAGATGAAATATACTTTGCAATACTTCCTTAAATTCCAGATTTGTGTTACTCATTAGCTCATCTAAAAAAAAGTTAACGATGTTACCAATAGTGATGTATTTATTTTTAGGCTTTTTGAGAAATTTATTAATTAGGAAATAACGCGAGTCGCCTCCAGTCGGCTTAAAACATTCGGCAATTGCAGTTACATCAACCAGATAGTCTGGTTGTATCACTACCACCTGCGGTAAAAGTACATTGTCCGATTCAATATCAATATAAACCAATCCAATCGTAATAGGCAATTCACCTAATTTAACTTTTGAATCCAAATATTCAACTGAATTTCTAAAAACGTCCAAATTATCTGCCTTCATAAATAATTCTTCAGACGGATTGTTTTCATCAATCAATATATACTTCTCTTCTCTTTTCCCTATTAAAGCAAATCTTCCATGAAGTTTTCTTCCTTTTAACCTTTTTCTTACAATTTTGAAGTCTGGTTTTTTTGCTGATTTTAAATCAATTGAAGAATCCAATGCACCGGCAAGATTCAACAACTCTTTAATGACATATAGTCCTAAATAAAATAGTGTCTCTTTGTCAAGAGTTCCTATTTTACCGGCATATTCTTTTCTATAAATATGAAAATCAAAAAGGAGATTTTTTTTAGGTTTATATTTTAGTCCAAGATAAGATATTCTGGCAAAAAGTGTATTAAAAACAAGCCCCTCTTCATTGGTAAGTTCGTGAACTAGTGATTCAAACACTTTGAATTGATAATCCATATAGCCATCATCTATAATCTCAGCATGTTCAATTAAATGTTGAAGAGATTTATTAAAGACTTTATACTTTTTGATTTTGTTCATTCAAAGTTAATTAAAATATGCAAGATAATAATTGTTATGAATAAATTGAAAAGTAACTAGAGCTTTTTTAACTTATGATAGATTTTATGGCTTTTTTTAATCTATTTAAAAGCGAATCTATTGGTGAGGGAAAATAATCAGGTAATAATCCATTGAACAATTGCCCTCTCTTTAGATAATTATCAACAAAATATCTTGCAGTCATCCCCCACTTTAATAAGAACATATCTTTCCCTTTATTGTGCTTGATTCTCTTAGTAGATTTTGATCCGAAATGATAAACTCTACTTTTCCCAATCCCTTTAAAATACCTCACATCTGCTTTCCATAACTTCATAGCCAAATCCGGATCAGAATACATACCCGGTGAGAATTCAATGCTCATACCTCCTACCAAATCCCACGTGTCTATATGCATAATATTAGGAGGCCAGGTACTACCATACCAATCTTTCTTAAGCAAAAAGTCAAAGTCTTTCAAAAGATTTTGCTCTTTAAAGTTTGATAATGAATCTCCGTAATCTTTGACTATGACGGATGGATTTTTAGTCTCATTTGGTTCAATCATAGTAGCAGAAAGCATAAAATCTTTATGACCGATAAGTTCTATTTCCTTATCAATATAAAAGTCCCATTTAGGTAAAAAATACATGTCATCATTTGCATAAACTATATAATTAGTTTTGACAATTGTTCGACTAATATTCAGACCAAAACAAATTCCAATATTACTTTTAGATTTAATAAAATCAATTTCTTTTTGATTTTCGAGCCATTCAATAGTTCCATCATTACCTTCATTAACCAAAATAATTATTTGATGTTTAAAAGATGAGTTTTCCTTGAGACTACGTAAACAAAATTTTAAATAGTCAATATTATTCCAAGTAGGAATTATAATTGAGTACTTATACTTCTCATAGGAATTGGTTCTTAGCGTTTTCTTTATATTACTTAACATATAACTCTATCTTGATTCAGAATTAGTACCTCTCTATAAAGTCGTCAAAATCAAAAAACAATCATTTTTCAATATTTTCTTTACTCAAATTTCTGATGCTAAGGCATCACTAATTTTCAGAAAAACAAAAATCTCATCAAAAATCTTTATTTTTTACAGTTAAACTATATTAAAATGTTGATTTTGTATTAATACGATTCTCTTACTCCTTCAAATATCCAATTTGCAACTGCCTGCCTGTTAGTAGGAATCAATATACGTTTGTGATCTTTAGGATTTTTGATATTTGCCAATTCTATGAATACAGCCGGGGGAAATGTATTTCTCAAAACATACCAGTTTCTTTGTCCTACAGATCCATTGTAGCCTCTACCCTTTTGAAATTTAGAATATTTCTTTTCAAAGGTGTTTTTAATATTAATAGCAATCTTCTTCCCTGTTTTGCTACCTTTTGCATATGAAAAGAAAACATCTATTCTTTGATCTTTGTGCCTCGAATCGACATGAGTGACAATCAATAATTGTGACTTAATGTTCTTCTTTCTTTTATAAAAAGAATAAAGCTTATTAATATCATCAGAACGTTGTTTTAGCCTTTTTCTTTGACTTAATGGAATTCTTCTACCATCTATATTAACTTCATCTTTATCGCATTTCAAATACTTTTCGTCTCTTATACCATCATTTTTATCTTGCACTATAATATGAACGATGGCACCGTGTTGAATTAAATCTCTAGCCAACCTCAACGAAACATCATACGCATATTCATCTTCACACAAGACAGGATTACATTTAGTGCATTGTGCACCAGGATCCGGACCACCATGTCCACTAAGTATATAGAACACTCTGTTTTCCAATGCGTGATCTTCAATTTGTATAGACGAATATCTCTTACCAAATAGAGGCTCGTATCGAAAAAGCTTACTATTTTTAGCTATTGTCTTTTTATTAATCGCTCTTTTTTTTACAAAAAGCGTTTTCTTTTTTGTCGAATTTAACACTTTGGTATACTTAGGCAATCTGTCTACTTCTTTAACTTTTTCTTTCTTTTCTTTTACATGTACTGTTTTGATTTCATCCATTTTACAATAGATTTCAGCATATGGAACCCACAATATTTTACTTTCAATATAATTCTTTCGCCTGAGTCTTTTTTTCAAAATATCATTATTGTATTTTTGAATTCGCAAAGCTTTTTTCAGATTGTTCTCTCCTATTGTACTTCTTATACTTTTTCCATCATAAAAATAAATCAGGATAGGCATTTTATATAAATTGCCTATCTTCAATTTAGAATCTCTTTTAAGATTATTTATACCCAGAAAATGCGCTAGATTACATTGGTTATCAATCAACTTGTACCTCCTTAATAAGGAAAATATTCCATCTCCCTTTGCAGCCTTCACTTTATAATAGTCTTGAGAAAAGGCAATATTTGTAGTGAAAAACAACACCAAAATTGATATTGACACTATACGTAATATATATTTTAATGAATTCATGATGCAAATATATTAACAAAATACGTAATATCAAATTTTTCTATAAAAAATTATCTTTTTATTTATTTTTATATTTTATGCCTTTACTGGACAACAGCCATAATGAAACGGAATGCTTTTTAAATTACGAGAAAAATTAATACAATACTATAAGGGGACAAATCAGTTAGAGTAAAAATTTTCAGGCATTTGAGCAATAACCTCATAATTTTCGCCCATTTCCTCAAGCACTTTCTTCCAAGTTCTGTTATCGCTGTTTTTAAATATGAAATTTATATCAGCCGGAGCAATTATCCATGATCCATGGGTTATTTCATCCTCAAGTTGTCCTGAAGACCATCCTGTATATCCAACATAGAATTTCAAATCATGTGGAGTAATCAATTTCTCATCAATCATCAATTTTAGTTTATCAAAATCACCCCCCCAAAACACACCATCTTTGATTTCTATACTATCTTCTAATAATTCGCCTTTTTTATGAATATATTGAATTGTATTTGTTGCAACAGGTCCTCCAAAATAAGCAGAAGCATTAAAGGAAGGAAAATCTACCATTAGTTCCTCAGCTTTATAATCCATTGGACGATTTATAATAAATCCTAGTGCACCTTGCTCATTGTATTCTGCTAGATAGATTACTGTTCTTCTAAAATTGCCATCCAACATAAAAGGCTGGGAAACTAAAAATTTACCCTTTTCCAATTTATACTCCTTTTTCTTCATACTGCATTTCTTTTATTTTAATAACGCTACAAACTCTGAAATTATTTTTGAGTTTTAATGAATAGTGAATACACAAAACAAGAGTTTATTTAAATTTATGATAATTTCTGTTAAAAACAATCAATGTTATTAATATCTAAGTATTAATCATTGAAATGCTGATTAACAGTCAAACGCAATAAGAGAAGTATCATTTTTCAAATTGCATCTGTGGGAATACTTCGGTCAACTCTCCTAACAAAATTAACAAGAGTCTTCCCATTACCACCTACTTCAATAAACTGTTTAACGCCATCTTCTATCATATTTTGCATGGTCTGAGTCCAAAGCACAGGAGAAGTTAGTTGCTTTATTAAATTATCTTTTATTTTTTCAGGATCCATTTCACTTTTTCCTGTCACATTTTGATAAATGGGCAGTTTTGGAGTGGCGAAATCTGCTGTACTAATTGCTTTGGCCAATTCTTCACGAGCGGGCTCCATAAACGGACTATGAAAAGCTCCTCCCACTTGCAAAGTTATAGCTCTTCTCGCTCCATTTTCTTTTAGTTTTTCAATAGCTTTTTCTATTCCTTTCAAAGAACCTGAAATAACCAACTGCCCGGGACAATTATAATTTGCAGGTATAACTATTTCGTCAATATTTTCACAAATCTCTTTTACAACATTATCTTCCAAACCCAATATGGCGGCCATAGTACTTGGATGTGCTTCACAAGCTTTTTGCATAGCATTTGCTCTTACTTGGACTAAGTTTAAGCACTCTTCAAAAGCAAGAGTTTCATTAGCCGCAAGAGCTGTAAATTCTCCTAAAGAATGGCCTGCTACAACATCCGGAGAGTATTTTTTCCCATTTACCACAAAGCTTATATAGGAATGTAAGAAAACAGCCGGTTGAGTTACTCTTGTTTGTTTTAAGTCTTCCAATGTACCTTCAAACATTACTTCGGTAATTTTGAATCCGAGAATCTCATTTGCTCTGTCAAATATATTTTTTGCTAAAGAACTATTTTCATAAAAATCCTTCCCCATACCCACAAACTGGGATGCTTGCCCTGGAAATACGTACGCTATCATTTTTATATTTTTTATTATTAATGTAAATTATTGCTTATCAGTCTTAAAAACTCGCTTCTAGTTTCAAGTTTATTAAATGCACCTCTAAATGCCGAAGTAGTCGTAACTGAATTCTGTTTTTGCACTCCCCTCATCATCATACACATATGTTGTGCTTCTATTACTACAGCAACGCCTAAAGGGTTTAGGTTTTTCTCCAATGATTCCAATATTTGGTTTGTCAATCTTTCTTGTACTTGAAGTCTACGAGCAAAAACATCTACAACTCTTGCGATTTTGCTTAATCCTACTATAGATTTATTTGGTATATATGCTACATGGGCTTTACCGAAAATAGGTAAAAGATGATGTTCGCAGAGTGAATATAATTCAATATCTTTGACAATTACCATTTCACTATATTCCTCGTCAAACATAGCCTTTTGAATAATCTCATCAGGGTTTTGGTCATATCCTTTAAGCAAAAACTGCATTGATTTCGCAGCTCGATGAGGAGTTTTGATTAATCCATTTCGAGAGGTATCCTCACCTACAAGAGTAAGAATATCATTAAAATTAAGTTTTAACTTATCGTACACTATCTCCGAGTTCAATTTTTCCATTTTTTTTAATTTATTAACACATTGTTTGTAAATAGATTAACTAAAAACACATAAAAAGGTTTAGTTTATATGACACAATCTGCATAATTGGACGCAAAAATACATATTTAATCCATATAATCAAAGAGAGTAACTACTCTAATGGAATCAATTTTATATCTTATATATTATTATGCAAATACTAGGTTTTTGCTCTAAGATTATATTAAGCAATAAATAATAAATTTTCCTTAATTTGAACCTTTTTATTAAAACTAAAGTTTTTATTGTAAGAGATATTCCGTAAATGAAAATATCTAATTACTATTTTAGATTGATTTAGATTTTGAATAAATAAAAAAATTAGTGTTTTAATTACCATTTATTCTCAAAAAATATTTATTTTTATGATAAATTTTTAGTTTTATTTTATAACTTATAAATTCATGTCGTCATGTATATAACATTCAACGAATTAAGAAAAATTAAACATAGCTTGCCAACAGGAAGTGTAAAAAGAATCGCAGAACAACTTGGAACAGATGAACAAGCTGTAAGAAATTATTTTGGAGCAAAAAAATATGATAATAATGGGGAAATTATTGGAAAACATATACAACCCGGTCCTGATGGTGGTATAGTTCATTTAGAGGATACTGTAATATTAGATGCAGCTAAAAAGATCTTAGATGAAACCGCTAGTAAAGTCTAAAACATAAAAAAAGGTCGTCAATTGACGACCTTTTTTTATGTTTTATGTTTTTTCTTCCTAGCAGCTGGAAACAATATATTATTCAGTATCAACCTATATCCGGGAGAATTGGGATGCAGACTTAGATCAGTAGGTGGATCCCCTATGAAATGCCTATAGTCTTCGGGGTCGTGTCCACCATAAAATGTCCAAAACCCTTTTCCATAATTGCCGTGAATATACCTAGCTTCATTCTCAACCTTTAAATCGCCCATAATCAAAACATCCGACTTAATCTGATTTTTTTTAAATGCTGTTGTTTGCCCCATAAATCCCTTTATTACTCTAGTATGGTTTTGAGTAAGCATTGTGGGTACAGGATCCCATTTAGCCGAAAATTCGAACAAAGTAAAATAATCTTCTTTTGGTCTTATCTTCCTTTTCCTATTATCAATGGATGAAAATTCATATTCATAGGGATTTGTTACCAATTGAAAATTTTCAAAAGCAAAAGTATTATTAAAATTTAGTTTGGATTGTGCATTTGGATCCATTGGATCATAATCATACATTTTATCACATATATCTGTCTCTTCTGCAGATAAAGCAATATCATAACTATCCGTTGCAGAACACATCGCAAAAAGAAAACCTCCGGCTCCAACATACTCTTTTATTTTTTTTGCAACAGCAAGTTTCAATTTGGAGACTTTCTTAAATCCGAGACTCTTAGCTAATGCTTCTTGCCTTCTCTGATTTTCTTTATACCATTTGTAGTCTTTATAGCTTTTATAAAATTTTCCATATTGTCCGGTAAAATCTTCATGATGTAGATGTAGCCAATCGTATTCAGCTAATTTATCTTCCAGTACCTGTCGATCATATATTTTATCAAAAGGAATTTCGGCATAGGTCAAAACCATTGTCACGGCATCATCCCAAGGTTGAATTTTTTCTCCTCGAGTATTGTATTCAGGAGTATAAACCGCTATTTTCGGTACTTTTTCCAACTTCATCACTTCTTGATTAACCTCAGGAGAAGCTATTTCATTTCTGATGCGTGCAAATTCTCCGTTGGTTATAACCTTATAGCTAACACCTCTGATTTTACATTTCCTTTCTATAGGTTCAGCATATTTGAATGCGAAACTACCTCCTCTATAGTTTAATAGCCAATATGCTTCAGCATCTTGCTCCAATACCCAATACGCAATACCATAAGCTTTAAGATGATTTTTTTGACTTTCAGCATCCATCGGAATCAGAATATAACTCGCAAAAGACTTCCCTACGAAAAACACTAGCAATATGGAAAAAATCAATTTATTCATAATATTAATTTGTTAAATATAGAAACTTTTTAAACGATATAACAGGTTTCAAATAAAACTAACTTCATTACCTAACGACTAACAGGTAAACTTTGGTATAAAGAGTATAAATAAAAAAAGTGTAGGATATAGACACCCTACACTTTTTTATCTATTTATAATAATTGTAATAACTAGAAAGTAGATTTCAGCTCTACCCTTCTATTCAATTTTCGTCCTGCAGATGTCTTATTGTCAGCAACTGGCATAGTCTCTCCATATCCGGCACTTGACAATCTGTGTTGAGCAATTCCTTTTTTAACCAAGTAATTCATTACTGAATCAGCTCTTTTCTGAGATAATGTTAAATTTTTACTATCATCACCTCTATCATCTGTGTGACCTTCAATAATCATATTCATTTCAGGATATTCTTTCAAGATTCCAACTAATTCGTTCAATTTTCTTTTTGAACTAGATTTAAGTACAGCACTTCCTGTATTAAAATACACAGCTTTAGCAATACTAATAATTTTTTCTTGAACCTCTTTCTTTACCGCTGGGCAACCTTTATTTGCAGCAATACCCGCAATTTTAGGGCATTTATCATCCAAATCTCTAATGCCATCTCCGTCTGTATCAGGACATCCGTTGATTATACCTTTTACCTTAGGGCAATTATCATCTATATCAACAACTCCATCTCCATCTGTATCAGGACAGCCTTTAATCGTGCCTGCCACTTCAGGACATCTATCTTCTGAGTCTACAACTCCATCGCCATCTGCATCAGGTGGAGGACAACCTGCAAATTCTTTAATACCTTTAACTTTAGGACACTTGTCATTTTTATCAATAATACCATCACCATCTGTATCAGGACATCCATTAATTGTTCCTGCTACATTTGGACAATTGTCATCTTTATCAGCAACCCCATCACCATCTGTATCAGGGCAGCCTTTCAATGCGATAGAACCTGCAACTAAAGGACATAAATCCTCTGCGTCTGTAATACCATCTCCATCTGTATCAGGGCAGCCATTAAATGCAGCTATACCGGGTATATCCGGACATGCATCTTTATCATCGGAAATTCCATCATGATCTCTATCTTTAATGCCTATTTTCATACCTACATTTATTCCATAAAAGAAGTAGACATCATTTTTATCAGGATTAGCTGATTCACTAACTCCATCGATATAATCAGTCATCGGAGCAACAGATCTAAACTCAAAATCAACATGAAATTTCTCTGAGACATTATATTTTACTCCAAATCCATATGGCAATTGCATATTGATATTTTTAGTATTATCCTCATCGCTTTTATTCTTTACGGGTCTAGGATTACTTGTCCAGTCTACAACAGGTTTTGTATAACTTATACCTCCTCCCAATAACAAATAAGGAATAAATGACTTTTTAAACGAGCCATCTTCATAAGTTTTAGGTTTTAGCACATTCCATTGAGCCATTACCCCAAATTCATGTAATGGTGAAGTAAATTCATATCCCCTTATAATATGGCTCGTTAGCTTATCCAACTTTTTATCCACTCCTTTCAATTTTGTTCCCATATAGCCAAGCCTAATCGCAAACTTCTGATTAAAATTATACGTGTAATTTAATCCCCAGCCCAATCCGGTATTATCAAATAAGCCTTGCCCATCTTTAGCAAAGCTACTTACATCCGTACTATTGTCTCCTGCTCCTAAAAATAGTCCAATCTCGCTTTTTGACTGTCCCATCAACAAGATAGGAAGTATAAAAATAGCTAAAAATAAAAATCGTCTTTTCATATCTGTTTTATTTAATAGTTTATAAATTAATTATTAATACACAAATGTACTATATTAATCTTTTATATTTATAAAAATTACAATAAAATTATTTTTTTTAACACTTTAATTACCAAATCCTTCAAATCCTTTCATATCGGGGATACCTTTCATCTTACTCATTTTGTACATCATCTTCTTCATTTGCTCAAATTGTTTGATAAACATATTCACTTCGTGAATCGATCTACCGCTACCTTTTGCAATTCTTCTTTTCCTACTCATATTCATCAGTTCAGGTTTAGCTTTTTCTTCTTGGGTCATCGAATATATTATTGACTCAACTTTGTCAAAAGCATTATCATCAATATCAATATTTTTCACCATTTTACCCATCCCGGGAATCATTTTCATTAACCCCTTTAGATCACCCATTTTTTTTATCTGCTTGATTTGGCTTAAAAAATCGTTATAATCAAACTTGTTTTTTTTGATTTTTCGCTCTAATTTCTTTGCTTCTTTTTCATCAAACTGAGCCTGAGCTTTTTCAACAAATGTGACAATATCACCCATACCAAGGATTCTTTGAGCCATCCTATCAGGGTGAAACATTTCTAAGTCTTGTAGTTTCTCTCCGTTACTTACAAATTTTATAGGTTTACCGACAGTATACTTTACTGATAATGCAGCACCACCTCTAGTATCTCCATCCAATTTGGTCAATACGACACCATCAAAATCTAATCGGTCATTAAATGTTTTTGCCGTATTTATTGCGTCTTGACCTGTCATAGAGTCTACAACAAAAAGAGTTTCATTTGGCTTAATTGCAGATTTTATGTCTTCAATTTCCTGCATCATAGCATCATCTATCGCAAGTCTACCTGCTGTATCCACTATCACAACTCCAAAACTATTCTCTTTGGCATATTTAACGGCATTTTGCGCTATCTGTACCGGGTTTTTGTTTTCTAATTCTTTGTAAATCTCCGCATTTGCTTGTTCTGCGACAACAGTTAATTGGTCTATCGCAGCAGGGCGATAAACGTCACCTGCGACTACTAATACCTTCTTTTGTTTTTTCTCTTTTAAGTATTTTGCCAATTTACCTGTGAATGTCGTCTTACCAGAGCCTTGCAACCCTGATATTAATATTATACTGGGTTTACCGCTTAGATCAAGTCCAACAGCTTGTCCTCCCATCAGTTCAACCATTTTATCTTGAACGATTTTCACCATCAATTCACCGGGTTTCACCGCAGAAAGGATATTCTTTCCTCCCAAGGCTTCTTTTTTCACTTCATCGGTAAACTCTTTCGCAATTTTGTAATTAACATCAGCTGCAACAAGAGCACGTCGTATTTCTTTAACAGATTTAGCAACATTAAGCTCTGTTAATTTGCCTTCACCTTTTATATTTTTAAACGCGAGTTCTAATCTTCCTGTTAAATCGTCAAACATATTTTATTTTTTTTGTGGACGCAAATATAGTAAAATATAAAATCAAATAATAATAATATCCAATTACTAATAAATCGTCCTTTCTTTTTATCATTAAAAAATAATAATCCTTATTTTTAAAACGAATATCCAATCTATATATATCGGCCTATTTTTTAATATATTATCATAAACAATAATAGTTAAGGCTTTTCAAGCAATTCAAACATTTTCTTTTTATAAGCCTCAACTCCCGGTTGATCAAAAGGATTAACTCCAAGTATATAACCACTTACAGCACATGCTTTTTCGAAAAAATACAACAATGCACCTAAATTAAATTCGTCTAGACTATTCATCGAAATTTCAAGATTAGGCACGCCTCCCTCAATATGGGCAAAAAGCGTTCCTTCTTTTGCTTTTTGATTCACAAAATCTAAACTTTTTCCTACAAGGTAGTTCAAATTATCAAGATCATCATCAACTTTAGGAATTTCTATTATACTACCGGGAGAAAGTATCGATAAAACAGTCTCAAATAAATTCCTTTCCCCCTCTTGAATATATTGCCCTAAAGAATGTAGATCTGTAGTATTAGTCACCCCTGCAGGAAATATCCCTTTGCCGTTTTTCCCCTCACTTTCTCCATATAATTGTTTCCACCATTCAACTACATAAAATAGTTTAGGACTATATGTAGTCAGCAATTCTATTTTTTTATTATTGTTGTAGAGCAAATTACGTATCACAGCATACTTCAACACGATATTATCATCAAATGAGTTATATGATTGCGTCATTTCATCCATCTCTTTAGCTCCAAGAATTAATTGTTCGATATTGTAACCAGCCAACGCAATTGGCACTAGACCTACAGGTGAAAGAACGGAAAAACGGCCTCCAATATTATCGGCGATAATGAATGTTTGGTATCCTTCTTTATCCGCTAATAGCTTTAAAGCCCCCTTTTTCTTATCTGTTATGGCTATAATCCTTTTCCTAGCTTCCAAAACACCGTATTTTTTTTCAATTTGATTCTTCAATAATCTAAAGGCAATTGCGGGTTCTGTAGTAGTACCTGATTTTGAGATTACAACAATACCGAAGTTTTTACTTTTTATATACTTAAATAATTCACTATGATACCTTTCATCCAAATTATTTCCTGCATAGATAATCTCTACATTTGGATTTTGGAATTGATTGTTCAACGCAAACAAAACAGCCCTTGCTCCGAGATATGATCCTCCAATGCCAACAACTACGATTGTATCTACTTTTGCACGTAGATCTGATATAGATGATTCTATAATTTTATATTCGTCAGAATATGGCAAGTCAAGCCAACCTAAAAAATCATTTCCCTTTCCTGTTTTATCCTCAAGTTTTTTTAAAGCAGCTTGCGCTTCAATTTTCATTTTAATATACTCTTCTTCTTTAAATAACGACGATGCATTTTGGATATCTATGTATATAGTCTTCATATTTCAAAGTTTTCTGCCTTATACCAAACCGCCATCATAAAACTGCTTATTAAAAGTTTAGTTTTTACTTTTACTGCTTTATAAAATATTTCCATAGCTAAGGCTATGCGAAGATTTTTTTCATTGAATCAGCAAAAATCAATTCTTTTTCTATTTCACCATCTTGATAACGGTTTGGTATTAATTTAAATAATAACTTTTAAAAAATTATCACAAAAATAATTATTAATACAAATTTTTATGCCATTTTTGTGTTAAATGTTATTAGTTGAAGAACATAAAAGAGTTTAAGTAGTTGTATCCAATGAGTTTTGCTGATTTTTAGAATATAAAATAAATAAAATGAATAAATTAATAGCTTTATCACTCCTGTTTTTTTTTATGATAACTTCTTCTATGGCACAAGAAGGAATTACAGTGAAAGGGTATGTTTCTGCTGAAGAGAATCAAGGTTTCATTGCTGATGCAACCGTCACTTTATCTTTAAAAAATTCAAAATTAATTTTAGGCGAAACAAAAACTAATAGTTATGGTGAGTTCTCTTTTACAATTGAACCTGATAGGGTTTATTCAATTACTATAAAAAAGAGCATCTATAAAGATGTTGTAAAAGAAATAACCGGTAATTCATCAAAAGATGGAAAAAATATTTTTCTAAAGCTTACAATGGTGAGAAAGCCAGGATACACATTTGAAATTAGTTTAACGGAAATACGAGAATCTCCATATGCTCCTGTAGATGGAATCACCGGTGCATTAATTGAGGTATACAATAATACTACCGGAGAAGAAACCGCCAGTTTCACCAATGATAGGCCCAATTTCAATATTGAATTAAACAAGGGGAATCATTATACAATTCTTATAAGAAAAGACGGATATCTCGCAAAAGAACTTGAAGCTTATCTGAATATAAATGGTTGCATAATTTGTTTTCATGGAGTTAGTAAAATGCAACCAGGTATAAAAACCAGATTGTCAAAAAATAATACAGTAGGTAAATATCTAGCCAATATTGAAATGGATAAAGTATATGAAGGGAAAAAAATAAAAATAAACAATATTTATTACCAGTTAAACAAAGCTAATATTACAGAAACTGCTGCTAAAGAATTAGATAATATTGCCAGAACACTAAAGATAAACCCCAAATTAGTAATAGAACTAGGCTCACATACAGATAGTAGGGGGTCTGATAGTTACAATTTGAAATTATCAACAGCTAGAGCAAAAGCAGCAGTACAGTACTTAACCCATATAAGAAAAATAAATAAAAACAGAATAACATATAAAGGTTATGGAGAAACAGAACTAACTAATAATTGTAAAAATGGTGTACCATGTAGTGAAGAACTTCATGCGGCAAACAGAAGAACAGAAATGAAAATTCTTAATATCATGCAAGATGACACCGGAGAGTTGATTCCATTGAAAGTCATAAAGGACAATAAAAGAATGGAGGAAAGATTGCAAAATATATTAGATTACGGTTCTAAAACCATAGAAATAAAAGATGGGAAGATACCTGATGAAATCTTAAGAGACCTTGAAAAAAACAAGAAAAAAGATACTTCAAATAAAAGAATCACAAATAAGCCTTCAGTAATATCAAAAGATATTGATAAATCTGTGCCAAAAATAGACAATGAATTTACCGGTTATAAAATAGTATTACTTGATGCTTTTGCTCCATTACCCAAAGGTCATATCTTGATTAAAACCGTAAAAAACCTTGAGTTTTATACAAACCATGAAACCGGTAAAGTGTTGTATTTAATAGGATCATACGCAACATATGACAAAGCTGTTTATGACTTGGAGGACAACTGGAAAAAACGTTTCAAAAAAGCATATATTGTAAAATTTAAGAATGGCAACAAAATTTGACCTCAAATAACTTGGACATTCATATTATTTTTTGTACTTTTGGGTAATATTAGAATTCATAGCATGCATAATTGGATAAAAAATAGGGCAGAAAGATCTACGTTTGGTGTATTTGCTTATCTAGGAGAGAAGCTTGGTATTCAGAGCAGCAAGATGAGGTTGTATTTTATTTACACATCATTTTTAACTTTGGGCTCGCCCATTATTTTCTATTTTATAGCCTTATTTTGGTTAAATCTAAAAAAGTATTTGAGGAAAACTTATGTTCTTATCTTTGACTAAACAAAACTAGTGTCGTGTCAAGCGTATTTTGATGCACCAATTCTTGTTCATTCTGCGCATAACTTCGTTAAAAATTTTAACTGTAGCTAAGGCTTCCGAAGTTAATTCGGGACAAGTTATGCTGAAAATTTTACACCTTGTTCTACACAAATATTCCTGCAACTTATGCGATATTTTACACTTGGCAATACACTTGATATTCTATACCCATCTATCTGTATCAACTACAGGATTGGGATAATCTTCTCCAAGATCAAGATGTATCTCTTGCAACTGTTCGTTTGTCATTTTATCGGGTTCATGAATGAAACTATCTTTAACAGGACTTAATTCAGGTATCCACCTTCTAATAAATTCTCCTTTGGGGTCCAGTTTTTTAGACTTAGTTATAAAATTGCAATACCTGTCCTCCTTTGCATCATACCCTACTCCGGCAACGATATTCCAATTTCCCCAATTACTACAGGCATTATAATCAATTAAGACCGATTGGAAATACTCAGCACCAATTCTCCAATTAACTTTTAATTCCTCTATCAAAAATTGAGAAAGAATACGTCTTCCCTCAAATGAAATAAATCCGGTAGTATTCAATTCGCGCATAAATGCATCAACTATTGGCACTCCTGTAATTGCATCTTTCCATATCCCAAATTTATTCATATCATCACTCAGTCCTTCGGGAGCAACTCCTTTAATCCCTTTATACTCAAAAACTTTTTCTTTATACTTCTTTTCCAACAACTTAAGATAATCTCTGCGCATGAGTCCATGTATTATGCAGTTAGCTCTGTTTTTATGGTATTTGTTACCCATAAATTTATTAATTGCATTGTAAATCGTTTTAGGTGAAATACATCCTGAATTCAAATACGGACTGAGATGCGTCACTAAAACCTTTTGCCCTTTTTTCTTTTTAAGACCAAGAGCTTTTACTTTAAAATGATTTTTTATGAAATCATCTAACATTTTCAATGCTGTAAACTCACCACCTTTAAACTCAGAAACATGCCCATTAATTTCTTCTTCACTATATCCCAACTCCTCCAAAGTCGGAATAGATTCAGAAGGAACATTTCCCATATAAGGTAATATTTTATCAGGTATAGGAAGTGGCTTTCTCACAGGTACAATTTTTCCGACTTCTCTATAAAAAGCAGCATAAGTATCAGGAGTATGCCTTATAGGAAACGGCAAATCTCCAGTATGATAAAGCATTTTACCACGGGAGTATCTCAATTCCTGACCAACCTGCCATAATTTATTTTCAAGATTATCTTGAATCTTTTCTTCATCAGGAGTTCTCTCTCTATTACAATATACCCAAGTTGATCTTATCTGACTAGCTATACTATATATAACTTCCTCTGTCTTCCCAAACCTTACTATCAACTCAATATTCCTTTCAGCAAATGATTTTTTCAGATTTATAACTGATTCTATTAAAAATTTTGCTCTCTGAACTCCTATTTTCCTAAAGCCATATTCAGACTTTTCTTCAAACATTCTTTCGTCAAAAACAAACACAGGTAAGACTACATCGCATTGATTCGTTGCTTCCGTCAATGCCAAATTATCATACAACCTAAGATCGTGCCTAAACCAAACTAAACCTATTTTTATTCTCAAAACATTATTTTTAATTAGTAGAGCAATACAAAAATATTAAAGCACAAATATACGCTTATTAATTTGAAATTAGTTTAAATAGATATATTTTTATATACAAATTTAAAATAAATAATATTATGCGTCTATCCCGTTTGGAGTGTATTTCCTGACAAAAGATTCAAATTCATCAACCATCACTTTTGAGCCAATAATTATTGGGCTTCTTTGGTGTAAACCCGTAGGTACAACATCTAATATCCTCTCCAAATCAGTATTTATAGCTTTCCCTCCCGCTTGTTCAACGATAAGCGCCATAGGATTGCATTCATATAAAAGCCTTAATTTACCTAAGGGATTTTTTCTGGAATTTGGATATAAAAATATTCCTCCTTTTATTATATTTCTATGAATATCAGACACCATACTTCCTATGTATCTCAAACTTCGTTTAGTATCAGAACAGTGATCAATATATCTTCTCATTTCTAAATCAAACTGCAGGTAATAACCCTGATTAACTGAATAATACTTTCCTATATCAGGAATTTTAATGTTTTTGTGCGACAAGCAAAACTCACCCAATGACGGATCAAGGGTAAATCCATTAACACCGTGCCCGGTAGTGTACATTAGAATAGTAGAAGTGCCATATAAAACAAATCCTGCTGCTACCAACTTATTTCCTTCTTGGAGAAAATCTTTCAATTCACATTCTTGCCCATGGTCAGATATCCTTCTGTAAATACCAAATATAGTACCAACGGATACATTTACATCAATATTGGAAGAACCATCCAATGGATCTACCACCACGACATACTTCGCATCTTTGCCTTCTTTTGTTGGCAACTTCACAAAGCTCTCTAGTTCCTCTGATGCAATGCCCGAACATTCACCACTATTCTTCAGGTAATCAATCAATTTATCATTTGCAAACATATCGAGTTTTTGTACATCATCACCTGTCTTATTCTTACCACCTTCTAGACCCAATATATTTACCAATCCAGCTCTATTTACTTCTCTGTTAACAATTTTTGCAGCTACTCCAATATCTCTCAGTAATCCGGACAATTCTCCTGTTGCAAAAGAAAAATCTTTTTGTTTATCAATAATAAACTCGTCAAGTGTTGTTATTCTATCCATTTTTTTTTGTTAAAATTTATTAATAGTGTGTTGTTTTAAAGTTCATGTTTATTAATCAAACTGTTTTGGGACCAATTACTACGACAAACTCTCCTTTTATCTTTTGCTTTGCCTTATATTTCTCTAAATGCTCAATGCAACTTTTTACTTCAATCTCTTCGTATACTTTTGATATTTCTCTAGCTACCGTCACCGGATGTTGCTCTCCCAAAACTTCGCATATTTCAGTTAACAACTTAATAATCCTATAGGGCGATTCATAAACAATAATCGAATATGGATAGCCAGATAAAAATTCCCACCTTTTTTTACGACCTTTTTTATGAGGTAAAAACCCTTCAAAGTGAAATCTATTAGAAGGCAGTCCTGAACCGGCGATTGCTGTAATCGAAGCTGAAGCTCCGGGTAACGAGACCACCTTTATACCTTGTGCATGACATGCTTTTATTAATAAAAACCCCGGATCAGATATTCCGGGTGTTCCCGCATCTGACACCAAAGCGATATCTTCACCTGTGCTGAGAATCGAAATTATATTATCAGTTGTTTTATGTTCGTTATGAGTGTGGTAAGAGACTAAAGGCTTCTCAATATTATAATGGTTCAAGAGTTTTTTAGTGACTCTTGTATCTTCAGCCAATATCCGATCAACACTTTTTAATATCTCTATAGCTCTAAAGGTTATATCTTTTAAATTGCCTATTGGTGTTGGAACTAAATATAACATCCGACAAATATATTAATTATAATTTAATATCACCTTTTTTAATACGTTTTTTAATTAATTCTATCACTTCATCTTCTTTTGCTCTCATTATTTTTTTTTCATCATCGGTTTTATCTTTATTACCGAGAAAATGTAAAACGCCATGAGCAATTACTCGATACAGTTCATCATGAAATGACAAGCTGAGTACACTAGCATTCTCTCTTACTCTATCAATACTGATATAAATATCACCTTGTACCGGGTCATCACCCATTTGAAATGACAAAATATCCGTATAAAAATCATGATCTAAATACTCCTTATTTAATTTAAGCAAAAATTCATCTGAACAAAAGATATAGTTGATTTCATCGCATTGGTTGCCTGCTTCAAAAATATATTTAACTAAAACCTCTTCAATGCTTTTAGAATTATCTAGAGTAAAATCAATATCTTCTGTAAAAAAAAATATTTGGGGAGTTATTTTCATCAAATGGATTTTAGTTTGAAGGTCATTTCTACCATTGACCCATGTTTTTTAAATCTGATCTCGTGTGCCAATTCTTTCATTATTAAAACTCCTCTTCCGTTTTCTAAAGCAATCCTTTCATTTGACAATGGATCTGGAAGTTTTTTTTCATTAAATCCTTTGCCTTCATCCATTACTTTAAATTTCAGTTTTTTCTTTTTAACAACACAAAACAGCATTATTCTTTTACTGGCATCACATTTATTACCATGGTGAATAGCATTATTAACGGCTTCTGTTAAACTTATTAATATATCAGGATACAATTCATCGCATATATTGTATATCACGGACAACTTATCGAGCCAATCTTTCACTAGTCGTATGCCGTCAGGTTCCGATTTAAAAACGAGTTTATGTATCTTCATCTATGTTCTAAAACATTTTATTATAATTCAAAATAATCTACAATAACTATATCAAATACTATGCTAAACTAAAACAATGACTAAATAATTAAAATAATTTATCTTTTTTCCAATGTATTAATATAGTCTTCAACCAACTTTCTATAAAAAGGTTTCAGAGAAGGTGAAATGGATTTATACATCTCCAATTGCGCTTCTCTCTCTTTTAAATACTTCTCAATAGCAGCGGGCATTTTTTTCTCTTTAGGGGTAGCTGATTTTGATTTTCTTTGGTTATCATATCCCCTTTTACGATCTGCTTTATCCGCCTCCAACAATCTTGAAGTTATATTTTCTTGCCTTTTTATAAGTTGTGCGTCCAGTCTTTTATTCACAAGATCTTCCTCTATCTTATTCATTTCATCAATAAGTTTTTGCAAATCCTTACCGCCTCCTTTACCTTCTCCTTGTTTATCTCTTTTTATTTTTTCAAGTGCTCTCCTCATTTCTGCTTGACGTTTTGCCGCTTCAGCAAATTCCTTTGCCATACCGTTTTTACCTCCCTTTTGCCCCTTCATTTTTTCAAGCATACTCTTCATCTTTTTCGTCAAACCTTTTTGCCCTTTGGCTATTTTATCAGTTGGTTTCTCCCCACTTTTTCCAGGTTTTTTTCCTGTTCCACCAGGTTTATCACAACTTCCTGATCCAGGCATTCCTGAACCATTTTTTTGCATCTGCTTCATTGATTCATCCAGCATCAAAGCCAAGTCATTTAATCCTTTCATTGTACCGTGTTGTGCTTTAATTGCAGCGGGAAAATCTCTTGTTCCAGGCAGTTTACCATCACTTTCCAATTTATCAAGGCTTTTACTTAACTCTTTTTTAATTTCAGCCACTTTATCTATAACAAAAGTCTCTATTTCAGTAACTCTTTTACTTAGAGCCTGCAAACTGTCCTCTACTATTTTAAAATCTTCCTTTATTCGATATTGATCTTTGAGTACCTTTTTATAAGCAGGTGAATTTACAATCAGACCGTTGGTATTATCCATTAATTTTTCTTCCCCGAATGATAATGTTAATATATTTTCTAGCAATTGTCGCAAAGCCTTCAAATCCTCCTCTTGCTGTTCGTCGCTACTGCCCTTCATCTGCATATCCAAGCTCTTTGCCATATCTTTCATCTTTTGAGCGGCACTTTTTTGAGATTGTGAAGCATCAGATGGTTTATTCTTTTCCAACTTTTCCTTTCCCTTTTCCATATCTTCATCAATATCCTCCATTTTTTCTTCGTTGTCTTTTGCCAAGTTCTTTGGAGTTTCGAGCTCTTTATTCTTTTTCATGAGCTCCTTCATTTTATCTTTCACTTTGTCAAATTCTTTATTTAACTTTTCCTGCTCTTTTTTCAATTCATCATTTGATTTACTTTCTTTTTTTGTTTCCTCACTAAGTTTTTCTTGTTTATCTGCAAGCTCATTTAATTTATCTATTGTTTCTTGCATTTCCTTTTCCAACTCCAATGTTTTGAACAATTCCAACAAACGATCCATTTGCTTTTCTACTTTCTCTTCGTCCATAGACATCTCCTCCATCTTATCCATCATATCTTCTTTGTTGAGATCTTCCATCATATCTTGAATCTTTTCCATCAAATCCTTTTGTTCTTCACTCAACGATTCTTCAAACATCTTTTGGATTTGTTCCTGTTTTTCCAATATTGCTTCATTGGTTTTCTTATATTCACTTTGTTTTTTAAGGTTCTCTTCCAATTTCTTTTTGGCTTCTTCGAGCATCTTTCTCAACTCTTTCTCTTTTGCCAATATTTTCTCCAATTCCTTCTTATCTTGCCATTCAGGATTTTTCTTTTGCAGCAATTTTTCTTTAAGTCTCTTCAATTCCTCTTGCATTTTCCTTGATTTTTTTACTATATCATCAAGGTTTTTCTTTACATCCTCCTCGTTTTCATTTTCTTCTTTTTCAAATTCTTCTTTTGATTTTTTCTTAAACTCTAAAATAATTGTTTTTGCTGATTTTGGACCATTTACCGCATCATTATCAAAAACCTCAAAGTAATATTTAAGCGATTGCCCCGGTTTAACTTTTGTTTCATTAATATCAAAAAAGTACTTAAATCTTAATTTATTCAATCCATTTCTATCTATATTAACTTTTTTAAAAGCCACTTCATTTCCCCCCTTACCAATCACTTTATAATTGAATGCCAGTGAAGTAAATCCATAATCATCAGAAGCTTCACCCACAAAATATATCACCGAATCGTCTAAGGAATCTTTGAATTGTTCAATATTAATACTCGGATATTTATCCTTAACTACATGAATTGAATAAGAAATTGAATCTGGTTGTTTTATCTTTGTGTTAATAATGACAACTTTGTAGGAATCATCTTTTAATATTCTCTTTTTAAAAATAAAATCATTTTTACTAATCCTATCCAATGGAAATAATTCTTTTGAAGAATTGAATTTCATCTTTATAGTATCCGTATTAATGGAATTAAAAGACCAATTCAATCTACTCCCTTCCAAGACTACCAAATCACCCATATTTTCCAAAACTTCATCTTTCTGACCGGTATAAGCAGGGTAATCTACATCCACTTTAAAATCAGTAATAAGTGGTTTAGGAATGACTGATATTGTAAAATCTTTTGAGACAACTTTTCCGGAAAACAGATTAAATTCCACGTCTTTTTGAATGTTTTTGAAATGATAGATAAAACTAGAGTCATTATTTTTGCTCAACCTATACCGAAAACCATCAACATCTATATATAAATCCGATGGTAAATATTCACCGAATACAGATACGTTAAGCTCCAAATTTTCAAATTGTACTACTTCGAGACTTTTATTTTCTATCCGAAAATGAAATGGAGCAGGTTGTTCAAAATCTTTATCATTATTAATAATGCGCTTAGTACTACTTTGAATTGTTCCCGGTGAAGCTAAAAGAATAAAAAATAATATGATAAAAGGTGGAATTAAATACTTTAAATACTTCTTGTTTTTTGTCAGATCTATTGCCGCTCTAAATGGAACAAGTTTTATTTCTTCACTTTTTTGATCTATACCGGCAAGGAGCAAATCGTTCTCTAAATCAGATGCGCTTTGAGCATGCAATTGTAAAACATTTAATAATTTGTCTTTGATATTGCCAAAATGATTTCCAACGATTGAAGCGGCTTTCTCCCGAGAGATGGTCTTCCCAAGTTGAAAATACTTGCCCAAAGGCCATAAAATCCAAAAAACAAATGCTAATAAAGTAGAGATGATAAATAAATAAAAAATTCCTTTTCTTATCGACTTGCTAAAATAAAACCGGTTTTCCAATAAATTAAATATCAAGAAAAGTGCTATGACAAGTGTAAAAAAGTATATTAGTCCCTTAATAATTTTATTTGTGTAAAACTTACGGATAAATTTATCAAGTTTATCTATAAGTAAATTATAATTATCAAAATTATCTTTCATCCAATTTCTCTTTTAATACCAAATTTCAATCTACAACAAATACAAAAACAGAGCAAGTATTTTCTCTAATACTTGAACATGACGTTTATTAAACATTATTATTTTAAATTTAGTTTATTAGAAACTATCAAATTATCAAGTTATTCAAAATCCACTTAATATTTTTAAAATTTCAGTATTAATATGCAAAAAACATAAAAATAATCAAATTATACGCTCAATATCAATAAAAACTATTAATTTTATGTTAAAATATGAATTTCATGCACCATTTTGTAGCTAAAATGCATCTAAGTGTTGAATAGTGTATCAATTCAAATATGATAAGTATGGATTTAAAACAATTGATAAAAAAATGTATAAAGGGTGAAAGAAGTGCACAAAAGGAGATGTACCAGCACTACTCACCTGTACTTTATGCTATTATCAAGAGATACCTAAAAAGTGAATTTGATGCAGAAGATGTTTTGATTGAAACTTTCATGAAAATATACAATAATTTGTCTAAATTTCGAGATGAAGGTAGTTTTGAAGGTTGGATTAAAAAAATAGCTATAAGGGAATCGTTGATGTTTCTAAGAAGAAATAAAGTTTTCCAAATGCTAATAGAAGTCGATAATTTATTGATACCGCAAAAAATAACATATCAAGACGAAGAACTTGAGTATCAAGATATCTTGGACGTATTAAAATTACTACCGGTTGGATACAGAACTGTTTTTAATCTGTATGAAATAGAAGGATACAAACATAAAGAAATTGCCGCACAGATGGGTATTAGCACTAATACGTCTAAAAGTCAATTGAGACTTGCTAAGCAAAGATTGAGGAAATTAATTAAAGAACAGAACAGAACAAATACTGCATAAATGAACAGAGAACTTATAGAAAACATCAAAAAGTCCAGTAACAAAGCAACGCTTGAACCACCTTCTAGGGTATGGAATAGATTGGAATACAAGTTGGATCGTTTTGAATTTGAAAAAAAGAAGAATAGAACTAACAAGTTAATTTATATTAGTTCAGTTGCGGCAGTATTAATAACAATAGTCAGTTTAATCAGTTTTTTAAAACAAGACGGTTTACGATATGATATCAACGACAAGTCTGAATTGATATTTGATGATTTTGATAAATCTAATGCCAACACGCAAGTATATGATGTTCATATCTTACATAATGTCTATTCTAAACAAATGAAAAAAACTAACTATGAATTCAAGACATTAAAAGTCAATCAAAAAATCAATTAGTAAGAAACTACCGGTGTATTTTATTCTCCTTTGTCGTACAATTTGACCTCTTTTGGAACTAGCGAAGAAGCATCACCTTTCACTCTAATAATTTCCCTTACAATAGTTGAACTAATATGACTATATCTAGGTCTACTCATTAAAAAAACTGTTTCTATTTCATTATTAAGCTCGTGATTTAGCTGAGCTATCGTTTTCTCATAATCAAAATCAGAAGCATTTCTAAGCCCTCTAATAATATGTCTAGCCCCAATTTTTCTACTAAAATCTACAGTTAACCCGTCAAATTCTTGTACTTCGACTTTATCTTCATCTTTGAAAACCTCATTTATCCACTTCACCCTCTGAGAAAGAGGAAATAGTTTATTTTTGCTAGTATTTACACCAATTCCTATTATTATTTTGTCAAATAAAGGCAATGCTCTTCTTATTAAACTAACATGACCTATCGTAATCGGGTCAAAAGACCCGGGAAAAACAGCAACTTTCATAATTGATATATATTACCTTTCTGTAACTTTCACATTAAACTCTGCATTTGAAATATACTTGTCCGCTTTGATAATTTTCAACATTTCTTTCGGATTAATCTTATTTTTATCAAAACGAATTAGCCAAGTTTTATTGTCGTTTCCTATCCTTTTCATAAGTCTCAACCCATATTTTTTATACTCTTGAAGCCATCGAGACATTATCATACCATCTCCTGTTTCCAAGATGATTTGATTTTCAATTATTTCTTCTTTTACATCTGCTCTTATTGGTTTATCTACCATTATCCATGAATCTTTATCAACAACAAGATTATCCAATAATGCAGCCAATTCTTTCAATTTATCAGGAAATCCTCCTTTGCCTTTCACCGTTTTATTCTTTCCTTTGTCCGAGAAAGAAATAGTTATAGTTGGTGCATCAACAAGATCCATACCATAGATATCATCAAATCGCCAAAATCTGTTTTCTCTAAATTTCTTGATAAGGGAAACATATTGTTTCTTATCCAATTGCTTTTCGTGTTTACCGTCCATACCGGTATATCTGCGACCATTAAACTTAACAAGGCCAGAATTGTATATGGTCAATGTAAAGATAGGGCATTTACCAAAGCAAGCACCTTTGCTATACACGATAGAAGGAGAAACTTTATCAGGATTTGTTTCCAATTTTATGGTGCTACACGCTTGGGTGAATAATCCTAAAAAAAATATAAATATTAATTTTTTCATTGTTCGTTTGGTTTTTATTAGTTAACAATCTACAAATGGATTTTATTGTTAATTTTTACTTTTCTTTATTGTATTAACAAAAGATGTGAATTATTTTATAAAATTTAGTATCTCATTAAAATTCGGTTCTAAAATAATCTCCGTTCTTCTATTCTTGGCTTTATTCATTTTTGAGTCGTTAGGCTCTACCGGATGATATTGTCCCCTACCCGCTGCAATAATCTTTTGGGGCAAAACTCCGGATTCTTCTAAAACATTGACAACGGCGAGTGCACGTCTAGTACTTAAAGCCCAATTTGACTTAGGGCTTCCGTCACTATCCGTATGACCTTCTACTACTATATCAAAATCAGTTTCTGATTTTAATGCCCCTGCAACCTTTTGAATTGCTGCTTTCCCCAGCATATCCAATTTATCACTTCCCTTTGCAAACAACAGATTTTGGCTCATTGATATATATAACCGTCCATCGTTCCTTTTCTCTACCTTTATATCATCATTGGAATAACCTACCAAAATACTTTTTATTCTTGCTTTCATAGCAGCAAGCTTATTATCTTTCAGCTTGACAATTGAACTCAAAGAGTCGATATGCTTTTGCCTCGATTCAAGATTTGCATTTAATAATTTCTGTTTTAATTTTTGGTTATTCAAATCTTGTTCTATTTTTTGCAATTGCCTTTCTTTTTCTCCCAACAATTTTTGCTGTTTTGCCAACTCTTCAGAAACATTTGATTTTTCTGCAAATGCATTTGATAACAATCGTTTATTCTTCAACAGCATATCATTATATTCCACCTCACATTTCTTATATTTGGATTCTGCGGCAGTCAATTTGGTATTAACCTCATACATAAGAGATTCAGTTTGTTCTAATTTCTCCTTTAAGTCTCTAACACTTTCTTTTTGCTTTTTGCTTTGCTCCTTTAGATAGAGTAATGACGCATTTTCTCTTATTAGTCTATTTCTTTCATCCGTAACTTTTTGGAATTTTGATGGTAAAACACAGGAAGCAAACGAAAAAATCAAAACCGATAAAAAAACTATATTTCTAAACATAACTTTTATTTTTTTTGCAAATATATAAATAATTCATATATTTATCATCTTAATCTATATTATAAGACAATAATTAAAATTATTTGTAAAATCATGAAAACTTTAATTAAATATCTTCCACTAATTTATATACTTTTTATTCTTCACTCTTGTAAAGAAAAACCTATTAATGATATCAAAAAAAAGAATATCGCACTTATTGATTCCAACACTATTAATCACAAAACAGACAATATAAAACAGCTATTGGATTATGATTCCACACAATGGCATGAAATTAATTATTCAGATATTTTACTTGATCTTCGATATGCTACAACGAATAATTTTGTAAAAAAACAGATGTATGAATGCCCGAGATGTTTTTTAAGACCACAAGTAGCAAAAGAATTATTAAACATTAGCAAATCACTCCAAAAAAAAGGATTGCGTCTCAAGTTGTTTGACTGTTATAGACCAAAGCCAATTCAACAAAAACTATGGAATATAAAACCCGATGCTAGATATGTCACTCCACCCAAAAAAGGATCAATGCATAATAGAGGTCTAGCGATAGATCTCACGATTGTAGATAGTAGAGGGAAAGAATTGAATATGGGAACAGAATTCGATTATTTTGGCGTAAAAGCCTATCACACTACAACAAATCTACCTAAATATGTATTAGAAAATAGAAAACTCCTAAAAGACATTATGGAAAGACATGGGTTCAGGTCGATCAGAACAGAATGGTGGCATTATTCATATACAAAATCCACCTATCCCCTATCTGATTGGGTATGGAATTGTAATTAGTATCTGTCCATAAAGTCATTAAAATTTTATAACAATCTTTTTATATACTGTATTCAATCTTGGGCTTTTAATTGCTAAAATGTAGAGTCCATTATTGAGTAGTGACACATCTAAATTCAATTGATTATCGGTTATAGGCTTAATTTTATTCAATAATACTTTACCCGAAATATCCATAATAGATACATTGTACTCACCGACTCTCGATTCCGTAAAATCAATTGTAATTAATTCTTGAGCAGGATTTGGATATACTTTGAGCTCCTCACTATTTTCAAAACTAATTGTACCTGTTAGATCTGAAATACAAAATGTTTTGACTATAGCACAATGTGTAATTGTATCAGTAATAGATATTGTATAACAACCTCCAATATCCAAATTTTCAATATTCATATTTGAACTAAAATATCCATCTGGACCATTCCAATTAAAAACTTTATTCGTCGAGTCAAAAGAAACATAAATTGCACCTTTACTTGAAGATGAAGAAATATCTGTCATACTATCGAGCGATACAGTAATGTAGTTGGACTGACCGATTTTAACTGTTGTTTCAACTCTGCATTCATTTTCATTGGATATTACTAATCTATACAGACCTGAGCACAAACTATCAACATAGTTTGAATGTTCTACATAATTCCATTTATAAAATATACCTCCATTTCCTGTTTGTTTTGCATCAACAAATGCTATTCCATCGCAAACACCATTACATGTTGCGTCTTTGACCCATATTGAATCAATCCATACTTTCTCAGATTCAAGTTGGACAAAAGTATCTATCTGACATCCTGAAGCATTGTCAGAAACGGTAACACCATAATCTCCTTTAGCTAAACCTTCAATTGAATCAATATTATATCTTGAATTTGACCATTCCACTTTGTGTGAATCATGATTTTTATTATTAAGAAATAAGCTCAGCTTTCCTTCCTGTTGGTCAAAACAATCGTCTTTACGTAGAATATCCTCAAATCTTATTTCATTATTTGAATCAATAAACACTTTTTCAGTAAAAGTATCAGAAACAGCGTCAACTACTTTAATCAAGTAAGTTTCATTTGAAAATAACCCAAAAATGGTTTTCATATCATTTTCTTCTAAACCCCCACCTGTTTGAATTTCGGATGTGTCTCCTGCTTTTAAAACACTATAGTTATATGGAGCCGCCCCTCCAAAAGCCTTAAAAGTTAAAGATGCATTAGCGGAATTATCTGAGGTACTACAATACTTAGATGTTACTAAAAGTTCGGTAGGCTTATTAACACATACATAGCCATTTAAACAAACAGGATAAATATCTTCCGAATTCTGAACTAAATTAACATAATTGGGATAGATAGGTATATTATCTCCAATATCCCCAAGGATAATAAATTGTAGCGTAAATAAAGTATCATTATCATCAAGATATTTAAGGATACCATCACCAACAAACGACACTTCTGAAATATAATTATTTAGATAAAAAATATTATACTCATCATTTTTAATAAAATCAACAAACTGTAATTTATTAGGATTAAAGTTTACTTTTCCTATAATATACTCTATATTCTCAAATCCTTTGACTTTCATATTTATGCTAACCGTATCGCCGATATCCCCACAAACAGAATCTAAATAAAACACAATATCACTACTATCTTTAGGTACACCCAAAACACAATGATTACTCATACTTGAAGTAGCGAAGACCTGATGTCCAGTTGTAAGTAGAATAAAAGATAAAAACAAATAGACTCCGCTTTTAAAAAATGTTTTTTTCATAGGACATATGATTTTATTATTAAAAAATTATTAGGATTCCAAATACTATCTGCTATCTGATTTTGTACAAATAATATATTATATGCAAAGGTATTCTATTATTTAATAAAAATCAAGTAGATAAAAAATAAAATACCCCAATAAAACAAAAAGCCCCAAGATAACTTGAGGCTTTTTGTTTTATAAATTCTACCGGAAAACATCATTTATTTATTTTTAAAAACTTAGTTTTTAATACTTTTTTATTTGTTTTAATAATAAATTGATAAAGTCCACTGGGTAATCTTTCAATATTTATTTCTTTTTTGTAAAATTCATTTTTCAAGGTTCTTATCTTATTCGCTCTATAAATTATTTGCCCATTTGCATCTACGATATATAACGAAATATTTTCATCGTTCTCCCCTCTAAATTCAATATTTATTTTACTTGATGTAGGATTAGGAGAAACATAAAAACCATTTGCTCCTGTATAGGGCACAAAACCTGCATCAATATTACTTCCTTCTTCAATACTAAACCAATTGGTTGTATTATTACCATTATTGCCAGTCACATCAGAATCAAAATCACTATCCCCTTGATTCGGAGCAGTAAAATAATAGCCACTAGGAAGTTCAAACTTAACAAAATAATCTCCGGGATCTAATGCTCCAAAAGTATATTCTCCATTGTTGTCCGTTTGTACACTTGTCAGATAGCCCAAATCACTAAAGAGTTGTACTTCTATATTTTCCAGCACATCCTCATCGCTCGTCCTGATTCCGTCTTCATTTTCATCAATCCAAGCCTTCCCGAATACAGAATATTCTTTATAATATCCCGCATAAACATGCGTAATTGAATCTCCTGAATACAATATGTAATTACCTGTTGTATTCATCCCATGAGAATCGTCGACATCACTATCTATGGTATCGTCATTTCCTGTATTAGGAGCAACATGGTTATAGTCAGTATTGGTCATGCCTGCGAATTCAACAAAATACACACCAGGTGCGACGCAGAAAGACCAATATCCGCTACCGCAAACAGAACTTGGCTTATAAGTTGAATAGGTATTATCCCAGTAAATCCAATTATTTCCATCTTTACGATACAATTTCACTAAAACTCCATCAATTCCTCCTTCCGTGTCATCATACACATCATTTTGTAAATAATCACGCCATATCAAATCACCAATAGATGCACATTTGTATAATCCAATATCCCAAGTCATATCATCCTGACCTGGAGAAAGGCTTATTACTTTAGAGCTATTTTCTCCATTTGTATGATCTATATCACAATCTTTGGTATCATCATTTCCTTTATTGGCAAATGTCACATCATATCCATTTGGTAATACAACTTTTATGTAATAGCTCCCTGCGATTAACTTATCAAAAAGGTACTTACCTTGTGAATCTGTATAGCTACTACCCTTATAAACAAAGCTATTGGACTGCCAATAATATAGTCTTATTTCAACATTTGGCACAACCGGTTCGTTTTCTTGTTGCACACCATCTCCATTTTTATCATCCCACACAAAATCACCTAAACTACCGTAATATACCAAACCCGCATCAAACGTAAGATTTTCTTCCCCACTAGAAAGATCTTCACAAATTGTCTCCCCAGTAGACTGATTTGCATCACTATCCAAACTATCCACAGACGCATTTAGCTCAGTAAAAGAATACTCTGATAGAGTATGAAATTTGATTTTATAATTACCCGGAGTCAAATCATCGAAAAGATAGTTACCATTAGGGTCTGTGTACGTTGTTTCCATGATATTACCCTGACAATCCATTAGGTCTACTTTGACGTTTTCCTTACCTTTTTCGCCTGCATTTTGCTTTCCATCAGAATTGTCATCAAGCCAAACTCTATCTCCAATTTTTGCGTACTGATAAACACCTGCATCGTAAGTCAGGTTACTTTCCCCACTTTCCAACTCCTCACAAATAGTATGACCTGTACTATTAGCGTCACTGTCAGAACTATCCAAGCCAATATCTCTATTCGTAAAATGATATCCATTCGGCAATATAAATTTCATTCTATATTGTCCTGGCTTCAGATCATCAAATAAATATTTACCCAATGCATCAGTTTCATTGCTCGAAATAACCGCTCCTGAGCAACTTTGCAGTTCAACTGATACGCCTTCAATTCCTAATTCAGAAGAATCTTGAATCCCATTTCCATTATTATCAAGCCATACCAAATCACCAATACTTGCCAGTTGGTATAGACCAATATCGTAAGTAAGGTTATTTTCACCACTTTTAAGAGACTCACAGATACTAAAACCATCAGAATTAATATCGCTATCAAAGGAATCGTTTCCAATATTCGAATCAGCGAATTGATATTCTACAGGTTTGATAATTGATATTTTATATTCCCCGGGGGTTAAATCATCAAAGAGGTAATTTCCATTACTATCTGTCAAGACTGTGTCGATAGGAGTACCATCGCAACTATTAAGGATGACAGAGATATTCTCAACACCGACTTCATTAGGGTCTTGGACACCATTTGCATTTTTATCCAACCAAACTTTATCACCAAGACTTGCCGGAATAAAAACACCCGCATCATAGCTATAGTTATTTTCTCCACTAGAGAGGAACTCACAATTGGTCAATCCCGAAGTCAAGTTGGCATCACTATCAGTAGTGATATCAGAAACGGCATTTTTTTCTGTGAATTTGTATCCCACCGGCAAAACGAATTTGATCTTATAGTCTCCCGGTTTCAAGTCATCAAATAAGTAACTTCCATTTTGGTCTGTTACCATTGATGCTAGTTCATTATCATTACAGTCCAGCAATTTGACCGTCACATTGCCCAAACCATCCTCATCAGAATCCTGCTCCCCATTACCATTTGCATCTATCCAAACGGTATCTCCAATACTTGCAAGCTTATACATACCGGCATCAATTGTACTATCTTTCTCATATTTAGCCAAAGAAATTAATTTTGTAAATCCTGTAATCGAATCGGGGTCATTATCCTTGTCGTCTAAACCTATATCCCTAGATGTATATTCATACTCACTCGGTTTTATAAACTTCACATAATAATCACCTTCATGAAGTCCATGAAAATAATACACACCATCAAAATCAGTAAATTCTGTTTTTAATAGAATCTTGTCTTTATCATATAATTCTACTTTGACATTCTCTATCCCCTTTTCTCCTGAGTCTTGAACTCCATTTGCATTATCATCTTCCCACACAAAGTCACCGAGTAAGCCACAGTTTTTCTCTGCTACTATCACAGTATCAACAATATGACATCCATTTACATCTGTTACTGTAACAATATAATCTCCAGCTGAGATACCGGTAATCGTACTATTTGTTCCACTATTACTCCACAAAAAATCATATGGCGGAGTACCTCCACTTGGAGATGCAGTAGCAGATCCGTTACTCTCTGCACAATCTGCAATGGTAGATGTAAGAATCACGCTTGGTGTAGGATAAACTTCTACATCAACTTTTTTAGTGACCGAACTACAACCATTGGCATCTATAACCGTCACTTCATATGAAGTATTTGCTAAAGGAGAAACTGAAATACTTTTTGAAGTATCTCCATTGCTCCATATATAATTATAAGGAGCCAAACCGGATAGAACATCAACCGATATATCAAGAGTATCACCTTTACACATATTTAAATCACTTGGCAAATTAATACTAGGGTTAGGATGAACTATAACTTTTACAGAATCTGTTGATGTACACCCATAAGCATCAGTAGCTGTAACATGATAAACAGTTGTGGCATCAGGTGAAACCTTATGCTTTGCACCATATCCTACGCCATTATCCCAAGAATAACTAACTATGTTAACGCATTCAGCAATTGCATTTATATCAACACTATCACCTTGACAAATCTCAGCTAAAACAGGTTCAGCTTTTACATTGCAATTTGTAAATTCACATATCCATAAATCACCCAGGCGATAGTCTATTGATTTATCTTTGGAAGTAAAATAAAAGTAAAATTCTTTAATATCGTTTAAGTTGATATTATTTATATTATTAAAATCAGCCAATCTGATTTCTTTATTATATATAGTAGAGTTACCGAGACCAGGCAATCTTTTCGTAATTGTAGCAGTATTATTATCAAAGTCCACAATAGAAATTTTCACATTTAACTCTCCTTGATCAAGACCTATATCGTTTATCTTTATGTAATCAAAAGCTGAAATATCCTGATGTAAACCAACTCCATTGTTATCATAGTATAACTCAGCCTTAGAAATCGTACCATCTTCATTACTATGTGAAAAATATCCTGAATTATAATCAATCACAACTGCTGCTGATTGAGTTCCAGAAGAATAAGTTAAATCAACGGTTCTATAATTTCCTATAATGCCGGTATTTGCAAAATCTACACCTTGAATTGATCCGGGATTTGACGGATTCACCTCAAGTCTAAATTGACTTCCTCCACTACCATGATTGAAATCATCAATAACAGTATGCCTTTCTTCTCCAATACCATCTTTCACTCTTACAATAACATCACTTTCTGCCTGAAAACCCCAAGAGTCCGTTACGGTTACATGATATACTGTTAATGAATCCGGAGAGACATCAACAGATGATTGATTTGGTAAATTGTTATTCCATTGATATGTAAATGGTGCTTTTCCAAAAAAAGTAGTAGCATTTAATGTTATTTGCGACCCTTTACAAATATTTTGACTATTACCTAAGACAACTTGAAGGTTTCCTCTAAAGCCTCCAGTTATCAGTACATTATTACTTGAATTATCTATGATAAAAAACTCAGAATACCCACCATAATCAATATCCGAATCCAAATTGTCATCAGAACCGACATCCATGTAGGTGTAGTTGAGCCCGGTAAAACTACCAAGCTTAATCCTATAAGTTCCATTAGCTACATTGTTGAAAACAAATTGTCCATTATTTAGAGTTATCCCGGATGCTATAAGATTATTATTTTCATTATACAGCCTGACAGATACTCCATCTAACCCGTTATCAATACCATCCTTAATTCCATTTTCATTGTAATCCAACCACGACTGAACAGTTATTGCAGTGGGAGGAAGTGGATTTGGCGATAAAACATTGCGTCCACCATAAGAATTTGGATTTGAATTAATATAATTGTTTATGCAGTTTCCATTTATTGAATATATTAGCATTAAAACTAATATAAAGCAAGAAAATTTATGTCGCCTCATTTTCTGATTATTTTGGGGGTTATAAGATAAATCTTCACAAATATCTGTTTAAAATTCTTGTAATACATTGATTCATAATGGTATTTATTAGTTTAAAAAAACATACAATGCATTAATAAATTATACTTATGCATAATTTGTGTTTTTCTAAATATGTAACGAACACACTTTAAGCAATATACTATACAGTTAAATTATGTAATTAATACAACAATATCCAGTTTATAAATATATTATAAACTAATATAACTATACCAGTACAAAATCTGTGCCTAAATAGTGTCTGTCTATAAAGTCGTCAAAAATTTAAAAATAATCTTTTTGCGATACTTTTCAAAAATCAAGCACTTTATATACAGATAGTAAACAAAAAACAGTCGTTAAAAAATGAAAATAAAGATAGAAATACTAATTCTATTTTAAATAAAATCAGAAAAGAACAAAACAGGACAGGACAGATAATCAAAAAAAAAACAGATTTTTTTTGGTCAATATTTATATCAAAAGAAATGTCTATACGAGACACCAATTTGGTCTATATTGCTTTGCAATTCATTAATTGGAGCGAAGTAACCTCCTCCCAAATTTATCTCTCCATTTTTTATGTAAATCCCCAACCCAAGAGATATTCCAAGAAAATTAATATTATCTTCTTTTTTATCAAAAATAATTTGCTTTGAAAACTGAGGAGCTATAAACAAATAAGTTTTTTTCGTAAAATGATATGATGTAAAAACAGGAATAGATAATTTCAAATTTTTCTTTATATTTGAATCGCTTTTAGGTATAAAAACTAAAATATCAGATCCAATCCCCAACGATAAAGCAAAAAAAGATTTTTGATCTCCAACTATTTGATACTTGCCATTTATAATAACAAAACCTACAGAATTTAATCCACCGGATATTTCAAATTTTTCCGTTATTCCTTCCTTAACCTGAAACTCACCATATGGAATAGTAAAACTTTTATCACCAGAAGATGAAATAGAATAAGATGAAGCTATTGCTCCAACAGAAAATCTATCTTTACCTATCACCCTACCGGATTCCATCTTGACGAAAGGTAGACAACCTGTTAAAGAAACAAAGAGTGTAAAACTTGCAAAAAGCATTAATCTTCTATTCATAATTTATAATTTTATATTTATTCTTAAATACGGTAAAATAGGTAGTCCACTCACTTGTGAAACTTTATAAAAATCATCAGTCCTATACAAATATGCATAAACTGGGTTAAAGTTACTAAAGATATTTGAAATTCCGAAGGATAGTTTAATTTTAACATTTTTAACAAATTTTTCATAAGCAACACCTATCGAAATAGAATTATATAATTCCATACTTTTGTTGTTTCTACGTAAATAATCCAACACTTCATTACCATTTATATCTTTGTAAACATGTTCGGGAAGACTAAATACTTGACCACTATGAATATGCCAATCAGTTAAAAAAAGCATCTTCTTGATTTTATACTTTACTCCAAAAAACGAAGAATAAATTAAATCGTAATTTCCTCTAAATTCCTTTGTTGAATTTATCCCATCAAACTTAACAAAAACTCTATTTATAGAAAATGAACCGTTCAGAGCAATTCTATTGCCCCTGTAATTAACTGAAAGATTGGTACCGTAAGCTCTACCTGAGCCGATTAAGATATTCTTAGAGATATCACCATTATAAGAGAATGTGGGGAGTACGGCCCCTTTAGCAGAAACAGGATTAAAAACATCAGAAATATTTTTATATTCAAGGATATCTTTCATTTTCTTATAGTACAATTCGGTTATAAATGTAAGCTTTCCTGAATAATACAAGTAATTGATACTGTAGTTAAATGACTCAGATATAGGTAAGTTGACATTACTAACAGACCATAACATCGATGGAATCCCAACAGAATATGAGCCCAAAGAATGAACAAGCTTTGAAGATTTCATGTATGAAAAAGTAACAACAGACTTCTTTGATAAATGGTAATCCAACTTGATTTTAGGATTAAAATACACATTCCTAATATGAGATTTGAACAAATAACCAATTTTAAATCCGGTACTAATCTTAAATTTTTGATATGAATACTCATTAGCAAAATAGCACGCACTTGAGTAGTAAAGGCTATCTTTATCCGATTGAACAAATGAATTGTGCGCTATAACATCTTCAGATATTTCCCCTTTAAGAATAGGTTGTAAGCCAAACTCTGATATCTTGTACCCGAATTTAAAAACACTATTACCAGCATACATCTTAAAGTCGTGCTTCAAGGATGTCTCTCTAATTTTCGAAAGAGAAAATATCGAAAGATAACTTTTTTCAAATGGATTTTTATTTACCTCAAAAATCGAAGTCGATCTATTATTATAGTCAGAAAATGAGAATACAAGAACGGATTTTAGTGAATTTGAAAATAAATATTGCCATTTCAAACCATATACAAGATTTCCCCAATTATACCTATTTGTTGTCTTTAATCGATCCAAAGAATTATTGATTCTCACATTGTCATTACCGTGATAAAAGAAAATATTGATTTTATTTCCCATGGCAACTCTATGAGTAATCTTAAAATTGACATCATAAAAGTCAAGATTTTCAAAATTCAAATTTAATTTAACCAGCTGTGGCAAATAAAAATTCAGAATACTTTTCCTGAGGTCAAAAAAATATGAAGTTTTATATTTTAATAACGGACCGGTTACAAACATTCCAACATTACTGTTGCTAATACTGAAATCCGCACTATGTTGCTTGAAATCTCCTTCGATTAAATGACTATTAACAACTCCTGAAAACGCATCGTAATATTTGAGGGGAGAACAGTTCGAATGAATAGAAACTTTATTTATAGAGCTTTTGTTGAAAGCTGAAAATAACCCAAATATATGGTTTGGCTCAAAAACTCTAACACCATCCAGTAAATAGATATTGTCTTGAGGAGACAAGCCATTGATTGAGATACCACCCTGTAAATCATTAATCTTTTCAATGCCAGCTAGCTTGGTCAAATCTTTTAACACATCGTTATTGCCCATTACAGAAGTGTTTTCATCCAAGGACATCAATGATTTGTAAGAATCGAATTTACTATAATTAAACACATTGATATTACTTTTTGTATCAATTATTATATCTTTTAATATATTTGATTTTTTTAGATAAAAAACACTCTGAATACTCTGTCCAACACTATCTTGGAATAACAACAAAGGAGAATATCCAATATAACTAATTCTTATGGTATCATTCTTTGATATATTTTTAAAATAGAAAAATCCATTTTCATCAGTAGTGATACCAATATTATGTTGAATACTTACAATCGTTGCACCCAAAAGCAGTTCTCCAGTCTCAAAATCTCTTACATATCCTGATATACTAAAATCAGTATCCCCAGTAGAGGAATAATTTTTATACAAAAAAACATCTGAATTATTTACTACTAATTTTAAATTTGATACTCTGGCGATTTTATTCAAATAATCAATTACTGAACATGGATTAGCACATTTTTCTATACGAGCAAAATTATTGATTTGTCCGGGACTATAAGTTAATTTTATATCAGTTGTGCTTTCAATTAGGTTTAACAATTCACTTAACTGAATACTTTTATCGTGAAAAACAAGATTAGAATCTAAAATTGTATTATTCTGTGAAACTAAACTGTAATTTACACAAAATAGTAAAAGTCCAAGAATAGAGGCTCTAAAATATTTGAATGAAAATTTCATACAGTTTCATTTTATAAGAGCAAAGGTAGTACAACTATAAAGATTATGCTAATGATTCTTTTTAAATCTATTCATAAAATGTATTTTATGATATTTTCTCACGCAATAAAATAAATGCGCGTCTCATTTGACTTTCAACTGTTTTAACGGAAAGATTTAGCTTGGTGCTAATTTCATTGTAAGTCAGTCCTTCTTCTTTTGCCATTTTGAATATTAATTTACATTTTTCAGGAAGTTCCTCAATTGAGTCGTATAGTTTTTTTATTAAGATAAGCTTGTCCATTTCCTCTTCATCTTCTTGTTCAAACTGTTTAGCTTCCAACAATTTTTGACTAATGTATTTTGTCTCAAGTTTATTACGTCTAATTTTTTCAATACTCTTATTCTTTACTGCCGAAAAAAGATAACTTTTAATACTCGTATTGATCTTTAAATCTTTTCTTTTTATCCATAAATAGGTAAACACCTCTTGAACAACATCTTCACTTGAGTCGTAATCATTCATATACCTATATGCGAAATTGCATAATGGTTCATAAAATTCATCAAATAGGTTTTTGTAAATATTTTTGTCAATTAGTATCAAATCAAAGATATTTTTATCAATGCGAAGGAAAAAATGAAGTTGACATTTCCATTGATTTCATCAATTCTTCTTCATTCAACCCAAGTTTTTCGTTTTTATTTTTCATAAATTCAATAATATTTTCAGTTGGCATATTCCCAACTAAACCATAGCCTGACATTGGGCATCCTCCAAATCCTTTAAGCGCACCGTCAAATCTTTTGCACCCATGTTTATATGCTGTTTCAATTTTTTCTTTCCAACTTTTGGGTTTTGTATGAAAATGAGCACCAAATTCTATTTCTTTAAAATCCGGCATCACTTGTGTAAAAACATTTTCAATTTTTGATTTGGTACTAATTCCAACTGTATCCGAAAATATAATTGTCTTTATGCCCATATCATTCAAAACCTCAACCCATCTATAGACGATGGAAATATTCCATTCATCTAAATATGGGTTGCCAAATCCCATTGCAATATAAATAACAAGTCTTTTTTTCTTTTTATTTGCTATATTTTGAATGTCATAAATATTTTTTAT
>JALSPK010000215.1 GCA_026986005.1 Saprospiraceae bacterium
AAATATTTTCATAATTGTCCCCGACATAATTTTATATTTCATATTAAAGAAGATATATTTCCCGAAAACTGTATTACATAATCTAAAAAAAGATAAGTTGGTGTTTTGGTCAGAGATCGATCCACCGTTCTTAATACCCCCGACTTGCCAAGTTTCCAAAACTTGGTAAGTCTAAACCGGTTTTATGCCTTAGAGTGAAGATTGATTCGGTAAGAGGTCGGGAAATCTTTGCCTAGGCACTGGAACAAAAGTGAGAATGGACAAAGTACAATACAAGTTTTAATATATCACAAAATCATTCGGTAAAATGAGGTCTATACAAATTTGTGATAATAGTGATTGTTTCGATTCTATTATTAGAGTAAAAGCTGTATAAAATATAGAGATAAATTATTAAAATTTTAATTTTGATAAGAGAATTAAAAAAAAATTGCTCAAAGAAGGAGCAATGCTGTAAACAAGCCCGGCTGTTTAATTGATGTTGACGCAAGAATAAACAACCGGGAATTATTTAATAAATAAAAACAAAGCTATGAAAAAAATAATTAATTTAAGTTTAATTTCAATATTTTTTAGTATATTTACAGGTATTGTATCTGCTCAGGAACTTTTTACGCCTGCAGATTGGGAAATGTCGGATTTAACACCCGCGCAATATGATCGAATGATGATAATTACATCAAACACAGGAATGGATAGTATATTTAAAGTTAATATAAATGATATTTCAACAATTGACAGTAATATAATATTAGTTGATGTCCTTAATTCTATGTGTGGAGATGTTTATTTTAAGGGGAAAAATGTAAAATTCAAATCAAATCAAGATTTTGAATGGTATGGTGAGTTACTTCAAAATGATGTTGATAGTTGTTGTAGAATGGGATATCTTTTTCTAAAAGGGAAAGGGGATAAAAAATTTGGAGAGATACAAATTGAGGAAGAACATTATAGCATAGATGATATAGGGGGGGGATATAGGGTAATAGTTCAGGAACCCGGAAATTCAAATTCGTTTTGCGAAGGTGCTGTAGTGCCGGAAGGAAGTAATTTGAAAGGGCAAGATAGTCATGGTAATAATATTGATAATGAAATATCATACAGGGAAAGCGGAAATTGTACGGTAAAGGTACTTGGATTATATACTCATTCGGCAAAGATAAATTCTTTTGATATTGAACAGATTATAGAAAGGAGTGTATCTCATACAAATAATGCTTTATTAAATAGTGGAATTCCCGAGTATAAACTTAATTTGGAATTGGTAGGAACTGAAGAGTTCGGGTTGGATGAAACAAAAAAAACATTTTTAAATGTTTTAAATGAAGTGCAAGGAAGTTCTATTGCACATTCAATGCGAGATAATTATGATGCCGATATTGTTGTATTGTTTGTAAATGATGCAATAATGGATGATGATGATGCGGTAGGAAAAGCATTTTTAGGTCCCTCCAACTCATTTGCTTATGCAGTAGTAAACAATATAGATGGTAGTAGAATATTTTCGCATGAGTTTGGACATTTATTGGATGCTGATCATGAACCATGTGATGCTTATGAAGCCGGAAATAATTGTATCGATATAAATATATCCGGAGATAATAGGGCTCATAGTTGGCATTATACTTCATACCATTTTCCTTGTAGCTTTCCGGAATATAAAAGAAAAACAATTATGTTTTCGGTAAATTCATCAGATAAAATTCAATATTATTCCAATCCGGAAGTGAACTTTGAAGATTATCCGACAGGAATACCCAATCAGAGAAACAATGCGGCAATGCTAAAAGCAAATGGATGTACTGTTGCCAATTTCCGTAGCGGAACGGATCATTTGTATGCATATATAGATGGAGATGATAAAGTAAATTGGTTGCATTCAGCGCATTTTACTGCTATATATAATGGCGCACCCGGTCCATATACTTTTGAGTGGAAAGTTAATAAAACCGGAATGAATTGGGATAATACACCGGTCTATTCGACTAATAGCTATATAACTGTAAATACATTTCCTGAATACAATATTGGAGATGTGATTTTTACGCATTTGTTGGTTACCGCCTCAAATGGAGAAACATCGGAATCCGAGCATTATACGATAGTAGTTGATGGTGGAGGTCAGTCAATAAAAACCGGAAACAACAATGTAGTTTATGAACAAAAAAATATGATTGCTTATCCCAATCCGGCGAATTCATTTGTAAAACTTACATATTTTATTGAAGACAACTCAAGCGTCAAGATAAAAATATTAAATTCGCAAGGAAAGCTTTTAAGAGTTCTATATAAGAAAGATCAGAAAGCAGGATATCATACTGAGAAACTTGATTTTAGTAATTTTAGCAATGCTCTCTATATAGTAGAATTAACCGGTAATAATAAAACACAAAGAATACCGGTAATATTAAATAAATAGTACATGAATTTATAAAATATTTATTAATCTATAATAATTTAGTGAAAATGAGAAATTTTTTAATTGTAATCATTTTAGTTATATTAACTTCTTGTCATAAGGATGAACCCGTACCTGTTGATTATGGTTATGGGACAATGGATTTAAATGGGGAGAGTTATTCATTAGTACCGTATTTAAGCAAACCCAAACGGCCATCTGATGATAGTTTGTATTTTTTATATTTAAAATATGTTTTACAAAATGGGTATCTAAGAAAACAAATTGATTTTAGTGGTTTTAAATTAAAATTGGATACTCAATTTTTTAAAAAATGGAATCCAGGTGAAACTACTGATATGACAAGTGTATATTCGACATCATTATCAGATGGAGATGTGTTTGGCAATATTTATTTTCTAAACGAAAATGATACAATACCGGATTATTTGAAATTGACGGAAATTAATAGCAAAACAGGAGAAGTGAAAGGGATATTTCAATGTTCATATTATGTTGATACCAGTTTGATATTTGACCCCGATTCTCCCGATACTATAATTATTACTAACGGGTATTTTGAAACCATAATACGGGAATAATAAAGAAAAAGTTAAATATTATTCTTTGATAAAAAAAACATTGCTCAAAGGAGCAATGCTATAAACAAGCCCGGCTGTTTAATTGATGTTGACGCAAGAATAAACAACCGGGAATTTTTTAATAAATAAAAACAAAGCTATGAAAAAAATTAGAAATTTATTAGTTTTAATCGGTATCTTTTTTACAGGTACTGCATTTATTGGTGCACAGGCACATCACGAAAGTTTTGAAGATTTTAATTGTGAGTATGATTGTTCAGCCCCTTGTTATAATTACTTTTATGACGGGTGTATTCCCAATTGGTTCTCAGCCAGTAACAATCCCGGATTGTTGAAAAATTCATGTGATTCGGGAGATGGTGTTTTGGCAGAAGATGGTGATTATTATGCGGGGGTGCATTCATTAGGGAGATTTATTTTTTATGAATTACCTGACGGCGAGATATTTCATAATGGGAAAGATTATTTAATATCTTATTATATTAGTATATATGGTTTCGGGTCTATGAAGACGTTTTTGGATGGATATACTGATTTAACAAATGTAAACGGTGAATCGACTGATGGTAATTTTGTTCAGAGCTTAGTCAGTGATGAAAGTTTAAGTGGTATTGGTGAATGGAAAAAATACAGTCATTGTATAACAATCGGTAGTAGCGATTTTAATCAATTGCTTTTTAGTTTTGATGCAACTGATGGAGGTAATCAAAATATGCCGCAAGATCCTCAGGATTGTATTTGTTTTCACTTTTTAGACAATATTAATATCATTTGTCAACAAAATTATGATATAGTGGAAGTGAATAAGATATATGAAGATTACAATTGTTTTAAATCAAGAACGTTTGAATTAATAGGATTGGGAGATTGTGATAATAATCTCTCCGATTATGAGTACACCGTAAAATTATTTGATAATCAAAATAATGAAGTGAAAAGCTACCTGGAATCGGGAAATACTTTTACATTAAACTTTGAGATGACTGATGATGATATATATACCATGAAAATATATGATCTGAATTCTCCTGATTGTGGATATACCATTCCATCAAAGATAATAGACCTAAGTACTGATTTTGCTCCGGCGGAAATTACAGGTAATGTAGTCTGGGATCAGACAACCTATATTAAAACTCCGGTGCACATAAAACCGGGTGCTGAATTGACTGTTTCGGCTCAGGTGATGTCGCAATGGGGAGAGATTGTTGTGGAGCCGGGAGCTAAGTTAACTTTATTGCCGGGAGCGGATTTGACATCTTTGTGTACTGACGAATGGGAAGGAGTAATCGTAGAAGGAGATCATACTCAGGGACAAGCTAATGTCAATGGTCTTAATTATACGGATTTTGGATTTTTAGAGTCTCTTGGACATAATGATATTCCGGTATTTATAGAAAATGCTCATAATGGTGTGAGAAGCAATGCCGGAATTGTACAGTGTGATAATACTTTTTTTATGGATTGTGGCAGAGGTGTATTTTTTGATAATTATGATTATGAACAACACAGTTTTTTCACCAACTGTACATTTTCGGATAACTATAAGGGTATATACATATATGGTGCAGATGGTGTAGAGGTTGAGAATACAGGTATTTTTGAAAACCAATATGGGATTTTTCTTCAGAATGCAGTATTGTCACTTGGTGATGATAATTATATAGAAGCTTGTGATTATGGTATATATGCTATTAGCAGTGGTCCTTCATTGACTTCTCTGACAATCGAAGGAAACAATACAATATCGGATAATGATCTGGGAATGTATCTGTCAGGTACGGGAGCTTGGGTTATTACCAATATTACCAATTCTACATTTGAAAACAATACAATACATATAGTACCCGAAGGAGAAAATATATTCCATTTTGAAGATAATGAGATGACAAATAGTGCAGAAATGGCTGTATATCCTATCTATACAGGGCGTAACTATAATAAAGTACTTTGTAATGATGTAATCCAAGCCGGAAGCGGAGCTGTTCAATTTGTCGGAGAAAATAGCAATTCGGAGGTGGAAGGCAATATTTTTGCAGGTACTGCTAATGGTCCCGATATAGGTTTGTCTTACGCTGAGATACATCACGAACAAGGAAGTAAAAAATATCCGGCACTAAACATATTTAGTTCGGATTTTGATATAGCTACCGAAGGTAGTGTGCCATTTGTATATTGGACTCCCAAAGAACCCGCTCCTCCTAATACGGTACCTCAAAATCCCGGGAATTATACTAAATATGAAAGTGCAAGCGCAACCAACGAATATTGTGGAGTAGTTACTCCATTGGTGAGTGAAGATACTCTGACTGTATGGATAAATAAATATTGCAATTGGTACTATGAGCTGTTTACAACCGATGTGCGCGATGCGTCGTGGTATGAGAAATACAAGAAGTTCAAGAAGTTGGAAAGAAAGTTGCATAGACATTACTATTACTATTCCTGGTACTGGGGTGATAAAAAAGACTGGACAAAGATTGAAGAGATATTAAAAAAATTATGTACATATCAATGGAAGAAAAGACTATACGGTCATTATGTCTTTACACATCAATTGTCTAAAGCAAATGCAGTATTGCTGGAGATGGAGTCTGCATTGTCGAGAAATGACGGGCAACCGTTTTTGATAAGAGATGATGAGAGAGACAATGTAAGAGCATTTATTGATATTGAGAATATCTATCTTACTTACCTTTTCTCCGGTCGTCAATATGCACTTACACCGGAAGAAAAAGAATTTTTGACAGTTGAGGCTTCGGATACTTTGCCTGAATTGGCTTATGCCAAAGGATTGTTGTATGAATTGACAGGTGAAATAGTGCAAAATCAATGGCCATATATAAGTGGCAATGGTATTCAATATAGAAGTGACAATAGAGATAAACTCGATTCTTGGTCTGTATATCCCAATCCCGTATCCGGAAAGCTGAAAGTGAGATACAATGATATGGAAGAATTTGAAGGCACTATAGCACTGTATAGTATCCTGGGCAATAAGGTATATGAAGAAAGTATTGATATGGAAAAAGGAGAAGGTATAGAGATAAATACGGGAAGCTATGACAATGGAGTATATATAGTATATGTAACAGGTAAAGACGGAAAAGAAATGAAAATACACAAGATAGTAATAAATCACAAATAAAATTCAATTATGTCCGGAGTCTCCTAAAAGGGGGATTCCGGATTTTAAAATATAAAAATATAACAGATGAAACATATATTTTCCTTTTTGATTTTTTTGATTTTAACCACAAATATATCA
>JALSPK010000216.1 GCA_026986005.1 Saprospiraceae bacterium
ACCCCAATCATCAGGAATTTTATTCATTTTCCTGTAATATTTTGCACGATCATTGTTCCAGCTATCGAATACAGCTAAAATGGCACCCCATAATTGTTCCCAAGGATCTTGAGGAAAATCATGTCCCGTTTGTTTTTTTATGGCATCTTTGAACATTATTACGATTTCTTTAAGATCATCCGTTGTCAAATCAGTATCTAATTTAGCCTTCTTTTGCTTTTTTACTTTAGCTAATATTTCTTCAAACGGATCTTCATCTTCTTTTGATTCCGGTTTCATTCCCAATACCACATCTCCATACATTTGAACAAATCTTCTGTAAGAATCCCAAGCGAAACGGCTATTTCCGGTTTTTTTTGCAATTCCTTCAACAGATTCATCATTTAAGCCGAGATTTAATACTGTATCCATCATTCCGGGCATAGAAACTCTTGCACCTGATCTTACAGAAACCAATAAAGGATTATCTTTATCACCGAATTTTGATCCCATTATTTTTTCAATATGTTCAATGGCTTTTTCAACTTCAGGTTTTAAAATTTCTATTGTTTTTTCTTTTCCCAATTTATTATATTCGGTACTTACATCAGTTGTTATAGTAAATCCGGGAGGAACCGGAACTCCTATTAAATTCATTTCAGCAAGATTAGCACCTTTACCTCCGAGCAGGTTTTTCATACTTGTATTTCCTTCGGCTTTTTTATTACCGAAAGTATAAACTCTTTTTTTATTCATAATACATTGATTTTTCTTAAAAAATATTCTATCTGAGTAGTTAAATATTCTATGTAGTGATTCTTTGGAAACAGTCAAATTTTAATAAAACGGGAGATTTTGTATGAGATTTTTATTTTCCGAGACGATGTAATACCTTAGTATCAGTAAGTTGAGGAAAATAAAAATATCGCTGAAATATCCGTTTTTGATTTTACATGATTTTCAAAGAAACACTATATATTTTTAACAAGCCGCAAAGGTAGTAAAAAAACATATTATGATATGGATATTTTGCTATAAATTCAGAACAACTAATCAGGTGTGATTTTAGCTGCCCCCAAATCTCAGTTTTAAGTTTTCAATCGGCAGTCTTTAGTCAGTAGTAATTAGTAATTGATCATTCATTATTTACACTTGTAAAGATGATAAAAATGATTACCGGAACAGACATACACGGCTAATAGTCAAATTATGTAATTCAGCATGCTTTTAAGTCCTACTTCACATTTTTATTTGTAATGTTTCAAATGAATTTGAAACGCCTTTTGTAGGTGTCATAAATTTATTTGTGACAATGGTGTTTTCTTGTAAATTATTAATTACTATTTTCTCTTATGATTTTTTGTACTTCTTCAATACTTAGACCCGTGATATCCGCAAGATTGTCAATACTAAATCCCTTTTGGTTTCCCCTCAAAATCACATTTACAGTATTTTTTTCAATACCTTTTTCGATACCTTTTTGTTCGTATTCTTTTGCTATCATTTCATAAGTACTCATAAAATCTTTTTTTATTTTGGGTGGTATTTTTTCTATTAATTCTATAAATTCTTCTTTTGATATTTGTAGCAGATTTAAATAATAAACAAATAATACTTCTTTAAAGTTCCCTATTCCTTCAGGAAATATTGCTCCGAATATCTTATTTGCTTTTTTTATTAATTCATCAGGAGATTGACTGTATTTCTGTATTGTAAGTGCAGATGCAAGAAAAGAATTACCGATATTCAGTAACTCTTCATCTGAGAACTTTTTAAGATCTAAAAATTCAATGGAGAGTTGCGGGATATATTTCTCAATATCTTCGGGCAAATACGGAATTAAATCTTTAATTGTTTTTAACTCCCATTTCTGTTTGCCATGATAGAGCAATACAGGTAAAATCGGCACTAATGGCTTTCCTGCTTTGATCTGAGCTTGATATCCTTCTACGACATATCCCAATATCTGTACATAAGTATATTTATCAGGATTGCTTTTATGTTCGAGCAGTATTGATATAAAAGTTTTTTGATTGCCGGTTTTTAGCATACACTCAAAGACCAAATCCGCAAAAGTCTCTTTTAGTTTACCGGAAATAAAACTGTTTTGCGTAAATCTTAAAGTGGTTAAATCAATGGTATTTAATATGTCTTTAGGTAAAAATGTCTTGAAAAAATCCTTTGCTACTTCGATATCGGACATTATCGCCTTAAAGAATTTGTCGTGGATGTTATTTACCGATTTATTACCCATAAAGCAAAAATACGAAAATTTTTAGAAAAACACAAATATAGACAAAAGTACACAACGGTGAAGACAAAAGACACCGGCTTTAAAGTTACGCTATCGCGTGCTTTCAAGTCCTGAAAGTGTCGTAAATTTATTTGAGACAAAATAAAGTCCCTATGAGACGACATATTATAGCCTCGTACGTTAGTGGGGGTAAAAAATAGTGATAAAACAAGATTTCTTCCTCTATCCTCATCCCCCGGCCCCTTCTCTTTTTTAAATATTGCGAATTCAAAAAATAATATCAGGAAAAATGAGAGGAAAAAAATGGGACTAAATTATATCATGAATTATATTAAAGAAAATAAAAAAAATTAATAAATTTGCTTGAACTACTATAAATTTCGTTTAAAATGAAACCATTAATACTTCTTGTTTTAGTTTTTTTGGGCTATATATTAATGTATCGATTATACAAAAAAATAATCGGTCCTTTAATTTTTCAATTGAATGATAAAAATATAACCCCTGCTCACAGATTTAAAGACGGAAAAGATTTTGTACCTACTTTAAAGGAAATAATATTTGGGCATCACTTTACTTCAATTGCCGGTACCGGTCCGATTGTAGGTCCGGCTATTGCCGTGATATGGGGTTGGCTTCCTGCCATTATTTGGGTTTTTGTGGGCAGCACTGTGATGGGCGCTATTCATGATCTAGGTGCCTTAATTATTTCAATGCGAAATGATGGTAAATCCATATCCGATTACACTTCAAAATATGTAAGCAATAAATCCAAATTGTTGTTTTTTGTAATAGTGTTTATTGAATTATGGATGGTAATAGCTATTTTTGGTCTCATTATTGCTGTAATTTTCAAACTTTTTCCGGCTTCCGTTTTACCTGTATGGTTAGAAATACCAATTGCTGTAAGTTTGGGGTATGCTATATATAAAAAAGGAGTGAATGTGTTATTGGCATCGATTATAGCTCTTTTTTTTATGTATGCAACAATAGTTTTAGGGTATTATTTCCCAATTGAATTACCTCAAGTTTTAGGAATTCCACCTACAGGTGTATGGACGATAATTTTGCTTATTTACGCTTTTATTGCTTCTGTTTTACCTGTTACTACATTATTGCAACCAAGAGATTTTATAAATTCTCATGAACTTATTGTAGCTTTACTGTTAATATTTATCGGAATAATTGCTAGTTCTTTTATACCTGAATTTCAATTTGTAGGAGAAGTTTACAATCCTCATCCTGAAGGGTCTCCTCCTCTATTCCCGTTTTTATTTATCACTATTGCTTGTGGTGCCATTTCGGGTTTTCATGCTCTGGTATCTTCGGGAACTTCATCCAAGCAGGTAAATAAAGAGACCGATACTATATTTGTAGGAGCCGGCTCTATGATGATGGAAGGTTTATTGGCTACTTTTGTTATAATAGCTGCTGTTGCGGGTATAGGTTTGGGCCTTGATGTTAATGGCCACATATTGACCGGTACAGCTGCATTTACACATCATTATTCATCCTGGCAGGCAGCCGGAGGATTGTCGAGTAAACTTGGAGCATTTATTTATGGTTCGGCAAATATGATTTCAAATATTGGTATTCCCAAGACTATTGCGATTGTAATAATGGGAGTGTTTGTTGCATCGTTTGCAGGGACTACTCTTGATACGGCAACTAGAATTCAAAGATATATCATCACAGAATTGTTTGCAAGTGCAAATATCAAAGGGAAATGGGCTAAAAATGCATACATTACTACTTTTTTAGCAATAATTACTGCAATGCTGTTGGCTTTTGTAAGCGGAGCTGATGGTAAAGGTGCATTGAAACTATGGCCTCTTTTTGGAGCTATAAATCAAACACTTGCGGCATTATCGTTAATAGTAATTACAAATTATTTAAGATTAAAAGGCGGATTAAAATGGCTTTGGTCCGGAATTCCGGCAATTTTCATGATTGTTATGACCTTATGGGCTTTGATATTGAATCAATTTAAATTTTTGAGTAAAAATAATTATTTATTATCTCTGATAAACATTATTATTATTATAATTGTAGTGTGGATTGTAACAGAAGGAACCCTTAGGTTTTTTAAAAAGAAATAAAATGAAATTAAAAAAACTTTTTACGGATATTGATAGGTTGTACCGGCAAAAGGCGATAGAATATTCTGAAATGGAACTCGCTGAATTAGAATCGGTTTTCAATACCTTATCTATCGGTTTTATGTTTGGTTTGCCTGTGGTGCCCATACATATTTCATTGGAATTATTGAAAGATATAGAATCTGAATCTATTTTGTTGTCTATAAATAAGGCTACTTTGGTATCACATCCTTTGTCTTATCTTTTTTCATCTTTTGATATAGGGTAATAAATAGATTAATAATGCAGAAAATTGAATTTTTTACAGGAAAAGGAGGAACAGGTAAATCTACAAATGCTATTATTTATGCGTTGCAAAAATCAATAAAAAAAAAGATTTTTTTATGTTCTCTTGATCCTGCCCATAATTTAAAAGATATTCTTCAGGTAAATTCTTTTAGCGAAATACATCAACGGTTTAAAAATCTTGATATTCAAGAGCCTTCAATATCGGCAATGTTAAAGGAATACTTGGAAATAATGGAAAATCAATTAAAATATACTCATTCTTACCTAAGCAGTTTTAACCTTTTGGACAATTTCGGATTAATAAAATATTCTCCGGGAATGGAAGAATATGCTATTTTTTATACATTTCAAAAATTATATAAAAAGGATACTGATAATGATATTTTTATTATTGATATGCCACCGACAGCGCTAAGTTTAAGATTTTTTTCTTTAGCACAATTATCTGTGATTTGGTTAGATAAATTGATTGATTTGAGACATAAAATAATCAATAAAAAAAACCTTATTGATAAAGTGAAAAAAGATACCCCGGAACAAGATAAAGTATTGTTAAACCTTTTGAAGCAAAAGGAGAAATATAAAAAATTAAACGATATTTTGTTGCAATCTACCATTCGTATAGTCCTAAATCCTGAACCGGTAAGTATAAGTGAATCTGTGAATTTATTAGATAAACTGGAAGCTTTAGGATATAAAAATATTGTTATCCATGTTAATAAAAGTATCGGTTTGATCGATGATAAAATCAAAAATCTGTCATTAAAATACGAAGTGGTTTATATACCTGAATTAGAAAATAATCCGATTGGCGTAGATTATTTATATGAAACCGCCACCAAGATGATGAAATAGAAAAAAATGAATCTACTCTAAATTGTTACTGATAAAATTTGTGCTCGTTTTGTATTAATTACCGTTATGAAATAGTTCGCAAAAAAATAAAGTAAAATACAAATCCGATAGAATAATTTTAATTTTTTATTGCAATATTTCTTTTGATTGGCTTGAAAATATCATGTATATCAATAAGATGATAGCTTGGTTATAAATAATTAATATCTGGTTAAACCGCAATTAACAATATCTTAATATTAGCTATAAGTTAAATTAATATTTGTGATATACTTTTGCATCGAATTTAAAAAATTAATTAAATCTAAAAAAAATTGAAATGAAAAATCTAATTATTCGAATTTTGCCTTTATTTGTTTTAGCAATGGTTTTGTTGTTATTTTCATGTGATCCTACCGACCCTAAGGCTCCGGAGGATTACTACACCACGATTTATAATTCTTCAAAAGTGACAAATGATTGTTCGGGGAAAAAGAAAGATTATAATGTAATTGAAGTTACCGATAGAGGAGAGGGAACAGGTACTATGACATGGACATCTGATAATACTTATGTTTTAAATGGAAGAGTCTTTGTAAATGAAGGGCAAACATTGACTATTGAAGCAGGAACAATTATCAAAGGTGCAGGAGGTTCAGGAGAGAGTGCTTCTGCACTAATCGTTGCACGTGGGGGTAAATTAATTGCCGAAGGTACGGT
>JALSPK010000217.1 GCA_026986005.1 Saprospiraceae bacterium
GTAATCCCGTAACACAAAATCATTATCTGTATGCACATTCAAACCCACTGTTTTATACAGATCCTAGCGGGTATATGTCTTATGCCGAACAGACAAGTGTTCTTGCCGTCCAAAGCATATTAGCAGAGGTGGCAGTAGTCAATGCCAATGCTATATTTGGATCTCGCGGGGAGTATGGTGGGAATATAAATTTAATGCTTTGGGCATATAATGCTAAAGTTTATGTGTATGAAGAGTTTACAGATATTGCAATATATATGGCTGGAAAGGCAAAAAGCCAATCTCCGTTTGGACATAAAGGAGAGAGGGAAGCGCTTGAGACCAGCCCAAATGACCCTTGTAAATATATTGAACAGGCTATTAAAGTATTAGAAGCGCAAATTGCATGGAGATATAGTGATGTAATTCCAGGAACTCCGGAAGCACGTGGTCACTATGTAAGAATAAAAATACTTCAAAAGCATTTAAATATGCTTAAAGGAGCTTATAGTATGTGGTGTAAAAAATAGAAGAGGTGATGATGGAAATACTTGAAAATCGAATGGTTGAGTTTATTAATGGTTATCTGGCTGCTTTTAATGATATTGATGGTGAAGAAAAAAGAGAATTTATAACAAATGTAAAACTTATATCTTCTAATTGTTCTGATATTAAATTAGAACTTGAAACAATTTTTGAATTTTTGAGAGATGTAAAAATTATACAAACTAAGTATTTTTCAGATGATAATGGCATTGAATATTTATTTGAAAAACTTATTATTATTGAGCCGTTTGGAAAAAATGAGGTATCTGAGGATAAATTAAATAAATATCGAGATTATGTTATTTTTCATCTTATTGATTATTTGGATTTTTCATTTGAAGAGGTAGGTATAGGATTGGAAAATACGAAAACATTACAAATAATTCACGGAAAGGATAAGAGTAAAAATTTTATAGTTCTTGTAGTTACACATCAAAATATAAAGTTATTTTTTTTATTTTTTAGAAACACATTCAATAGAATAGATTTTTTTGAATGGTTTGATTCTGCTGTAACGCATTTACTAGCATTTAAGCACAGTAAATAGTCACTCCTGAAAAACCAAAAAATCTCCTACTAAAACAGGTACTTTAAACTACACCCCTAAACTACATGTCAACAACAGAGTAGCCAAAACCACAAGCAACGGCACCACGGTAATCCTCCCAAAACCCCACTCTTCCCAAAAGTAGAAAATTTTCATATACTTTAAGGAGGAGTTTTTCATGAAGAAATCACGATATAGCGACAGTCAGATTCTGGCGATATTGAAGCAGGCTGAAAGTGGCATTAGCGTTCCGCAGTTGTGCCGCGAGCACGGAATGAGCAGCGCGACATTTTATAAATGGCGTGCCAAATACGGCGGAATGGATGCCTCGATGATGGCTAGACTCAAAGAGCTTGAAGAAGAGAATCGGCGTTTGAAGAAGATGTACGCCGAAGAGCGCCTCAAGGCAGAAATTGTCCAAGAGGCACTTGAAAAAAAGTGGTAAAGCCATCTTCACGTAAGAGGATGGCCAAACGCGCTGTCGAGGACAAAGGAATTACGATACGTCTGGCCTGCAAAGCGTTCAGTATTAGTGAATCGTGTTACCGCTATGAAGCAAAGCTGAACGAAGAAAACATTTTGATCGCCGACTGGCTGATTCGACTGACCCACAATCAGCGCAACTGGGGATTTGGTCTTTGCTTTCTCTATCTGCGGAATGTCAACGGATATGGCTGGAACCATAAGCGGGTCTATCGCATCTATAAAGAGCTGGAGCTAAATTTGCGTATCAAACCTAAGAAACGTATCATGCGAGAAAAACCCGAACCGTTAAGCGTTCCATCCGCTCCTAACGATGTCTGGTCGATGGATTTCATGCACGATCAGCTCGGCAGCGGCAAAAGCTTTCGGCTTTTTAATGTCATAGACGACTTCAACCGCGAAGGACTCGAGATTGAAGTCGATTTCTCGCTTCCTTCCGAACGCGTGATTCGTACCTTGGAGCAAATTATACAATGGCGGGGCAAACCCAAAACTCTCCGATGCGACAACGGACCGGAGTATATCAGCCAGGCACTGCAAAACTGGGCAAAAAAGCAAAATATCACCCTGGAGTATATCCAACCCGGCAAGCCACAGCAGAATGCCTATATCGAACGTTACAACCGAACTGTTCGCTACGACTGGCTCAATCAGCACCTGTTTGAAAGCATTGAAGAGGTACGGGAGTTTGTCACCAAGTGGCTTTGGGTGTATAATAATGAACGCCCTCACATGGGGCTTGGTGGTATCACGCCAAAGCAAAAGTTGGCCCATGTGGCTTAGTCTCTACTTTTGGAAGCGGTGAAAAATGGGAGGATTACCCTCTTTAAAATATTTACCATTATGCTACATTTAAATTTATAAAACAACATAGAATACTCAAAATTATGTTTTGATTTTATCAAATAAATTAAATTCAATAGTATATTTATTGATTCTAAAAACACCTTCACTGGAGGAAGATGAATACTTGTTTGTAAAGGGATACCTTATATGTATACTAATATCTTTTTCTTGATATTTTTTTTTTTCAAAAATATAAAAAAGTGTCATACCTATTGTTTGAGCCTTTGTAGCTAAAGGAGATAAATAAATTTTTTTTATTTCTTCTACTCCATATTTTTCTATATACGCTTCAATATACTCTGAAATTACTTGTGCTGTAATAAAAGGATGATTGGCGGGGGCATACAAAAGTTCTTCATTTTCATTGATTCCAAGTTCACTTTTTGACTTAATAAGATTTATAATATTCTCCTGATACATAATCGGCTGTAAAGATGGAAATCCTAATAAAGGTTTTATTTTTGCTCTTTTACCATCCAATACTCTCCTAACCAATCTAGAATCATATCCAACATTTACAATAAATAAATCATTCTCTCCTCTCGCAGGGAAACTTTCATCAAAAGTTACAATATCTCTTGGAGTTATACTATCTTCTGAAAACTCTGTTTTATTCCCTTTAACATATCGTTGTGGTTCTGTGTATATAAAATCTATTTTTTGTACATTTTTTTCTTTTAAAAGAATTATCAAGTAAATTAAATATGGTTTATTGAAACCTGTTGTATCTATACATATTTTTTTACCTATATTTTGATCTAAATAAGACTGATACATTGCATTTATATAATCAGATTCTTTTGTATTGTCATCTTCCAAGGCAGGATTAAATATTTCTCCTGTAATCTTTTCCAAATCCAATTCATATTCAGGAAAAATAAGCCATAACTTTTCCTTGGATTCTATATGATTATAGGTGTTTTTAACTATCTCTTCATCTGTATATGCTGATATAAATAAATCATATTTATGCTCATCGTAAAACTTTCTCGAATATCTTGCACTTTCCATATGCAATAAGTTGTATGGACTTATTCTCACTATTCATCTCCAAATAAACTAGGTTCACTAGCTATTTTTCCAAAAGGTATATTCAATTTATTAGTATATTTTTTTACAACTTTTTCCCACGCCTTGTCATCTCCGAGACATAAAGTTTCTATTTCATTAGTATCAAATTGTTCTACTCCGCCATATGTTATTGGTAATTCCCAGTTAATTGTCAACATTGGATTTACATAATATATATCTAGCATTTCCCCTGTATTATTTTTTTCTTTTTTTGCTTTCGGCTTCATATTCAACAATGAATGATTGACAGCATCATTTAAGATATTTTTTGCTTCATCTTTGAGGTTTCCCCTGTATGAAAAAGCTGTAAGATTTTTCTCGACTAACTTGTCTGAAATTCTAACTTTTTTAAAAAAACTGTTAATTCTTTTAGCTGCCCTTATTATCCTGTTATCTCTAATATCAGATATCATCTCATTCCAGAAATCATCAGAAGCCATTTTTAGTGCTTGAACTTGAATTTTACAACTAATTGGTTTTTCTTTGTTAAATATTGGCTCATTACTAAACTCTGCTTTTTCATATAAATGATTTAATATATTTATATAACTCCGAGGGTTTGCAGATGAATATTTGAGAATATTTTCAAAACCACAATAATGATAAGGCAAAGAACATTCTCTACTTAATTGAAAAAGTAAATCATTTTCAATATGCTTTAATGTTTCTGAGCTGTGAATATTTTTACCACTACCAGATATAGAATATTTGATTTCTACACTTCTATCTAATATAGACTTCTTTTTATTCCAAGCTTGATAAATCAACCATATATTTTTCTTCTCTACTAATGGATCTTTATGAATAATATTATTCATAATTGTATCAATATCATTTTCTTTATTAATACCCAACTGGTCACTATAGTCTCTTAATTTATTTTGGAATTTTTTTATATAAGGTCTATCAAATGATGATTCATACTTCTCTTGTATTTGAACTATAAAGTTTCTTGTATTATTTTTTTCAAATGAATTTTCAATACTATCGAGATCTACTTTGAAGCTCTTAATTTTATTAAATCTTTTCTCAGTTAACTTCAATGCAAATGTTTTATAACTATCAACATCTCCCATAAAGCCTTCAAGTTTTTTTGTTGTTACTTCAGCACCAAGAATTTTTTCATCATCTGAAAATGTATCCTTTGTTTTAATAGCATATAATCTTCCCGCAACTCTAATTGAAATCGTATCCGAATGTTTTGGATGTCTAATAAAAGTATTAATATATTTTTGCTGCGCTTCACTTAAATCTTCAAATTGATCCAATAAAAATAAAATCCTGAGCTCTTTTAGCTCTTCACTTGCTTTTAAAATATCATGAGATATATCAAAAAACCTATTTTCTCTTGTATCAAATGCTGGTTCAATGTCTTCTAATTTAGTGATGGTACCTGTTCTCAATTTAGAAAAAACCTGATCTATTTTTTTATGTTCTTTAAATATGGTCTCACTTATTTCTTCAATAGAATCTAATGCGTCATAGCCATCAAAAAAGTATTGAGATGACATTTCTAATATTTTGCCTCTATCAAAACTAATTAATTGTTTCTTTTCCAGCTCGAATACTTGTTTAATAAATTTTTCAACTAATACTAAATTCAAATAGTAAAAAAACCATTCACTCCATACCAAATCATCCAGCTTTGAGCCTGAAAACCTTTGAAATTGAAAATCCCCCAACTCTAATAAAATACTAATATAGCCCTCATCTTGTAATTGTTTGATAATGGAAACTTTTTCTTCTGCAGCTCTAACTTTTTGTGACTCATAGGAAAAAAACCTCAAAATATGTGTTTTTCCACTACCTTTACCACCAAGAATAATTATAGGTCTTGGATTGGAAGGTTCAATTATTTTTTGAAAATTTTCTTTATCTTGTTCATTATTATGAATATCAACCCAATAATCTACAATCTCCTGTTTGTTCAAATGTGTTGCTTTTATATTGGAAAATGGATTTATGTTCATACTACTTTACCTCGTATATACTTTACTGTATCGTTTAAATATTGGTTTCCATTCATCACTTTCTGCCCAAAAAATTGGTAAAGTATTATTTGGAATGTTATAAAAAAATCCTAATGAAAGTTGTCCATTAGCATAACCACATTCATCATCGTTCAATATTCCTCCCTCTTGTCTACTTATATCATCCTCACTTAATTCCCATTGATTTCTATAATGATTTTTGCATACACTCTCAAAAAAATCTCTATCATCTTGACTAAGACGTTTACTAAAATACCTTGACTCATTAGAAAATGTCCTGTACGTTTCATCTAGCTCAAATACGGTATCTACCTTATCAAATAATTTGGAACTTTCTAGTTTTTCTAATGCTACTGTTGTTGCAAAAATTGTAAAATATAAAATCTTAATATTAGTATACTTACTTTTTATTTTAGGAATAATATCACCTAACGTCTTGATTGCTTGTCCACCACTTCCACTAATATCATCAATATATATAAGATATTCGATATCAGTTCCTTGAAAATCATTAGCTAATAATTGGTGAGAATGCATAAAAAAATCTTTTGCTAATTTGTTTCTTTGTCTGAAGAAATATAATAATAAGCTACTGCTTTCGGAAGGATTACCT
>JALSPK010000218.1 GCA_026986005.1 Saprospiraceae bacterium
TTATCACCTCTTTTACCAGGCACTTACGTATCGGCAAGTTCCGCTGGTTTTTTTTTGTTTCAAATAAATTTGAAACGCCTTCCAGGACTTGAAAGCATGCGATAGCATGACTTCAAAGCCGGCTTTTTAACTCATAATTTACTATTCATAATTCATAATTAAATCCTTTTTCCTTTTGTCTTTCAAACATGGAACATGAAACATTGAACCTCATAATAAGATAGTGGAGTCTCTTTTTATTTTTAATACCAAAATCTTTATCTGATACTTTCCCGGATGGCTTTGCCAAAACTAATTGCTTTCGCATGGCATTTGTATCAAGAACGGCGAGTCGGGATGAGCGAAAATACAATAACTATCAAATTTGGGGGAAGTATTTATAATTAGTGTCTGTCTATAAAGTGCTTGATTTTTGAAAAATAAAGATTTTTGATGAGATTTTTGTCTTTCTGAGGATTAGTGTTGCCTTAGCATCAGTAATTTGAATAAAGTAAAAATCTCGCAAAAAGATAATTTTTAAATTTTAATGACTTTATGGACAGACACTAATTAGACTACGTATAAATAAAGAGAGAGGGATGGGGGTATCATAATTTGAGATAAATCCGCAGATATAAAAGCTAACACACTATACTTCAGCTATGTTTATATATAGATATCAACCCGTCTTTATCGATAATCTCAATCCTTTTACCATAAACTCTAATCAAACCATCCCTTCTGAATTCTGAGATCACTCGTATGACTGTTTCTATGGATAATCCGGTATATTCTGCAATTTCTTTTCTAGATATGGGTAAATCAAACCCCATTGTAAAGTAAATTTTTTCGTGAAAAAAAAGAATCACACTCGCCACTTTCCCATACATTGATTTGCTAATAAGGTCTAATGAATTGGACAAAATACGATTAGAGGCTCTGCTTTTTGTGCTTATCAAATTTTCTGCAAACTTTCCATTTGTCTTGATTAAACGTTTTATAATGTCAATGCTAAAAATACAGACGGTAGAAGTTTCCAATGCTGTCACGCTATAACTATATGTATCTTCAGCAAATATATTATGTATACTCACGAAATCCATCGGTGTACCAAAACTTATGATCTGACGATTGCCTACACCGTCAATTCTGTGGAGTTTTATCAAACCTTCTTTTAGATACTTAAAACTTCTTATTTTGTCCCCTTGTTTGATAAAAGTAGTACCTACAGGAATAATTTTTTCTGTTCTAGCTCCACAAAAACTATCCAATTCGTTACTATTAATAGACTTAAAAAAAATCTCTTGTATATGACATTTTTCACAACTACAGTTCATAAATTAAAACTATTTTCCGTAAATATATGACATATATCATAAAGCAGAGTATGTCATATAAATTAATTAACTCTTTTGTCGTATGTGTAATAGTTTTGCACTAAATAAAAAATTAAATTATGAAAAAAATAGTAATTCTAGGTGCAGGGACAGCAGGAACAATGATGTTGAATAAACTGCACAATATATTGGACAAAGAGGAGTGGGAATTGACAATTGTTGACCAATACAAAACCCATTATTATCAACCCGGATTTCTTTTTATTCCATTTGGTATTTACAAAAAACAAGATGTAATCAAGCCAAAATATGATTTTTTTCCTTCAGGAGTAAATGTCATTTATAACAAAATAGACAAAATAGAAGGAGAAAACAATAAAGTGATACTGGATGGTGGTCAAGTTTTAAACTACGATTTTCTTATTATAGCTACCGGTACTCAGACCAGACCGGAGGAGACTCCCGGTTTAAAAGAAAAATTATGGTATAAAGATATTTTTGATTTTTATACTATCGAGGGTGCTTTAGCTCTTCACGATAAGTTCAAGGATTGGGAAGGGGGGAATTTAGTGATGAGTATTGCAGAAGTTCCGTTTAAATGCCCTGTTGCACCTCTGGAATTTGTATTTTTAGCCGAAGCTTACTTCACAAAAAAAGGAATCAGAGACAAGGTCAATATCACATTTGTTACTCCAATGTCAGGAGCTTTCACAAAACCAGTAGCAACCAAGATGCTGAGTGAATTGATGACAGAGAAAAATATAAACATCGTCTCTGATTTTTATATCGAAAGGGTTGACAATGAAAATAAAAAACTAATATCATACGACGAACGTGAAGTTCCATTTGATATACTGACAATAGTACCCGTAAATATGGGAAATGATTTGATTGAAAGAAGTGGTCTTGGCGATGATATGAATTTTGTTCGAACCGATAAATTCACTCTCCAATCAAAAGATTATGATAATATTTTTGTCCTTGGTGACGCTGCTAATATCCCTACATCAAAAGCTGGATCAGTTGCTCATTTTGCCGGAGAAATACTGACTGAAAACCTCTTAAGCGCCATGGAAGGAAGACCTTTGAATGCAAAGTTTGACGGACATGCCAATTGTTATATCGAAACAGGTTATGGTAAAGGAGCTTTGATTGATTTTAACTATGATACAGAACCATTGCCCGGAACATTTCCACTACCGGGAATAGGGCCTTTCGGTTTATTGAAAAACACAAAAATAAATCATTATGGCAAAGTGATTTTTAGATGGATTTATTGGCACATGCTACTCAAAGGCAAGGAACTTCCAATCGAAGCAAATATGACAATGGCTGGTAAGAAAAAACAAAATATCTAATACGACTATTATGGAAGATAAAATAATGAATGAAAGATTGGATAAGCTCGAAAATAAAATTGACTTGCTGCTTGAGTACGTAAATCAACAGAGGCTTAATACGGCAGTCGTCGAAGATTTGGCTAGTGATCTTGGTATAATCGGTAAAGACTTTTACGATACGGCAGTAGAGGAACTGGATAAGAGACAAGTCGAAATCGACCCTTCTGAACTTACGGATTTAATGATTTCCTTAATGAGAAACATAGGTAATTTCAGAATTGTAATGAATACTTTTGAAATGGCTATTGACCTCACTAAAGAGATTGGCCCAATGGCAAATGAGGCGATAATAGATTTTACTAAGAAATTGGCAGTTTGGGAACAAAAAGGATATTTTGCATTTGTCAAGGATATAGGCCCTATAATAGAGAATATAATTGATGGTCTGACACCAAAAGACATGAGAGATTTGGCAGATAATGTCATGTTAATACTGAATACCGTCAAAGATATAACTCAACCTAATATGCTTAAATCTATAGACAATGCAGTAAGACTATATGCAAGTATTGAGACAGAAAACATACCATCATATTCAGTATGGAGGTTGATTAGAGAAATGAATAGTCCTGAGATGAAAAGGGCTATTGGCTTTGGAATAACATTTATGAAAAATATGTCCAAAAATATGGATAATAAAAATTAATTAAACTTTTTAAAATTAAAATTATGAAAGAATTAGATATTGCAGGAGTAACAGTAAAACTTGATGATGAAGGGTACTTGATTGACTCATCTCAATGGAATGTAGATATAGCAAAAGGGATAGCAACTCAAAGCGGTTTGGAACTAACCGACAAGCATATCGAAGTATTAAAATACCTAAGAGATACTTTCAATGCAGGAGAGACTTTGACAATAAGAAAAGTTGGCAAATCGGGAATCGTGAATATTAAAGAATTTTATAAGTTATTTCCTAAAGGTCCTTTGAAATTATCTTCAAAATGTGCCGGTTTGCCCAAGCCTACAAGTTGTGTTTAACATAAAACCTTTATTAAATCTTAAATAAATTATCATGGATAATAATGAAAAAAAACCTTTGGAAAAAGTATGTATCATTTGTGCAAAAGGAAACCTTGAAGATGTGATGGCTGCCTTGATAATGGCAAATGGAGCAGTTATGGAAGGAATTGAAGCTAGATTGTTCTTTACTTTCTTTGGACTGGATGGTATAACAAAAAAATACATGAATAAATTGCATACTGCTACGGTGGGTAATCCTGCAATGAGAATGCCCGGAGGATTACCCTTTCCAACACTTCTGGGAGCAATTCCGGGAGTTGAAGCAGGGGTTACAGCAATGATGAAAAAAGGAATGGCAAAATTGGATGTTCCACCTGTTGATGAATTTCTTGAAATGTTTACGGCAGGAGGAGGAGAAGTGTATGCCTGTAAATTAGCAGTTGAGATGTTTGGTCTTACAAAAGAAGATTTGTGGGACGATGTACAAGGCATTCTTACGGTTGGTGAGTTTTATGAATTATGTGACGGAGACAGAACACAGATAATTTTTACATAGTATCTGCTCAAAAACAGACAGTTTTTACATGTTGGAATAAAATAATCGTACTGATATTATTACTAATACAACCATCAAGGTCATATCGCCTTGATGGTTTTTTATATACATAATAAAAGGCTTTAATGAAATTAATAATTTCTTTTTATTAACTTTGTGCTTTGCAAAAATAAAAAATCTATGAAAAAGATAAAATTAGGCTTAACTATTGGAGATTTAAACGGTATAGGACCGGAAGTATTGATTAAAGCTATATCGGATAAACGAATTACTGATATATGTACTCCGGTTATTTATGCATCTGCCAAAGTAGTATCTTACCATAGAAACATAGCAAAGATTGATGATTTTCGATATAAAATCGCAATGTCGGGAGAAAGAGTAATGGATGGAAGGATTAATCTTGTAAACTGCTGGACTGAAAATGTATCAATAAATATCGGAAACGTAACTGAAGAAGGGGGTAAATATGCAAAATTGGCTCTTGATAGTGCATTGTATGATTTGAGAGAAGGTCATATTGACGCTTTGGTAACAGCACCCATAAATAAAGAAGCAATGTCTAAAATTGATTTTGGATTTAAAGGGCATACTGACTATTTGCAAAATTATACCAATTCTGATGATGCTATGATGATTATGTTGGATGGTGATCTTCGCGTAGCTCTAGTCACTCACCATATTCCACTCGCAAAAGTATCTTCAACTATCACTAAAGATTTAATATTAAAATCTATTTTAAACCTAAACGAAACATTAAAAAAAGATTTTGACAAAGAGAAACCTTTAATAGCAGTACTCGGTCTTAATCCACATGCCGGTGACGGAGGCGTCATAGGTAAAGAAGAAGAAGAAATTATAAGACCCGCTATCTTAGATGCTAAAAACAGGGGTGTTTTTGCTAATGGACCTTTCCCCTCTGATAGCTTTTGGGGCACAAATAATCACAAAAAATACGATGCCATATTGGCAATGTATCATGATCAAGGACTTATTCCTTTTAAGTTATTGTCATTCGGAAGGGGTGTGAATTATACCGGTGGTCTACCGTTTGTACGCACATCACCCGATCACGGCACAGGATATGATATAGTCGGTAAAAACATAGCAAATCACGAATCATTTTTAAATGCAATTTTTGATGCTATTGACTTGGCAAAAAACAGGAAAGAATATATAGAGGCGAGAAAAAATGCAATCGAAAAAAGAGCAAAGCCATCAGAAGAAGCTGATGAGTAATTTAGTTGGTTGCTAATTATCACACTCAGTATTGAAATCAAATAGGTTCTATCTATTGATATTCACTCACGAGATTGGTTATCTGTACCTCTTACCGACAACTTTGCAAGCAGTTTCCCAGTAACTGCGACAACAAAGATACTTATTTTTTTTATATATGAAATAATTTTATGTATTTTTTAACAAATTGTTAATTTCTTTTTTTCTTAAACCGGTATATTTCATAATATTCTTAATAGGTTCTTTATCTTTTAATATTGCTTTTACTTTCTCAATTTTTCTTTTTCAATTCCTTTTTCAAAAGCTCTATTTTTAATATTAAAAATATCTCGCTAAGCATTTACACTTGCTTTGTATTGTTTATACTCGTTTGGGTCTAGTTTGCTATTTTCGCTGTTTCAAAAAGTTTTAGGAATATTTTTTCTTTCAATTCAACAGGTATTCTATCAAATTTGGGTAAATTTTTTAACACAAAGATACATAAACTAAATCTATTTTGATTTAGTACTTTATTCAATAGTACCTAAACTAAAAACACTTCTTCCATTTTTATTCATTAAAATCTGTGCATCATAATTTGGCATCAAAGGAGTGCTATATTTATCAAGATCCCATTTATATGGGTTTTTAAACCATTCGGCAATGTTCATTTTTATTTCAATCCTTTTATCGTCATCGACTTTTATTGAACCTAGAGAAACATCAAAGTGATTGTCCTCAAATACGTCTTCACTTACCCTTGCTGTACCTATATGCAGTGCATATGGTTGTTCTAAGCCATTACTTGATATGAATTTGCCTTCATATTGCATAAAATGATAGCCTTTACCAAGACTTTCCGGCCAAAACCAATTTACAGAATTCAAATCGGGGTATGACTTTTTATTGTCAATAGTATCAAAACCAAATGTAAAAGATATATTATAGTCTCCTTCCGGTATTGTTGTTTCGGGAGTATATACCAATCCTGTATTGCTAGCAACATCAATAAAATTGTAACCTTTAATTTTGACTTTTTCATCATCACTACGAGTAAAAACTATATTTGAAATCAAAAATCTCATTTTAGTTATACTAAGTTTATGACCAAATTCATTAGTGTACTTAATTTTGTTAAAATCATCATAAGTGACCGGAGTACCATCCCAATTAAATGTAAATTCATAGGTGGTTTTGTATTCTTTGGTTTTGTCACCACAAGAAAACAGAAAAAAAATTGATATAAACAATATCATAATATTTTTCATAGGTAGCTATTTTGAATTATAGAATAATGCATTAAATATCAAACGTAATAATTTGCACTTTATTTTTTTTCATTGAATAAGCAAAAATTTAATTCTTGTTCTATTTCACCATCTTGATAACAGTTTGGTATTATAATAGCTATTTTTGGTCATATTGAATTGTTTTATTGGTATTTTACGAGAATAACGAAAAATATTTGTTTATTTTGCTATTAATATATATTTGTTTGATAAAATTAATTAAGATTATGTTTATAGATTTGATTGCCACGTTACTTGTTCTTTATGGTTTTTATATAGGTTACAGTCGTGGAATAATAAAGACAATTTTTGCACTTGTCTCTATAATGGTTGGTGTATTAGCCGCACTAAAATTGTCTCCATACACGATAGAATTGTTACAAAATATTTTTAAATTTCATCCGGGACTAACATTTATCTTGGGATTTGCATTGACCTTTATTTTAGTATTAATTGTAATAAGATTTGTGGGCAAAAAAATAGAAGACCTATTAAAATTTGCCCAAATAAACTTTATCAATAAAGTTTTGGGAGGAGGAGTCATGGCTATTCTGTTTTTAGTTTTTTATAGCTATACCCTATGGGGAATCAATAGCCTAAGTTTACTCTCTTCAAGCAATAAAAATTCATCAATGTCATATGATTATTTAGAGACATTACCTTCAAAAACACAAGACACGGTTGCAAAATTTAAACCGTTTTTTGATAATTTTTGGAACAAATTGGTGGATACATTTGATAGTATAAAAGAATACGAGAAAAAGGTAAAAGAAGAGGGATAATATATGGTAAAAAATAAAAAATTCGCATTCTACACCTTAGGATGTAAGTTGAATTATGCAGAAAGTTCAACAATAGCCAGAGATTTAGTTAAATTGGGTTATGAGTCGGTTGATTTTGAAGACTCCCCAGATATATTCATTATCAATACTTGTTCGGTAACTGATTTTGCCGATAGAAAAAACCGAAAAATAATCAGAAAAGCAAAAAGAATCAATCCTGATGCAAAAGTAGTAGTGATAGGTTGTTATGCTCAATTAAAACCTGATGAAATCTCTGAGATCAATGGAGTTGACCTCGTGCTCGGTGCAAGTGAAAAATTTAATATCTCGCAATATTTGAGCAATGAGAAGAGTGCAAAAATCATATCTTGTGAGATTGATGATGTTTCAGGCTTTAAGAGTTCCTTTTCATATGGTGACAGGACACGATCGTTTTTGAAAATTCAGACAGGTTGTGATTATATTTGTACCTATTGTACGATACCAAAAGCCAGAGGAAAAAGCAGAAGCGGAAAACTTCAACAAATCATTTACGACGCGAGAAAAATAGCATCGAATGGTATTAAAGAAATTGTTTTGACCGGAGTTAATATTGGTGATTACGGTAAAGGATTGGATGGTGACTTACAGTTTTTGGATTTGCTTAAAGAATTGGATAAAGTAGAAGGAATAGAACGGATTAGGATATCCTCCATTGAACCCAACCTTCTAACCAATGAAATAATAAATTTTGCAGCTATCTCTAGGACAATCGTTCCACATTTTCATATCCCACTTCAATCTGGCTCCGACAAAATATTGAGTTTGATGAAAAGAAGATATAAAAGAGAATTATATACAGGTAGAGTGATGAAGGTAAAGGAAATAATTCCTCATGCTTGTATTGGAGTTGATGTTATTGTTGGTTTTCCTGGAGAATCCGACGATGATTTTAAAGATACATATAAATATATAAGTGAGTTAGACATATCCTATTTGCATGTGTTTACATACTCAGAGAGAAAAGGTACTGATGCAGCTGATATGAAAAATACAGTACCTATTAATATACGAAGAGAAAGGAACGCTCAATTGACGAATCTTTCATTAAAGAAAAAACGAGCTTTTTATTCAAAATTTATTGGAACTTCAAGAAATGTTTTGGTTGAGAAAAGCTCACAAGGGATAAAATATACGGGTTTTACCGATAATTACATAAAAGTTAGATTTGAAGCTAACGAGAATCTGGAAAATAAAATTGTAATGGTAAAGTTAAAGGATATTGATAGTGATTATAATGCAATTGCCATATATGATGACTTAAAATAGCTTTTATTTGCCTTAACTTGTTTTGAATAAGAACAAATTAAAAAATACTCTTGAAAAATACAATGCAATGACCAACATTTTTCAGAGTTATATTTTTTATTATACCCCTCAATTGACACTACTTGGTATTAATCCAATTAAGAATAATTATAATTATTATTTCCTCAACCAAATATTATTTTATAATCTAATTTTTTTTAGTTATATTCGCAGCGATTTATTTTAATAACATATTCAAAATAATATAAAATGACAGATAATATTAAAACAATGGGGCAACAAGCAGGACGTAGATCCTGGGCAGAACCCTGGAAAATCAAAATGGTGGAGCCAATAAGAATGACTTCCCCACAAGAGAGAAAAAAGGCACTTAAAGATGCCGGTTACAATACATTTTTGCTCCACTCTAAAGATGTTTACATCGACTTATTAACCGATAGTGGCACAAGTGCAATGAGCGATAGACAATGGGCAGGAATGATGTTGGGTGATGAAGCATATGCTGGAAGTGTAAACTACTATCATTTGGAAGATACTATTAGAGAAGTGTATGGATACCAAGAATTAATCCCTACTCACCAAGGTAGAGGAGCTGAGCATATGATGAGTCAGACTCAGATAAAAAAAGGTCAATATGTTCCGGGAAATATGTATTTTACCACCACAAAAGCTCATCAGGAATTGGCAGGAGGCATCTTTGTTGATGTGATTATAGATGAAGCCCATGACCCACATAGTGAATTTCCATTTAAAGGAAATATGGATCTTGAGAAAATTGATAAGTTGGTAAAAGAACACGGAGCTGACCAAATAGCATATTTAAGTGTTGCCGGCACAGTAAATATGGCTGGGGGACAACCTGTAAGTATGCAAAACATAAAAGATCTGAGAGCATATTGTGACAAACATGATATATTGTTATATTTGGACGCGACCAGATTGGTTGAAAATTCATATTTCATACAGCAAAAAGAGGATGGATATAAAGACAAAACCGTTGCAGAAATATTAAAAGAATTTGCAGGTTATTCTGATGGTGCATGGATGAGTGGAAAAAAAGATCACCTTGTCAATATTGGTGGTTGGGTAGCTGTAAATGACCCTGTAGTTGCGGATAAATTGAGGAACATGGTTGTGCTTTATGAAGGTTTGCATACATATGGTGGAATGGCAGGAAGAGATATGGAAGCTATGTCAATAGGTATAAAAGAATCAATCCAAGATGACTATATAAGATCAAGAGTTGGTCAAGTAGAATACCTTTGGGAGCTTTTGGATGACTGGGGTGTTCCTATTGTGCGACCTTGTGGGGGTCATGCTGTATTTTTAGATGCTCGTGCTTTTTATCCACATATTCCACAAAATGAATTTCCGGCTCAGACTTTAGCTGCTGAATTGTATTTAGATTCGGGAGTAAGAGCGATGGAAAGAGGTGTTGTAAGTGCCGGCCGTGATCCTAAAACAGGAGATCATAAATATCCAAAACTAGAGTTAGTTAGAATTACAATTCCTCGTAGGGTTTATACCGAAGCTCATATGGATGTGGTCGCAGAAGCGATAAAAGAAGTATACGCAAACGCCAAAAACGTTAAAGGTCTAAAAATGGTTTACGAACCTGCATATTTACGTTTTTTCCAAGCGAGATTTGAAAGGCTATAATGAATTTTTTTCAGATAAATAAATCCCGCACTTTATAGACAGACACTAAATAAAAAAAGAGGTTAAAAACAACCTCTTTTTTTCCTTTTCCAATTAATTTCTACATCATTCCCGGCATTCCGCCACCCATTGGAGGCATTGGAGGTGCACTTTCCTCTTTGACATCATTGATAACCGCTTCAGTTGTCAACACCATTCCGGCTATTGATGCTGCATTTTCAAGTGCCACCCTACTTACTTTAGTAGGATCAATAATTCCTGCTTTTTTAAGATCTTCAAACTTATCATCTTTTGCATTATATCCTCTATTTCCCTTTGAATTAATCACTTCATTACAGATAACAGACCCTTCTTTCCCTGCATTATTAGCAATAGTTCTCAAAGGAGCTTCTAATGCTTTTCTCAGGATTTCAATACCTATTTTTTGATCTTCATTTCCAACTTTCAATTTATCCAAAGCTTTTGATGCTCTGATAAAAACAACTCCTCCACCCGGAACTATTCCTTCCTCTATTGCAGCTCTCGTAGCGTGAAGAGCATCGTCCACTCTATCTTTCTTTTCTTTCATCTCTACTTCTGTCGGAGCTCCAACGTAAAGTACTGCAACTCCACCGGCTAATTTAGCCAATCTTTCTTGAAGTTTTTCTTTATCATAGTCTGAAGTAGTTGTTTCTATTTGTTGCTTGATTTGTTTGATTCTTGCTTTTATCGCATCAACATCACCTTTACCATTGATAATTGTTGTATTGTCTTTGTCAATAATAATTTTTTCTGCAGTTCCCAGATGTTCCAATCCTGTATTTTCCAGTTTATATCCTTGTTCTTCTGAAATAACAGTTCCTCCTGTCAAAATGGCAATATCCTCAAGCATGGCTTTTCTTCTATCACCAAAACCCGGAGCTTTTACTGCAGCTATTTTCAAACCTCCCCTAAGTCTGTTGACAACCAAAACCCCAAGAGGTTGGCTATCTATGTCTTCCGATATAATCAAAAGAGCTTTTCCACTCTGAGCTGTTTTTTCCAATAAAGGAACTATGTCTTGCACATTTGATACTTTTTTATCATGGATTAAAATTAGAGGGTTTTCATATTCTGTCACCATTTTATCAGCATCAGTAATAAAATAAGGAGATAGATATCCTCTATCAAACTGCATTCCTTCTACTACATCCACATAAGTCTCAGTTCCCTTTGCTTCTTCAACTGTAATCACACCATCTTTTGAAACCTTTTGCATTGCTTCAGCGATAAGTTTGCCAATTGTATGATCATTATTTGCTGATATAGAACCGACTTGTTCTATCTTTTTGTAATCAGAACCTACTTCCTCACTGAGTTTTTTCATTTCAGCAACAATAACATCAGTTGCCTTATCAATACCTCTCTTCAAATCCATCGGATTAGCACCAGCTGTCACGTTCTTGATTCCGGCACTTACCATCGCTTGAGCCAAAACAGTTGCAGTAGTTGTTCCGTCACCTGCCTGATCTGCAGTTTTAGAAGCTACTTCCTTTACCATTTGAGCTCCCATATTTTCAATTGGATCTTCAAGTTCTATTTCTTTTGCTACCGTTACACCATCTTTAGTTATTTGAGGTGCACCAAAACTTTTCTCTATAATTACATTTCGACCCTTGGGTCCAAGTGTTACCTTAACTGCATCTGCCAATGCATCAATACCGGTTTTAAGACTTGTTCTTGCTTCTGTGTTAAAGCTAATTTTTTTAGCCATAATTCAATATATTTTTTGTTAATAAATATTTTACCTACTTGGAGACATTAATGCTCCGGACACCGCATACATATCATATATTGTGCCACACCGGTATTAATGACAAATTTGCAGAGTAATTTGTTCATTAATGATTGTACTTATATCACTTTGGTTAAAATATATGCCTTTTTGACAAAACAGAAAAATCATACTTTTACAAGTCTAAATGTGTATACAATACCATTGTAGACTGCTTTGAGTAAATAAAGCCCTCTTTTGTATTTAAAAAAATCTATTTTAATCTTTCCAATCGGCAACTTTTGTGTTTTTACTATTCTACCACGCGTATTATAAATATAAATAGTCAAATGTTTTATTTTATTTTCTATTGTGATATTTTCTTTTACAATATTCGGATAAACCTTAATGCTTTTTTCTATGTGCAAATTATCATTATTAAGCATGTTATTAAGTGAAAAAACATATGCTGACCCTGATAAGAACCCCTTGTCACTATCCGAATAAGCGCCAACTACTAATTTATTTTTAAAAACTGAAATACTGGAGCCAAAAGCATCGCTTTCTTCACCGTCGTCCGGAGTGAGTTTTTTATCAAAAACCCATTTTTCATCATAGTATTTGTACAAGTAAACAGAACCACTGTTTTGTCCATTATCATCATCAAAATACGCTCCAATAGCTAGAATAGAATCACCTGGTTCTATATCTATTCCAAAATTATCTCCTTCTTGTCCGTCCGGAGCTAGCAGTTTTTGATAAAATTTCCAACCATAAAAATCTTTCTTAAAAACATATACTGCTCCACTATTTTCACCGAGAAAATCTTTTTTGGTGCTAGATACATAAGCCAATTTGTTCTTTATCTTGACAGTCGTCCCGAATTGGTCAAAATCATTGAGATCATCGACTACCAGTTTTGCTGTTTCCGTCCATTTTCCATCTGTGTATTCAAAAACATAGGCTGCTCCATGCTCTTTTTTACCTTCAAAAGGAGCGCCAACTATTAATTTGTCTTTATCCAAATCTAGGGAAAGTCCAAACTGAGAATATTCTAATTGAGTTGAAGGATAAAGCTTCGTTAATTCTGTCCATACATTGTTTACTAATTTGAATATATACACAACTCCACTATTTATACCACCTTCATCATTAAGATAGCTACCTGAAACCACGAAATTGCCGGAGATATCAACTTTTTTGCCAAATTCATCACCTTCTGACAAATCATCCGGAACTAATTTTTGAACTATAACCCAGTTATCATTACTATTTTTTCTCATTATATATGCAGCACCACTGCTAGCTCCCTTACTACTGTCATGATGAGCTCCCGCTATTAACCAATCATCACTTAAGCCCAATGAGTATCCAAAAAATTGCTCAACAGTACCGTCGTCAGGAAATATTTTTTGAGATTGTATACAATAATCGTTTACATATTGAAATATGTAAATAGCTCCTGACGAACTTGCTTTTTCTGAATCTTTGTATGCACTTATCGCTAAAAATTTATCATTTTGTGCAACAAAACGACCAAAATAAGATCCTTGCCTTGGGTCAGCAGGATAAAGCTTTTGTTCAAAACTCTGTGATAAACCACCATTAGTAAAAACAGCAATAAATAAAACAATTCGAAAAATCATTATTTTAAAATTTTGAAATAATGTGTTTTATCTCCTCTCTAGTGGTATCAATCTGTTTTCTTATTAAGTTGAAAAACGCTCTTCTACTTTTTTCTGCATTCAATGAAATGGGTAGTGCACTTTTTCTTATCTTCTTGAACCAATCACGCGTATATTCAATCAATTCATCATTGTCTGTAACTATATAATTTGGATTATCGTAAGCAAAATAAATCTGTTTTAATGGATCAGACTCTATTAGCAATATATTATTCGTATGAGATATTTCATTGTGAAACATTTCAAACTTGGTATCAATCAAATCCGGATTTTGGTTTAATTTTATTTTTTTCCCTGTTTTTGCCATTTTATACACATGATTAATCATCATCATCAGCTTATCACATAACATAAGTGCATCATCGGGGTTCTTAAAGGCTCCGGCTGCAAGGAAGTATTTAATCTGATTCAAGGTATTCGTCAAGACACCTTCATTCCACAGCTCTACATTTGGTATCGAGTAATACTTGTCCATGATAAAATCAATATCATCTTTGATAACATACCATTCGCTGAAATCCTCAAGATTAAATTTGATATCCTTGTATTGATTCATGTCCCAAACGGTAACAGCATAAATAAAAAATTTGAAATAGGTAAGGTCTTTATCCAAAAAGTAAAAGAAAAACGGTAATTCATTAGTAGCGTATTGGATATTTAAATCCGGAATTGGCGCGGCTACTGCCATAAACATTTTCAAAGGTATTATATAATCGTGGAATGTGTTTATCTTTCTGCTCTTGAAGGGAAATTGGAATCCTATTTTTTTCCTTTTTTCAAATACCAGCTCGTCAAAACTAAGGTTGAACTCCTTCATTATTATTATCAATTCTTCGATTGAAAAACTACTCGACCCATTCAATTTCTTATAAACAGAAGAACTGCTCAAATGCAAAATTTGAGTTAAGCCTTCTACCGTACTCTTACTATCTCCGAGATACAGTTTTATTTTTTCGATTAGTTTATAATGATAATTTTCCATTTCAAAGTGTTAAATTAGGATAATTTTATGAAAAATCAAAATAAAAAGACGATTTTAACAATTTTATTCATTATCTATTGTCTGTTTGTAAAGTGTTTGGCTTTTTGAATTAAAATATTATTAATGCTGTTTTTATCTATTTGAGAATCATCGATGCCACTATATCAGCAATTTGAACAAAGCAAAAAGATTATTTTTAAATTTTAATGACTTTGTGTACAGACACTATTTATATAAAAAAGTTATTTGAATTATTGAACTTATCAATAAAAAAAACGTTTATTTATGTATTGTTAAAAACTTAATTATAAATTTGTAAAATGAATATACCTAATTTTTTAACTTCATTGCGAATTGTGATAGCATTCGTTGCGCCATTCTTTTTGATAAATGGAAGTCTATGGGTAAGAGTTATTGCAGGTATAGTTATTTTGATAGCAATTATTACTGATTTTCTTGATGGATGGTATGCCAGAAAATACAATAAAGTCACTAATTTAGGCAAAATCCTGGATCCTATTGCCGATAAAGTATTGGTTTTAATTACTTTTTCTGTTTTTGTCTATCTTGATGTGTTGTCTATTTGGTGGATAATTCCAATTTTTGTGAGAGAGATTTTAGTAACTATTTATAGGTTTATTTTCTTGAGTAAAAAAATTGTGGTTGCAGCTGCTAAAAGCGGAAAGATAAAAACAGCAATGCAAATGATTACTTTGGGTATTGCGTATGCATTTTTAATGACCAACGTGCACTTCAAAGAGTATTTTTCTGATAATTATCAGTATATTTTATATTTAGCACTTACTATTACGCTATACTTTACTGTAAAGTCCGGAGTTTTGTTTTTTATCAAAAACTGGAGAATTATCAAAAGCTATCACGAATTGTCATAGTGCTATTCACTATATTTTATATTCTTTTTGATTAAAGAATAAATTTGACTATTTTTCCTAGTTTATCTTAACATATCCAACGTATTTATTACCAAACTTCAAATTTGTCTATCACTAGTCTTCCAAACTATGAATGACCAAACCACTTCTGAGCTTAGGTTCAAACCAAGTGGTTTTTGGTGGCATGATATTTCCTGAATCTGCAATATCTATAAGCTGCTTCATAGAGACAGGATACAATGCAAAGGCAACCTTCCAATCTCCTGAATCCACTCTTTGTGACAACTCTTCCAGTCCCCTTATACCTCCTATAAAATCAATTCTTTTTGATCTTCGCAAATCTTCAATTCCCAAAACAGGTTGGAGCACATTTTTTGTCAAGACTGTGACATCCAATACACCGATGGGATCACTATCATCAAATGTACCGTCTTTAGCCCTCAACAAGTACCATTTTCCATCCAAATACATGCCGAATTCGTGCAATTTTGATGGTTTTAATATATCCTTACTGTCTGATATTATATCAAATTTATCCTTAATTTTCTCTATGAATTGCTCTGAAGTATTGCCATTAAGATCTTTTACGGTACGGTTATAATCCATAATCGCTAGTTGGTCATCCGGAAAATGAACCGTTAAAAAATAGTTGTACTCTTCATTTCCAGTGTGGTTAGGGTTCTTTGCTTTTTGCTCTGCCCCAACCAGTGCTGCCGCTGCTGTTCGATGATGACCATCTGCTACATAAGTAAATGGTATGTCTTTAGCAAATATTTTTGTTATTTGATCAATAATATATTTGTCTCTGATGACCCAAAAGTGGTGACCAATATTGTCTTCAGATACAAAGTCATATTCAGCTTGTTGATTTTGGATAATATCATTCATTATCGTATCCAAAGCATCAACTTTGGGAAATGCAAAAAACACCGGTTCAATATTAGCATTGTTGACGCGTATATTGATCATTCTATCCTCTTCCTTGTCAGGACGTGTAAGTTCGTGTTTCTTGATGATCCCATTGAGATAATCCTCTACAGAGGCCCCTGCAACAATACCGTATTGGGTTCTACCACCCATCGTTTGACCATAGATATAATAATACTCTTCCGGGTCTTTAATCAAAGTGCCTTCAGCTTGAAATCTATCAAAATTCTCTCTGGACTTATTGTACACTTCATCACTATGTTCGTCGATACCGGGAGCAAAATCTATCTCGGCTCTTGTAATATGCAAAAGCGAAAATTGATTTCCCTCTGCCATTTTTCTAGCCTCTTCAGAATTCATTACATCATAAGGAAGACTAGCTACTTTCTCGACTAATTTTTTCGGTGGTCTGATACCCTTGAACGGTTTTATTTTTGCCATGTTATGTATTTAATTTGTCATATAAAATATCCAGACAAAAATACCATAAAAAAGGATAATAAAAAGGACTTTGTCAAAAATATTTGAAAGAAATCATCATTGTCTGATTTATTTCAAAGGCAAACGACTAAATCAAGCCTTCAACCGAATTATTTTGCAATAGCAATTTGGTATAAGCCATAATCGGATTTTGTATTTAGAAAAATCTATCAAGGCTTAGTATATTATTAAAAAAAAGCGCTCCCGAGAGAGCACTTTTAATAACAAAACTAAAAATTATTGACAATTATTCTTATTTCGCAATATTGTAAAGTCTATCCACCTCTTCCCAATTTATAACATTGAAAAAATCATTGATGTAACCACCTCTTTTATTTTGATGCTTCAGATAATATGCGTGTTCCCACACATCCATTCCCAATATCGGTGTACCTTTTATGTCAGCAAACTGCATCAAAGGGTTGTCTTGATTTGCAGTCGAACCAATACGCAGATTACCTCCTTCAAATGTCAACCACGCCCAACCTGAACCAAATCTGCCTAGTCCTGCTTTAGTGAATTTGTCTTTAAAGTCTGCAAACGAACCAAAAGTATCTTTTATATGCTTTGCCAAATCTCCTGATGGTGCTCCTCCTCCATTTGGTGACATCATCCTCCAATACATTACATGATTATAGTATCCACCACCATTGTTTCTAACTGCTTTATTGCAAGGGTCAACAGAAGCTAAAATTTCTTCAATAGACATATTTTCCATTTCTGTTCCTCCAATAGCACCATTAAGCCCATTGGTATATCCTTGGTGATGACCGGTATGATGAACTCTCATTGTAGCTTCATCGATAAAGGGTTCTAAAGCATTGTAATCATAGGGTAAATTTGGTAATTCGAAAGCCATATTTTGTGTTTTTATTTATTAATAATGTGAAAGGAAGCTTTTAGACTACAATGTTTATACCAAACAGGTCATCATTAGCTCCTCATACTAACAAAACACAAACATCAAAGAATTGTTTGCCTTATTTTGATTTAATCTAATTAAATGTAATGTGGGCGACAATTATTATAGATCTAATCCCTATCGAGATGATAACATACAAAATAAATTGCATTTTACAATTAGTATTTTGGCGATAGTTTGGTTTTAGTGAAATTTTATTATTTTTCTAGTAAGTATTTCTCCGTTATCTAGGAATATTTTCACATAATATACTCCGGTCACATCATTGTGCATATCTATTTCCATATTTAGTATAGGATTGTGAGGTATGGATTGTGATACTAATTGTCCGGTTGTATTATATACTTTAATTTCAAGCAAAAAGTCACCATACGACAATCTTTGATTAGAAATTTCATATTTCAATTTATTCTGAATATCCGAGGATCTCCATCCTGCCATAAAGACCATAATTTGTTGAGACCATTTGGAGAATGTTTATAATATAATTTTTCCCATAGTGTAATATCATTTTGATTGAGGTTATTATTAAATCCAAGTAATTCATATTGAATTATTGCTTTTATTTTATTATTACAATCTTTATAATCAATATTTGCAATTCTAACTTTAAGTTCACAATTACCCTCATTAAATACTTGATATAAAATAAATTCACATCCTTGATTATTAGTTACTACTATTTTATACTTATCATAATACAAGCCAATCGGATATTTAAAATCCCCTTCTGTAAATTCAGATTCATCCGTAACATATAGTTCACGACCTTTTGAATCATACAATTTTAAATTAAAAGGCGCTCCCAATCCAATAGCTTCTATGGTAATATAACCATCATATACCACTTCAAAACTTATATCTATCTCTCCACACTCCTCCAGTACTACGTCTTTCTCAGTACTACATCCGTGATTATCTACCACAAGGATAGCAATATTTCCCGGGCATAAATCCGGTAAAGAAAATACCGTGCTTGTGACAGTAAAACTTCCGCTCTGACCAGCGGAAGATGCAAAATCAAGCTGATACGGCAACTCCGACTCTACAAACTCCAGATTGATCTTACCATCACAAGGCTCTACACTAGTAGTCGGTTTGATAATACTCAATACCTCAAATTGAGAAAATGCAGATGTCTGTAATATAATAGTGAAAAGTAGTATTTTGTATATGGTTTTCATGGGATTGGGATTTGTGATTGCTGTAATTCAAGAATCTAATCTTACTTTATTTTTTCAAACTCTTTTTATCTATTTTCGATTTATTTTTGTTTTCTTCTTCTTGTTTTTTCCTCTCTTCATTTTTCAACCACTCTCGAACTTTTTTCTCTTTGGCTTCTTGTTCCACTTTGAACCTATGACAATCGATTGTAAACACATCATCATCTAACTTTATTCTCACCAGGTCATCACCAATTATCTTGTAAGACATATTTTTTATCCTTTTGCGTCCACGTATTGGTGCTGAAGGGATGTCATTTGGATTGGCTCCTAAAATACCTGAGGTTTTACTTCTCTGCCATTTTCCGGTGCTATCTTTAATGAATTTTACGTATTCAATGTGCAATGGTGCTTCGATAATGTAACAAACGTTATCATTATTCAATATTTTAATATCCAGAAACTTGACCTCATAGCCATATTGAGCGAGAGTGTCTATTTTACCATGATCATCCAACATTACCGCATTATAACGACCTGCTTTAATCAAATATATTTGATATTCTTGAGAGAAAGACTTCAGAAAAAAAGCAAAACAAAAAACTATTATTAATGAATATTTCATGATTAATTAATTTTAGGGTGAAACAATTGATTGTAACGCAGGGGCATTTAAGTGACCTATCCAATTAACATAATATTCTTTATTATTATGCAAATATCTCATAATGCAACCAAACCTATCTAATACTAAACCGTTATCAAGATGGTGAAAACTAAACTTTTTATAATCAGCATATTGGTAGCAGTTTGGTATAAAGCTTGATTTTCCCAAAAATTTGCATCAATAGCGATTGCACTTCCATATGAGGGGTCGTAGTATTTTCCATTGTATTTTTTCGTAGGAGCAAGTAAATCCCCCATTTATATGCAATAATACACACATGATAAATATTGATATATATTATTTTATTTTTCATTGTTACTAGATTTATTCTTTTTTAAAAAATCAAGACATCGTTTTTCCCATGCATTATTCCGTTGTTCGTTTTTTTTACAATCTACAGTAGCAAGCCATGAATTCTGAGATCGATTTTGCACATCGCTAGATCTCAATATATTATACCTGTATTCCACCCTATCATTGTTAAATATTTTAAACGTTGAGTCAATGGGAATTTTCAAATCTTTTGGAGCAAAAGAAAACCTAATTGGATTCGCAGCTATAAATCCACATTGTGGCTGATCCTCCCACGTACCATTCAGTTTTTCCCATTTCAAATATTCATAACCCACTCTTGATTTTATTATGCTTGAAACCTCTGTTTGCGAGAGAATCTTGTAATCAAGTAATTCTACAAAATAAGCAAATCCTACTATTGTGTCGATTGATATATCTCTTTCTGATTTTTTTAATAACAATCGCTGAAAACCATCTTCAGATTTAATCAATACTAGTTCAGTTTGTGCTTGTACATTCAGTACTATAATTACAAACAATTTTAAAATTATATATTTCATCTTCTTCATTTTTATAATTTATGGAGTAATTTGGGCTTGTAATGATGAATCATTCATATGACCGACCCAATTCAGTATATATCGTATATTAGAGTCTGATTTAAATAAGACGAGGCTTCCGAAAAAAGAAAGTGCAGGCATTTCCCAGCCATTTTTTGAGCTAGTAAATGAACTCGGATGCTGACCAATAAGTGATTGTGATATCATTATCATAAATATTAAAAATATTATTTTTTTCATGATAATTTAATTTAATTTTTCATTTTTTTTTTGAATTATAATTTTGACACTTCTCCCTCCAATTCCTGTTTCTTGACTCTATCTTAGAAATATCAAGAGATATTGTTTCTCCAGTTGATAATCTATAAGTTACTCTGTTATTATCAAGTATCTTAAATGATTCCAAATCAAGAGTATAATTAAGAGGAAATTTTGAACTGGGATATCCCAATATTATATCATTTGGATTGGAAATTAATTGCCCACTTCTGATAGTTCGCCACCATTTTTCTTCACTATAGACAAATTCTTCAAATAGGATCATATCAGGTATTTTCATTACAACCCTTACAGTACTATCGTTTGCAATCTGATAATCAAGTATTTTAACTTTGAATGCATATCTCAATAGAGTATCTGGCAATTCTTGAGCATTCTCAAAAATTAGTACGTTGAAGCCTGCTGGGTTCTTTGTAACGGTTAAAACATCTTGCGATTGTGCACTTACGCAATATGCAATTATTAATATTAATATCAATTTTGTCTTTTTCATTTTATTTGTTTTAAGGTGAAACATTACTTTGCTGTGACCCATCATTTAGATGACCTATCCAATTTATTCTATATAAAGTTCCATTATCCAGAAAGTAAACCATACCTCCAAAACCAGCCAATGCTGGAGTCTCCCAACTATTAGCATTAGAAGCAATATTGCTTCCATATGATGGATCATAATATTTTCCATTATACTTCACAATAGCAAGATTTTCAAATTCAGATCGAGGGTCAGAATTGCCTTGTCCTATACTACCTATTTGGTCCCCTATAGGAATTACATTTCCGTTGTTTAATACTATTTTAATCTGTGAAATTCCATAAGAAGCA
>JALSPK010000219.1 GCA_026986005.1 Saprospiraceae bacterium
ACTTACAGTTGGTAGAGATAAAAGAAGTGCAATTACTGGAAATAATAGAAAAAATTCCTCCAAAAGTAAAAAAAGATTTTATGAGTACTTATGAAATGATAGCGAAAAAACACGAACAAAAAGGTATTGAGAAAGGTATTGAGAAAGGTATCGAGAAAGGTATCGAGAAAGGTATCGAGAAAGGTATCGAAAAAGGTATCGAGAAAGGTATTGAGAAAAATAAAATAAACGTGATTTTAAAAGGATACCAAAAAGGTGCAAGCATTGATTTCCTTGCCGATATCACCGGCTTAAGCAAGGAGGAAGTACAAAAAATCATAAGAGAGAATAATAATTGATACATTGAAAGAAAGAAGCTCCTCCAAGGTCACAAATAAAAACGTAAGTTAGGACTTGAAAGCATGCGATAGCGTGACTTCAAAGCCGGCTTTGAAAACCACGACTTTGTCGCAAATAAATTTGCGATACCATTTAAAGACTGTCCACAATAAAAAAGTTTCATTTTACACTCATTCGGATTGAGGGGAGGATGCTTTTGCCTCATAAGATAGTGCTTTTTATGATTTTATCCTAAATTTAATTACCTTTGTACATTTAAAACCAGACTAATAAAACTCAGTCTATGAAATATATATTTTATATTTTAATTATGTTCTTCTTCTTTAACTACGCTTATGCACAATATGAGTGTGGAACAGAACCACCTAAAAGTTATACTTTTTTCGACAATAATAAAATACAAGACGAGATTGATATATTACAAAATACATTCAGATCATCACCTAGGGTTTATATAGTATCATTAAATGTAATTCGTGATAACCAAGGGGAAAATGGCCCTAAAAAGTATGAAATTGAAAATGCATTTTCAAGATTAAATTCTGCTTATGCCCCGATAAATATAGAATTTCAAATATGTGGAAATATAAACTATATCGATAATTCCTCTCTTTTGACACTTGAAAAAAAAGATAGAACCAAAATCACGAGCAAATACAATATTAACGGCGTTTTAAACATTTATTTGTTTCCTGAAATCGTTTCAAATAAGAAAAGAATATGTGGTTTTGCATTGTTACCCGGTGGAGATATCAATACAAAAGCAGTTTTTATTTCTGACGGATGCCTAAATAACAATTCTACTCTTATTCATGAAATGGGACATTTTTTTGGGCTTCTACATACTCATGAGACTTACCATGGAATAGAACAAGTGGCTAGAATAAATTGCGATAAATTAGGTGATGGCTTTTGTGATACTCCGGCAGACCCAAAGCTTTCAAGCAGCAATACATCCAATTGTAGGTACACCGGTAATGAGCATGATGCATCAGGAAATAAGTATAAACCTGATGTAAATAACTTTATGAGCTATGCTCCTAAAAATTGCCGAATTCATTTCAGCAATGAACAAATGGCATATATAAGTCTTATTGCAAAACAAGAAAATGACTATATCAATAGCAATTGCGATCTGCCTGATTTATCAATCAAAGCTCCAGGCAGTAAGGTTATTTCAATAGAATCTTTTAAAGATTTTGATATTGAATTTGATATTTTAAAATATAATTTTAATGATTTTAATGATACTTTCACGATTAAAATCGGCTTATCTTCTTTATATAATTCATTTGGTAAAACAATATATACCAATAAAATATTGCCGAACAAAAAAAACAGAAATTCATTTAAAATAACTATCCCTTTTGATCAAAATATACTAAATGCCAAGTATTTTCTAGTCATAATTGATGCAAATGAAGAAATAGAAGAGCAAAATGAGTTAAACAATTCTTTAAGATTGAATATCAGCCTCGACAAACTTCATAAAGATATAGATTTCATATTCCCAAACCCAATAAAAAACAAATTATCTTTCTATACTTATGATTCTTTCACCGGACAGATTGATTTTTGTATTTATGATATTAACGGTAAATTTGTAAACGAGTATTCATTTATTAAATATGATAAAAACGCAATTTTTAATATCGAAAACTTAGAATTGAAAAATGGAATGTATATTTTAAGCGTAAAAAAAGAAGGTGAATCACCAAAAAATTATAAATTTGTAAAGTAAAACAAACTTAAACAGCTTGAAAAATCAAGAATCATATTTATTATTTCTTTTTCTTTTTATCTACTCACTAGGGTTTTCACAACCGGTAATAGATGGAGTTTTTGATGGAGAATCCATTTGGGGTACACCGATTGCCACAGCAGATGGTTCAGCAGGTTGGGCAAATGCCAATGCAAAAAAAATGTATTTTGTAGAGAATGGATATTATCTTTATTTCGGAGCTGAAGTGACAGCATCCAAATGGATGAATTGGGCTTTTGTCATCAATACCAAATCAGGAGGAAGTAATAGTGAGTCCTGGTCGAGAAGTATAGATTATAATCACACAAATGCCCCTGACTTTATATTGCGAGGCACTTTTGAAACCTATGCAGAATATCACAATTGGACTGGTACTACGTGGGATGGTATTGGAACTTCGATAGACTCGACTGAATTCAGGGAAAATATCACAGGAGATAATCAAACCGGATGGATAGAATGCAGAATACTCAAATCCAAATGGGATAATCCATCTGAAGGTGATATTCAATTTTATATTACAGGTGACAATAATGAACACGGAACATTTGATGCAGTACCAGATGATGAAAATTCTACAAGTTGGGATCAAAGTGCCAATCATACCATACTTGACAATTATATTACAAATATTTCCTTTGGCTTACCCGTGGTTGAAGTAAGCCCAAATTATCCGACAGCTCATGAGCAAATCACTATTACTTTCCACGCTAAAGGTACTATTTTGGAAAATGAAAGCAAGGTGTATTTTCATTCGGGAGTTTCAGTTACGGAGTCTTCAACACATAATTTTGATTATTCAATTGGCAATTGGGGGCAAGATGATGGTGTTGGTCAGATGACATCATTGGGAAATAATGATTGGCAATTTGTGATTAACAATATCAATAGTTATTACAATATTGATCCGGAAGATGATGTTTTTGGTTTGAATTTTTTATTCAGAAGTGCAGACGGAGATACAAAAGAGGACAATTTTGGTAATAACTTTCACAATGATATTGACCCGGAAGATTATTTCACAATCAATGCTCCTGAATATAATCCGTTTTTAGCAAAAATAAATATAGCATTTGATGTATCTGCCACAGCAAATAATGCTCCTGATACATGGACTTTGTATGAAATTGACCCGGGCACCAATCAAGTGTTAAGTACTATTGTTACTCAATCGGGAAACAGTAATTTTACTTATTCACTAACTCACACCAATACCGACCTTAAAAAATATAAAATTGAATGCGATTTTAACGGCACTATCAAGTACAAAACATTTGAAGTAATAGCACACAATACTATTACTGATACTCCAAGACCCACTTGGACAAAGCTCGGCATTAATTATCATAGTAATGACCCAACTAAAGCTACATTGGTATTGCATGCACCAGTTTATACGGTTTATAAGAAAGGAACAGGTACTATTTCCGGCACGAATACAACTATTGCTAAAGAAGCCGTTTATGTGGTTGGAGATTTTAATAACTGGACGGTTAGCAACAGCTATCTTATGCACAAAGACAGGGATGGATGGGATGGAACAAATGATGCAGACAATGATGATGATCACGGTGATTATTGGTGGATTGAGTTAAGCGGATTAACTCCGGGACAGGAATATGTATTTCAATATTTGATGAATAGTGGTGTACAGGTTGCAGACCCCTATTGCAATAAGGTCTCTGATCCTGATGACAAATTTATTCCTAATTCAATTTATCCAAACCTGTTGGCATATCCTGAAGAAGCTATTGGCATAGCTTCTGTCCTTCAAACTAATCAGTCGCCCTACACGTGGACAGCGCCTGATTTTAATAAATCATCATCAAACAAACTCAATATTTATGAGCTTCATTTTAGGGATTTCACCGATGAAGGCTCTTATTTGGCAGCAATTGACAAACTTGATTACATAAAAGGCCTCGGAATAAATGCTATTCACGTGATGCCTATATCAGAATTTGAAGGAAATTCAAGTTGGGGATATAATCCCAATTTTTACTTTGCCACGGATAAAGCTTATGGTACAAGGGAAGATTTAAAAAAATTTGTAGATGAATGCCATAAAAGAAAAATACAAGTATTTAATGATTTGGTATTGAACCACGCTTTTTATTCAAATGTAATGGCAAAAATGTATTGGAATAATGTGGATAATAAACCGGCTAATGACAATCCTTGGTTTAATCCCAATCATAAGATGATATATGACCCTGCCGGATGGTGGGGTGTCGATTGGAATCACGAAAGTATCCACACTCAAAATATGGTAGATAGTATTTTGAACTATTGGATTACAGAGTTCAATTTTGATGGATTCCGATTTGACTTCACAAAGGGTTTTGGACAATCCGAACCAGACCCCAATGATCCTTGGGCAAGCAATTACAATCAAGACCGGATTGATTTGCTAAAACGAATGGTGGATAAAATGTGGGTTAACAAACCCGGATCTATAGTTATATTTGAACATCTTGCCGAATCAAGCGAAAATAAAGCGCTTGGAGATTACGGGATTCTCCATTGGAGTGGAGTTGAACATCACAATAGAATGAAAGATTTTGTTTTGGGCTACAATGCTGATAATCCCAATATCTACAGTAGTGGGATTTACAATTCTCCAGAAATAGATTTTTTGTATGCTAATTGGATAAGCTACCCCGAAAGTCACGATGAAGAGCGGTTGGGATACGAACTTTCTCAGTATTTTAATGGAGCAAAAACTGTCGAAAATATCATAAACAGGATGAAATTGGGATTAGCATTCAATATGTTTTTTCCCGGCCCGAGAATGCTTTGGGAATTTGAAGAATTAGGGTATGATATCAGCATTGAATATAATGGCAGAACAGGGAAAAAGCCGACAAAATGGGAATATTTTGACGACAATAAAAGAAGAGAATTATACACTCTACTACAAAAAATATTTAAAGTAAGAAATAACTATAGTATTTACAATACAACACCCGATTATGGCAATATTGGCTTAGGAGCAGGCAATATCACAAACCCAAGGCGCATGTCATTTGATGATGGCAATGGACATTATGTGATAGTGATAGGTAATCTCGACCCAAATGCAAGCCATGCTGTTGTTCCCAGTTATGCTGTAACGGGTACGTGGTACAAATACAACGGAGCGATAGATACAGATGGAAGTCCTTTTACTGTAAATACGACAAACGATAGTTATAATCTAAATGCATCAGAGGTATTTATCTTAACTAATTTTGAAATAGACAAATGCCTTGAAGTTGTCAATACAAAAGATGATGGCTACGGAAGTTTGAGAGAGGCTGTTTCCTGTGCTTCAAGCGGGGATACTATTAAATTTGATTATGTGATATGGCGTGATACTATTCAATTATTGACACCTATTACTTTGGACAAAAACTTATTTTTCATAGAGAATAATTCCAATATCAGTATTGATGGCATCAATTCATTAAAAGTATTTCAGGTAACTTCCGGAAGTCAGATTTATCTAAAGGGGATGAATATCATTTGCGGAACAGACACAGATGGCAGGTGTATTGAAAACGAAGGCAATCTAAAACTTGAAAATATCATTTTTCACGATTCGCAGAAAGGTACAGGCAGTAGTATAAAAAATACCAACGGAGCCATATTACAAATATTGGGGGATACGAGATTGAAGTAAGAATTTATTCAATTTGCCTTCAAAACAGGCAAAATGAAGATAGGTTTTATTATAATATATAAGAAATTATTATTTTAAATCTTACTCAAAATAGTTATTCCTCGGAGGAAGAATTACTCAATATCGGTAATTCATTTCATGCAGCAGCGCTTACAATACAGAAATAAGAGAAAATAATAACTGATTCATTGCAAGAAGCTCCTGCAAGGTCTCAAATGAAGACGTAAAGTAGGACTTGAAAGCACGCGATAGCGTGACTTCAAAACCAGCATTTGTAAACCATGACTTTGTCGTAAATAAATTTACGACGCCTTTTAAAAACCGACATCTATAAAACAACTCCTTCCTATATTTTTCACAAGGCTATAGACTTACTAAGTTTTGCTTACCCGCATTTGCTTGGGCGCAAACTTAGCAAGTCGGTGATTTTATACCCCTCAACTAGCCAAGTCGATTAGTCTTGGTAAGTTTATTGATTTCTATTTGAATACTTTTCCAAAAACTACTGATACGTTAAACTTCACGTAATAATCTTTGTAAAAATCATTTTCGATATGAGGATTTAGTCCACCTTCTATGCCTAAACCATATCCAAAATACTTCTTTATGACCGACCCTTTTATGCCGGCGGCAAAACCATATTTTGTATAATTTGTGTTTTTAAATGTGACAGGAATTTTTATATTTCCTGAATAAGGACTGAAGACTAAATCATCAATTTCATGAGAAACATTCATTTTAGCAAGCACATAAGTTGATACCAATGTGGAAGATACAATATTTGAAGAAAACCGTGAATCATTTGTGGATACCTTATAACTGATAAACAATGTTCTACTTAAACCTGCCGATACATTAGTGATAGACTGTGCGAAAGCGGTCTCTGGGATTAGCACTCCACTTCCTAATCCCTTGATTTCATTTGTCTCAATAATTGTTTTTGAATCTTGATCATACCAAGAATTAATTTTTTTTATTGAATTTTCGTATTCAAATTCTAATATCGGACCCCAAGTGATAAGTTTTTTTCCTCCTTTAGGAAATTTAATATTGAAACCAATGTTTCTACTTTTTCCAAGAGGCTGTATTATTTTATAGTCTCTTAAAAATTTCAATAATGGTATAATAACCCCAACTTTACCGTATATTGACTTAACTTTATTTGCTGGAGATATGCCAAAACCAACACTATATTCGTCTTCCCAAGTCTTTTTTCCCCCATCAACTAATGCCATATCTATTTCTGAAGAAAATGAAAACCCGTTTTTAAAGTAATCTAATGCTAATCCGGAATAAAATTGTTCGGAAGTTTTACCCATTTTTAATCCCAATAAGTTTAGTTTCAACTCTACAAAAGACGCATTGTGCAAATCGTCCATCATTAGTTCATATTTACGCTTATAATCGTCATCCAAGGGATTCAATGGAGCATAACAATTTGCATCATAAAAATCGATTCCCATTTTGAGTTTATTATAGGCTTTGTGGCGAACTTTTTTTTCTGCTGATCTAAAAACATATCTAACTACAGGAACACCTATAAGTAAAGCTGAGCCGGCTATTAATAATTCATTTTTTGAGCTTTGTGATTTTCTAGATAATATATAGGCTATTCCACCAATTCCAAGCGAAATTGACGACAGGTTACCGAAAAATTTAATAAATTTAGATTTCCTTTGCAGTGACAAATACCTTTTTGAATAATCAAAAGCTTTGGGGCAATCACCCAAAATACTTTTTAAATACTTTTTGTCATATTCTTCATCCTCAATATATTTCCCATTTACAATAATATACGGAGATATGTCAGATGAAACATATCTATTGTTTTTATATATTTTATACTTCGCTAGTTCTATTTCAATTTTATCAGTATTTTTACCTTGTGACAACAAATTTGTAATAAAGAAAATAATGATAAGTATAATGCTAAAACTTACTATGCTTTTTTTCATTTTTCACTCATTTATACCTTGAAATAATTAAATAGTGTATGTCTATTGACTTTATAGAAATACACTAAATAGTGTCTGTCTATAAAGTCATTAAAGTTTTAAAAATATTCTTTTTGCGATATTTTTACTTTATTCAAATTACTGATGCTAAGGCATCACTAATTCTCAGAAAGATAAAAATCTCATCAAAAATCTTTATTTTTCAAAAATCAAGCACTTTATAGAAATACACTAAATAAACCAAGTCAAAGGTAATAAACAACTTGTACTTAGTAAAATATTTTAACATTTTTCATTTATCCTTCTCCTCTCTCCATTAATATAGTGTCCGTCCATAATATCCGATTATTTCGTTATACTCGTTTATGAAACTGTCATTGATATAAGCCATCTCCTTGACTTCAAGCACTTAGCAAGCCTCTAACTCGAATATTATAGCTCAGATTGACTTTATAGACAGACACTATATCCAATAAAAACAGGAAATATTGTATTTTATCAATTGCTATCTAATTTGAATACCACCGGCAAGGTATAAAAAACACTTACATCCTTGCCTCCTTGCTTACCTGGAATCCATTTAATGTCTTTCATTTGTTCAAAAACCTTTACAACAGCATCACCACAACCTCCTCCGATATCGTGAAGTTTGACGATATTTTTTACCTTGCCTGATTTGTCAACAACAAATTTAACAACTACTTTTCCCTCTATACCCTGGGTCATCGCCTGCTTTGGATATTTTAGTTTTCTATAGATATACTGATACAATTTTTTGTTTGAACATAGTGATTTACCATCCTCGCTAAGTGAATTGTCATTTTCACATCCTGGAAATCTCGGCATTTCTTCCGCAATTTGGTAAATCTGAGCTTTATCATTTCCCAATCCCTTATTCTGCTGTGTAATGCTATTTGATTGACCTGTATCAATAGAACTTTCACATGCATTCACAAGCAGTATTAGTGATACTATTACCGGAAATGCTATTAAATATTTCCATTTTCTTTTTGATTTTGTTTTATACATCATTTTAATACGATTTTTTATAAGTGAATTAATAAAATAATTGGCGATATTGTATTGCACTCCGGATTGCAATTGATTAATCAATAATTCGCCATAAGTTTTTTTTGATATTTTTTGTATTACATTGTTGTCTGCAATATATTCATGTGTTTCATTGATCAATAATCTGAATACATACACGATTGGATTAAACCAAAATACCACTTTTATTATTTCTAACAATAGAATATCATAACTGTGACCTTGGGCTACATGAACCACTTCATGCGAAAGAATACTGGTTTTATTTGGACTATTGTAAATATCTTTATTTATATAAATAGTGCTCAAAAAGGAGAAAGCAACAATTGTCTCTTCTATTATTACAAGCTTGTACCCATTTCTGAGAATAGTTTTTCCACTATTACGATAATTTCTCAATACAAATAATGCTCTTATAAGTGTGATAGAAGTGATAATTACTCCTACCGAATATAGAATAACTATGCCTAAGTAAATATATGATCCATCTGAATTTAATTGTTGTTGAGTAGCGCCAGTAATAGTCAATTCAGGTAGATTCACATTTAAATTTGATCCCATAGAGGAAAGAATATCATTTTGAAATAAATTAAGATTTGGAATTAAAGGAATTACTAATCCTAGTAGAATTGTAACTAAAAGAAATATTCTGTTGTGATTAAAATATTTTTCATTTCTGAAAACAAATGTGTACAACAAAACGGAAACACCCCAAATGAGACTCGAAAGAATTATATATCTAATCATGATTTCATTTTTTGTTTTCAAGTTTATCCAAAAGTTCTTTTAATTCATTGACATCAACCTCTTCTTCTTTCACTAAAAAAGATACCAATGCTTTTGGTGAACCATTAAAATATTTGGACAAGACATCTCTTAATGAACTTTTTGAATACTCTTCTTTTTTGATTAAAGGATAATACTCGTAGGTTCTACCATAAGCCTTGTGTGAAATAAATCCCTTTTTTTCCAATATTCGTACTATAGAAGATACCGTAGAATGAGGTGGTTTGGGATTCTGCATCTGTGCAATCAGGGCGCTAACCAAAATGGGACCGCTATTCCATATCATTTGCATTATTTCTTCTTCTGCTCTTGTCAATCTTTTCATGATTTTTTATATTTTTATTTAACTGATATTGCAAATATATAACGTATTTTTCAGTTTTGCAAACAATTTGCATATTTTTTTATGATTTGCCAACGAAACGTTTAATATTTACGTCTATAATAATATCAAGTAAATGAAAGCATATCACTTTTTCCAATTGAATACTATTTATTTATGTGGACAACTGCTTTCTGTCAGTAAGTGAATGTATTAATTTGAAAAAAAACAATGAATATAAAACTCTGTAATGGCGAAATTTTTAACCGTTTTTTCAAAAATTATGATAAAATTTAATATATAAACACGAAATAAAAATGAAAAATTATTTAATCCCCATTTTAAGTATATTTATCACTCTCTTGTTTTTCTCTTGTGAGAAGGAAATAAATAATGAAAATCTCAATGACATAAAATGGGTTTTAACTGAGATAAAAACTTATTCGGAAGACAAAGAACCTATTAAAGAGGTATATATTGAGTTTACTGATTCTACAATAACCGGAAGTGGAGGATGCAATCACTATTGGATTAATTACTTTTCTATAAAAGATAATGTAATTAAACTCGAAGGAATTGCAAGTACCTATATTTATTGTGGTCAGGAAGTATCAGGTTTTGAAAATTTGTACTATACAATTTTAAAATCTGCGGAAAGGATTTCATTAAAAGGAGCTAAACTAACTATCTCATGTGAATTGGGAGAGTTGAAATATAAAAATTAAAAAAAATTATTATGAAAAAGTATTTATATGTATTTTTAGGATCAATGTTAATTATTGGGATTTATTCATGTTCTGATAATATTGGAGGGACGTCATATAATAATGATGGTATTGGGATAGAAAATTTTGGAAAATCCGGTAATTATAATCCTGAGAATAATCAGGGTAAATTAAATGAATTTGTTGAAAATCCGTTTATACATGTAAAAGATGCACCTATTTCCACATTTTCTGTTGATGCAGATGGTGGTTCGTATGCACATGTGCGAGGAATTATTAATTCAGGGGAAACACCTTATAAGTATGCTATACGTGTTGAGGAATTTTTAAATTATTTTCCGATGGACTACAGAGATAATGGTCAAAACAGCATATCTTTGAATGGAGAAGTGAGCGAATGCCCATGGAACAAACAACACAAGCTAATCAGGATTGGCATTAAGGGCAGAGATTTGGAAAAAGAAGATTATCCATTGGCCAATTTTGTGCTTCTTATTGATGTATCCGGTTCGATGAAAAGCAAAAACAAATTGAATTTTATAAAGCAAGGTTTTGCGAAATTTGTTGATCAAATGAGAGACAAAGACAGACTTGCCATTGTTACTTATGCAGGTAAATCGGGTGTACTATTACCTTCAACTCCGGGATTCAAAAAATCATATATAAAGAGCCAAATAAATAAACTTGGTGCAGGTGGAAGTACTGCCGGAGCTGAAGGAATAAATACCGCATATAAAATCGTAGAAGACAACTATATTCAAGATGGGAATAATAGAGTAATTTTGGGTACTGATGGAGACTTCAATGTAGGTATTTCTTCTCAGGATGAATTGATAAAGCTGATAGAAGAAAAGCGAAAATCAGGATCATATCTCACGACTATTGGAGTAGGAAAATATCTAAATGAAGCTATGTTGGAACAGTTGGCAAATAAAGGAAATGGGAATTATGAATATATTGATAGAGTTGAGGAGATGGAAAAGGTATTTATTAATGACTACAACAAATTTTTAACAGTTGCAAAAGACGTCAAAGTTCAAATTACTTTCAATTCTGAAATTGTAGAAAAATATCGATTGATCGGCTATGTAAACAGGTTGCTTGAAAAAGAAGATTTTGAAAATGATACTGTTGACGCAGGTGAAATAGGTGCAGGGCAGACTATTACTGCGCTATATGAGATTATTCCAAACAATATTCTAGACCAGAGGGCATTGGATGCGTTTAGTATAGATTTCAGATACAAGGAGTTCAATGAAGATATAAGTAAGAAACTACACTTGGACGTGATTAACAATACGACAAAATTTGAAAACTCATCCGAAAATATGATATTTTCTGCTGCAGTAGCTTCATTTGGGATGATACTGTTTGATTCGGAATACAAAGGAAATACAAGTATAAGTCTTATCCCAATATGGGTCAATAATGCCATGAGTTATGATCCGTATGGATATAGAAAAGATTTTTTGAAGTTAATAGAAAAGGTTAAATGGGTAAAATAGCATATTTGATTCCATTTGAATATGTTTTTATGAATAGTTCACCGGTTTCATTAATTGTTTTATTGATCGGAATATACCGGTAACTAAGCTCCTGAATTGATTTAGAATTGTCATATAAGGAATCAAAAGATGCGTTTTTTACCGATTGGGAAGTAAGATTTGAAGAATATCCGGGTAATAGGTTTAATAGATTTAGCCCGATGGATGCTATTGAGACCAAAACATGCGAAAGCTTTATTGATGGAGGTTTTTTTCCCAATGATTTTGCAATCATGGTAAGAGAATCAAGATGTTTTATATTTTCTGAAGAGCATATAAATCGTTCGCCGGATATATTTCTTTTCATTAATAAAATTGCCATTTTTGCTACATCCCTTACATCGACAAACCCATTTGTACCGGTTGGATATACAGGCAGACCACTATATACTTTTTTAAATAATTCGCCGGTACCTATATCCCAAAATCCTGCGCCCATTATAAGGGATGGGTTTATTATGGCGACATGCAATCCTTCCGCATATCCTCTCCAAACTTCCATTTCCGACAAGTATTTTGATATAGAATAGTCTGAATTATGGCTACTATCAGTCCAATCTGTTTTTTCAGACATCATTTTCCCGCTTTGACTTCTACCGATAGCGGCAATTGAGCTTATATGAACAAGTTTTTCAATATTTTTGGAATTGCAAACATTCACTATATTAGCTGTACCCTCAATATTGACTTTCATCATATTTGCTCTATCATTTGCCTTAAAGGATACCATTGCAGCGCAATGAATTACAATATCGACTTGTTCAATTGCATTTTCCAAAGACGGTATATCAAGCACATCACCTTCTACACAATATATTCTGTCAATGACAGATGCAATCAATTCAGTTTTACTTGTATTCCTTTTCAAGCAGTAAACATTATCATAACCCTGTTGGACAAGATATCTAATGATATAAGAACCAACGAAGCCGGTTCCTCCTGTGATAAGAATTTTTTTATTTACCACCTACTATTTTTTCTAATTCATCTATGTAAATAGGTATTCGATTTTCACCTAAATTTCTTGAGCCCTCTTCTGTTATGAGTAAATCATCTTCAAGTCTGACACCTCCAAATTCAATATATTTTTCCAGTTCGGTAAAATTGATAAAATCATTATTTATTTTTTCTGACTTCCATTTATCAATTAAGGCGGGAATAAAATAAATTCCCGGTTCATTTGTTACCACATGTCCCTCCTCAAGAGTTCGGGCAAATCTTAAGTAGGCTGTTCCAAATTGCGAACTTCTTTCCAGCTCATCTCCATAGCCTACAAGAGTTTCTCCCAAGCCTTCCATGTCGTGCACATCCATTCCCATAGCATGGCCAAGACCGTGTGGCATAAATAGGGCATGAGCACCCATGGCAACTGCTTCTTCAACATTTCCTTTCATAATGCCGAGATTTATCAGACCATCAGCTATTATTTTACAAGCCAAAAAATGCATTTCTTTGTATTGGATTCCCGGTTTTGATGCTTTGTGAATTGCATCGTTTGCCGCTAACACTATTTCGTATATATTTCTTTGCATTTCGGAATATTTACCGCTAACCGGAAAAGTCCTGGTATGATCGGTAGCATATCCCAAAGGAGAATCAAATCCGGCGTCCACCAAAAGCAGATCTCCATTTTTTAGAAGATTTTCATGATTCTCATTGTGTAAAATTTCTCCGTGTTTGGACAAGATTATTGGAAATGAAACACCACCGTCATACGATGCAGCAATACCTTCCATCGCTCCCACTATTTCTCGTTCGTAAACCCCCTCTTTTGCCATAAGCATAGCGGTAACATGCATTTCATACCCAATGCTCATTATCTGATCTAAATGGTCTATTTCAACTTTTTCCTTTATTAGCCTAAGGTCAATCACCGATTTAATGAGTTTTTCACTTGGAATATAATCCCCGATTAGACCTTGTAATTGCAATTTGGTTTTTGCCCTATAAGGTGGTAGGAAATGAATTTTTATACCTTTATTTATAGCTGTTTTGATATAGTCCGCGAGTTGGTCAAAAGGCTTAGTATTATGGATACCTACATTTGACGCCAATTCTCTCACAGAAGGCTGGGGTCCCATCCAGATTATATCTTCAATTTCTATGTCATTGCCAAAAATAACATCTTTACCCTCCTCAAAATCCATTATGCCGGCATAACCTGATAAATTTATGCCAAAGAAATAGCTAAAACTACTATCTTGTCTAAATTTGAATGGATTTGCAGGATAATTGTACGGCACGTATGTATTGCCCAAAAACAATCCAATACCAGAGTCCATTTTTTGATGAAGCTTTTGCCTCCTATTGATATATACTCTTTTTTCAAACATGATAGTCGTTTTTTATTTATTTTTTATTCTATTAAATGTTTTTTTACCGCATTAAGAACGGGTAAAAGAGCATTGTCTTTGCTTCCTGTAATAAATGCAACCAAATTAATATTTTCAGCAACCCATAGATTTTTAGACGTGGGTAAAGTATACTTAAAAGACTTCACTATTTTAGCTCCTTTTGCTAAATTTGACCCTAATAATGTACCATCATATGGCGTTATCATATCTTTAAGTACATTGTTAAATTCATAATCTTTTTTAATAATATTGTGCTCAAATGTCTGTGCATCAATAATTTTATCCTCAGTCAAAGCCACACTTAGTTTGAAATCACCTTCAATATCTGTTAGCGGGGAAATAGTAATTTTAATATTTATTTCTCTTGTGTCCGGATTGTAATCAGAAATCATATCGATAAAAGTAACATTTTCTTTAGCTAATTCCTCTTCAATACTTGATTGCCAAAGAGAAGGGGGAGAAACCGGAATTTCATCCTGATTTTCAAAAAACACTCTATTAAATGAAGCAGAAGGATACAATAAAGGAGACAGCAAATCCATCAATTTGTTTCCATCATCTGTCCTAAAGTCGTATTTACTTGATTTTGTTGGTGTTGCCCATGTATCACTGCTATGAATAGAGATGGGAACAATTAAATCCCCATATTTCTCTTCCATATTCTTTAATATTTCTGCTCCATTAGGACAGTTTGTACATCTTACCCCGGTAAACTCTTCTACCAATATGGCTTTTTTCGTTGTAGGTGGCTTGTATTCAGGGATTACTATTTCTTTTTCTGTACAAGAGGCAGAAATTAAAACTAAAAGCAGGAAGAATAATATATTTTTTCTATACATTTTTTTAATCTTTAGAATTATTTAAAATCTTGAAGACACACTAAATTTCATACCACTAAAAGCAGGTTCTAAACGGCAAACTCCACCCGAGCAAACTACTCCTTCCACTTGTTTGACATATCTCAGCCCAAATCTATTTGAACCATTGGTATATGTAATTCCCAATGATGGGTACAAAATACTTTGTGGTTTGTCATCTTTATCCTTGGGAGATCTTTCTCCCGGATATATATTGTACATAGCAGAGGCTTCAAATCCCCAATGAGGAGCTATTGAATACTCTGCAAATAGATTTATCCAACTTCCATAATCTTGCTTTGTACTCATATATTGCGCTTCAAAATTAATTGATTGATATCTGCTTAATTTGTAAAGTATATCGATGTAAGGAGTATAAGCAACTACTGATTCGGAACCTTCTTTTTCGTATACCGGTTGGTTGTAGATCTGGTGTTGTAGCCCAGTCACTAATTTAAATTTTCTACCATTGCGATATACCAGTTCGGTAAATATCTCATTGTACAGCAATTCATTTTCAAGGTTTGTAATATTAGAATAATTGACATTTAGGCTCAATTTTCTATTAAATGCATATCTAACATCAAATTGATACGCTTGTTCACTCAACAATTGAGTAGCAGGACTATACCTTGCGGTTAAAGTGTAGGTATTCAATCTATTCATAGGCGGAATAAAATTGACTAGTCCATAATTTAATACAAGAGTAGGATCTGTCCTAAAATCAAAATTCTCTGTCCTTTTGTATTCGGCAGTTATTCCCAATTTACTTTTCACAAATCCCATACTTGTATAAAATACAGTCCCGGCATCTTTTTTATACTTTCCTGCAACTTTAGAGCCGTTAAATTCAGTTTTGATAGCAACCGGATCAAAGAAAATCTCCGGAGACTTGTACGAACCTTCAAAATATAATGTAAACATTCCGTAGTTAACTGTAGTATATGCCGTTGCTAGCCATGTGTTATAAGTAGGTGAAACTTGCTCATCAGGTATGTAGTTTTTTATGGTATTTACAAGCTTTGTTATTGTCTTTTTATCATGAGTCCTGTTTACAAAACCAAAGCCGGGAGCGATTGAAATAATTTTTTCATCTTTTCCCAATCTGATAAATCCTTCAATATTTGCCCCTCTTAAAACTGCTGGATAGGTTTCGAAATCAATTTTTTGCCTTCCTGTGAATGCTTTTATATTCCAGTTTTTTGAAATATCATATTTAAGCCTTAGCCCATAGATCGCATTATCGATAAATAAAGCTCTTTGTTCATAAGCCCTAAATATAGTACCACTGGCTATTTGGTCATAAAAATGACCTGCTGTTATCTCAAGATTTTTTATTTTCTTTTTAATATACCAATTCCCAATTCCTTCTTCGGTATAAGTTTTAGTAGGGTTTCTTAGATTTGAGTTATTGAACATATCAAATCTCACTCCCATTTCCCAGGTGGCATAGGTGTATCTCAGGTTGAGCCAACTTTCTGCTCCATAGAGCAAGTTGTCGTATTGAGGTATATTAGTTGCCCCAATCAGCGTATCACTCAAGAAAAAATTAAAATTACTTTCCAATCCTCCTGAAATCACCCCTTTTTTTTGGGAAAAACCATGTGTTGAAATCAGCAAAATAAAGATGAAAGGAAAATATAGGACAGTGTTTTTATTATACATATTCTGAAAATATTAAAATAATTAATTAATACTTTATCATAATAGTGAGCAAATATAAATATTATACTGAAATAAAATATCAATCGACGATTTTTTTTATAAACATTTAATTTTTCTGATAAATCAAGATATTTTCTAGTACCTTTGCAACCGTATTTTAAATAATACCATAAAGTCGGTCTAGCTTGATTAAAAAAAACATAAAATGAAAAGAGTCTTTTGGAATATTGCCCTTGTATTTATCTTTTTTGCTTTATTTTCATCATGTTCATCCGGGGATAAAGAAAACAAAGCATTGGATTTGATGAGTTACGGAGTGCCTTTAAAAGTAAAAGCCCCTGAGGGGACAGTAGTGAAAGTGAAAGATATGAGTATTTATAAAGACATCACACTTAAAGGAGGAAAAGATTATTTTATTCAAATAATCAGTACATCTGCAACGACAAATGACATCGGAAAGATAAAAGCAGAAAGGCTCAAAGAGGTTAAGGAAAATCCATTTTTTCACAATGTGATTTTAGATGAGAAAAACGGTTTTGTTTTTGAAAAAAAAATCAATGATACTACATTCAATTATGATTTTAGGTACATAAAAATTCAGGGAGACAACCAATTTTCATTTCAAACCGGATTATTTGGACTTTTCACAAAAGACCAAGTACTTAAAATGTATGAATCAGTAAAATAAATATTATCTTCCTCTATAAAATCTCATTGGATAACTAGGATTGATATTTCCCGTACGGATATTTTCAAGTCTCTTTTTTAGCATTCGTAGTTTTAGCGGTTTGAATTTCTCCACAAACAATTTACCGTCCAAATGATCGTATTCATGTAAAATTACTCTTGCATTGAACCCTTCATAAACCTCAATGTGTTCAACAAAATCTTCATCAACATATTTTATTTTGACTATTGACTCTCTTTCCACGTTACCATTGATTTCAGGAAAAGACAGACAACCTTCTTCATAGCTGAAAATTTCACCACTTTTTTCCAAAACTTGAGCATTGATAAAGGTTTTTTTTATGCCTTTTTTTATTTCCATATCTTTTTCAATTTGGATAGTGTCAATGACAAATAGTCTAATTGATTTTCCTATTTGAGGAGCGGCAAGACCTACTCCATTAGTTTTGTACATGGTTTCGTACATATCTTCAACCAGATTACCCAATTCCTTTAAATCTTCTTGAGTTATATCTTTTGCTACTTTTTTCAGAACCGGCTGTCCGTATGCATATACAGGTAATTGCATGTTAAATATGATTTAGATATCTTTGTAAAATCAAAACCGAGCTAATTCTATCTAACATCGATTTATCTTGTCTCTTTTTTTTATTCAATCCCATTTTAACCATTAAATCCTTCGCTTCACTTGAAGTGTAACTTTCATCTTGCCTAGCTATCTTGACAGAAGGAAAGGACTTATTTAATTTTGAAATCAATTTTTCAATGTTTTTTTCAAAATAAACAGGACTCCCATCACTTTGCTTAGGCTCTCCGATGACTATTTTATCTACAATTTCAGAATTCAAATAAGATTCTAAAAAAGCAAATAAATTTTCTGTCAAAACTACATCAAGTGGGTTCACTATTATTTGGAGTGGGTCGGTCGTAGATATACCCGTTCTCTTCATTCCATAGTCAAGCCCCAATATTCTGCCCATAAGTTAAAATGCTTTTTTCAAGATAATCTATTAACAACAATCATTTGATAAAGGTTTTTACAAATAGCATTATTCATAAAATTCAAGTCGTTTCTTTAGTTCGGATATTTCATTTTGAAGGCTGTCAACCTGCTCGAGTAAGTTATTGATTATATCTAGCCCTTCAAAATTAACATTCAAATCATAGTGCATTCGCATCAGTCTTTCCAATCTGCTTATATCATCTAAATAAATATACTTAGAGGTATCTCTTTCTATCACTTCAACTAATTCATATTTACACAATGTATCTATAAAATCCAAGGGTATATTATAATTCACACAAAATTTATTAACTGAAATTGTTTTCATATTCTATCTTAATTTTGATAATTCTGTAAAAAGCTCTTTTTCTTTTGGACTTAAGTTCGTAGGTATTTTTATACTATATTTTATGTATAAATCACCGTATTGGCCTTCTTTTTTATAAACAGGAAGCCCCTTTCCCTTTAATTTTACTTTAGTGTTATTTTGGGTTTCAGGCTTTACTTTTAATTTCAGTTTTTTACCATCAATGGTATTTACTATCAGGTCTCCACCTAAGATTGCTTTGTACAAATCCAAGTCGACTTCCAAGTGCAAATCACTTTTGTCCCTTTTAAATACTGTATTATTTACAATATTGAATTTGATATACAAATCACCATTAACCCCTCCTTCCGGCACTTTCTCTCCATGATTTTTGATTTTTATCTCTTGTCCGGTTTCTACCCCGGAAGGAATGGTCAACCTTATTTTTTTATTGTTGACAGTAATAGTCTGTTTTTGAGTTTTAAGTATATCCGTTAAATTTAATTGCAATTCTGCATGATAATCACGCCCTTTGAATTTAGCTCTTGTACGATCAGAGCTCCTAAATCCACCTCCAAACATCGAACTAAAGAACTCAGAAAAATCTTCATTGTCGTACGAAGAATAAGAATGACCTGTATTAGCTGAATATTGTCTTTGATATTGCTGATATTGTTGTTTAGCTTTTTCAAACTCTTCTGCATGCATCCAGTCCTTGCCGTATTTATCGTATTTTTTTCTGTTTTCAGGATTGCTCAACACCTCATTTGCTTCATTGATTTGAATGAATTTTTTTTCTGCCTCCTTATTTCCCGGATTAACATCAGGATGATATTTCCTTGCGAGCTTTCTGAATGCTTTTTTAATTTCTTTCTCCGTCGCATTTTTATTTATCCCAAGTACCTTGTAGTAATCTATATATTCCATTTTAATTTATCTTTATGAAGCAATAAAGCCATTTTTCATGAATCCGGCAATTTATTAACATCTATATAATTTCGATTATAAAATTCCAATTTAATACAATTTTTTATATAATGCAAATTGCTACTAATAATAATAGCTTGTACACATGAAATATCAAGTGTACAAGCTAACCCCATTGTGTTCTTAAAATAGGGTGGTTTTTCAATAACAAAACATTTCAACTATTCTTTACTCAATATTCAACTATCTAAGATTTAGTTTTTGATGAAAATAGCCTTTCTTTAAACTTTATTATTTCCTCTTTTAAAAGCTCAAACTTACTTTCACTATTCTCTTTCTTTTTAACTGACTTTTTAAGAGAATCAATACTTTTTGACAATAAACTATACTCTTTATCCTTCTTTCCATACCCCATCTGCCCAGCTAAAGTCAATTGATACTCAGCATTTTTTAGAAGATTTATAACCTTCTCCACATTTTCCTGATTTTCTTTGTTAACTATCGCTGCTTCTATTATCATTTGCTCAGCATTCAAGATTGGTAAAGGCTGAATTGCAGTCAATGCCTCTTCTGTCAATTCCAACTTTTTATCCTTAACCTCTTTTTCAATATCAGCAATTACTTTTGAATCTAATGAATCTTTATTCATTTGTAAAATTGCTTCTTTCTCTAATACAGGATTTTTCTTTTCTTTTACTTTTTTATCCTGAGCGCAACTTGTAATTGCAACAAAAACAAAAGCTAATCCTAAAAATACTAATTTTGTTAATTTAATTTTATTTGTTTTAAGTTAAAAAAAATGATGATCCTTTTTACTTCAAATAAAATACAATTGCACTACCCATAAACCAATCAGTATTAGATCATACTTTTATCTTAAGTGTTCAACAATCTGTACATCCTTACTTTTAGCAAAAAGAATCATCGTCATGTTTATTCACTGTTTAGAAAATAAAAATGCAAATTGTTTTTAATGCAATTACTTCACTTTAATTTGCTTTGCAGGTTTTGGCTTTGCCTCCTCCTTTTTGGGAATATTAATTAATAAAATCCCATTTTCATATTTAGCTGTGATTTTATCTCCTTCAACTATTTCAGGAAGAGTAAAAGATCTGGTAAAAGACTGATAGCTGAACTCTTGTCGAGTAATTTTCTCTCCCTCTTTTACTTCATTTTCTACCCTTTTTTCAGAAGAAATAGTCAATAGATTGTTGTCCAACTTTATATCAAAATCGGACTTGTCAAATCCGGGAGCTGCAACTTCAACTTCAAAGTTCTCTGTATTTTCTTTGATATTTACAGAAGGTAAAGTTGTCTCAGTCTCCGAGTAATTATTCCTGTCCCAATTAACTAATTCATTATTGAAAAATCTTTCAAACATCGTAGGTAATGGATTTTGATATCTTACAAGTGTCATAATAAAACATTTTATAGGTTAATAAATTTGAATTTCACATTATCTATATCAAATTAAATGCCACTACATACGATACGTCAATATGACGCATTAAACAAAAAGCGCATGTCAATACGGCAGATAAAAGGAATGGGATTCAAATTTCGATATGTCAAAATTTCACAGAATACGATATTGACGGGATAATAGGCAAAAGACTGATCTCTTCCAATCTTGGATCAATATATTTATTTTCATATCTTTTTGTCTTAGGGTTAAAGGTTGATTCAGAAAATATATACTCAAAATAAAATGGATTTTTGTGATAATAGCTATTGAATAAAGCAAAAGTCAAAGTTTTTGTTTTTCCTTTTTTGGACATCCAAGTCTTGGATACAGACACATCCAATCTGTGATATGCCCCCAATCTAGCTCCATTTTTGTCACCATATACTAATATAATTCCAACAGGAGAATAAGACATAATTTCAGCAGGTAATGTTACAGGTTTTCCGGATTTGAATTTAAAA
>JALSPK010000220.1 GCA_026986005.1 Saprospiraceae bacterium
TCTGTTTCAAAATTATTTTGCAGTTCGCAAAAATTTGTAATTCCATTTTTCCATAAATCATCAAATAAGCAATTTAATGACTTACAAGCTAAAAAGGATATTGTTTTATTAACTTTTCCTCCCCCATTATCCCCGATATCCTTCATCAGATCCTCAACAGTACCGAGCTATAATAATACTTTTATCATATAGCAACACATATATCATAGATGCAAAATTAGTGTTGATAGTTGGTCGGGAGGGTGATTTTTTATTTTCTCTCTTAGTGTTTCTTAGATGCTTAGTGGCTTAGTGGCAAAAACGATAGCCATTATCGCCGCCAAGACACTATGACACAAAGTTGCACAAAGATTGCACACCTCAAAACAAGTCATCTTTATTTTGCACCATTCTCTCCCTTTTCAGAAATAATCAAATATCTGGTTTTTGTATGGGTAAAACACCTTGAAGGCTTGGGGTAGAGCCTTCAAGGTGGTTATTCATAAATATTGATACGCTACTTCTTTTTAAATCTCTTCTTGATAAGAGAATCAAGTTCAGGACTTGAGTACAATTCCAAACAATGTGATATAACTCTTCTTCCTCCACTCAATTCTCCATACTCTCCATCAGGCATCAGCCAAGTATTTGCTAAATAAATAGAATCCTTAATTATTTTTTCCCGAGTTATATTTGCAATTGAATCCATAATGTTCATTACGTATGAACCGGGATATTCACCAATATTTACTTCTTCCTTCTCAAGAATGGAATACATCAAAGGTGACCTATATGAGCCTATTACTAAACAACGTTTAAATGCTAACCACTTGTAGCGATTAATTCTTCTATAAATATTATTTACTTGAGCAGGATCTCCATGTAATTTGTGTTGTGATTTATGATTAATACTATCTGAAATTGTTTTGTTACAACTGAGGATAGTAAAACTAAAAACTGTGATTATAATTAATAAATACCTACTCATAATTAATTATTTTTTATTTTAATTTCCAAAAATGATTGTCTTTGCCAAAATAGCACTCAAAAGGACAACCATATCCATCAAAAATATCTGCATGTCCTGATGCTCCACTATCTTCAAACATTGAAAATATTATTCCGTGATCATGATTTAAAAGCTCACCAACAGTTTGATTACTACCGATATCGTCTTCTGAAAATGCTTTATAAAAGGTTTCGTCAGTACCAAATGTCAATACCATCCAATCTTTCAAGGAGCGAGCATTTAAAAAATAATACTTTCCATCCTTTCCTTCAATTGTCCCATATTTGCCATCATGTGTTTCAATAAAAGGGATATTGATTCCTGCACCATTCAATGCAATAGATACTTTTAATGCACAAGTGTTTACGACATCATCAGGATTATTAAGTTTTAATTGCCAAACGTCACCACCAACCAATTTGTAAATATTTTTAGATCCGGTTATATATCTACCGTCTTCATATTTAGGAAAAGCATCATAAAAATCTTGCCATGACGGTAATTCCTGATGGTCAAAATGCAAATCAGGATCGTTCCAAAAATCTTCATCATAGAACCAATCTTGACCTGCTAATCCCAAATATTCCAACACCTCCTTATCAAACTCGTCCTGATCATCTTCCCCACATGGAACGTTGATATTTTGCAAGATATTGTCTTTTTCTGCTTGGGAGAGTTGCAGGTTGTATTTTGTTTCAACGGTTTCAAGATTGTCCGTACAGAGATCTTTTCTCTCCTTATCCAAAAGATTATTCAACATATTGATAAAATCTTGCATACTCATTATTGAAGAACAATCCCCGTTTGAATTGTTGATATTTAAGACAAGTGCCTGTATTGCTTTTTTAACAGCACTATGGATAGGATTGTCTTCATCATATTTAAAATTGTTGTTTGGATTTACTTGATTATATATTGCACCGGCTAAGTTTCCATTAGATGATAAAATGGCATTAACCAATGAGATTCCTGCATTATTGCCCCACATAGAAATTATAGCATCTGCTTGTAAATTTAGATAATCATCATAATCCATTGTTTGAGCAGCAAATGGTTGATAACCATCAAAATCTTTGTCTTTATCACAAGGTTTATAATTTGGATTGATCCCATCCAAAAGAATTGCAATTATATCTGTAAGGTCATTGTCAAGATCGCCAGCATTACCACCTCCTGAACTACCATTACCACTATTGTTATTATTATCATGATTACCTATATTATCTAAATTTTCATAGCCTGAACCATCACCATCAATAATATCAACTCCATCAGTATCATCCCATAAACTATGACAATCATCTCCATCACAAAAAATATATATCCATTGCCCTATTGTTACTGTTTCTTCTACAAATGGTGGGTAAACGACTCCGTGGTCAAAAGATTCATATCTATTCCTTTTGATTTCTACGCCATGGGTTTTATAATGATAACAATGACAATCAGTACCCCTTTTTCCACATTGCAAAATAGCACAAGCCCATTGAGTAATATAATCATCAGCATCATCTCTGAGCTCTAAAGAATCACCATTTTGTTCAATACCATTAATACTAACTTGAGGAACAAAATACCCCACTACTTTGCTGTTCTCTATCTTTGTTATTTTGTGAATATTTCCGTTTTCAGATAGCATGAAGATTTTACCAGAAAAACTGGTAGAACTTTGATTCGGAGAATCCTCCCAAAATCCTATAATATTAATATATTTTTCATTTTTATCAGGTTCAAAATAAACTAATTGTATATGTGATTTATCCATACCATTGGTTGTGGGTATAAAACTAACTCTTACACCTCCTAAAACTAGTACTTTGCCTTCATCCCACACAGGAAGTATCTCATTCCAAATATGTAATAAAGAATCACTATTATTACCTGTAGATAGGCTGTTTATTTTCAAATAAAACAATTGTTTTGCGGATGCAATTTCTTCATCTGTAGGTTGTTCGTTAGGCACGGATCTTATTGAAAGTAAATCTTCTTTACCTGATATCCCTCCTTCATCCTTCTCGCACCCACTAAAATACACACTCATACCAATAATTGATATGAAAAATATCGCAATGGGTAATGCATTGTAAATAAGCTGCTTAGCTAATTGGGGGGGGTAAATGTTTTTCTAAAAAATTTTGTTCTTTTCATAATTAAATGTTAAAAAGTTATAAAATGTTATGTATCAGTAAAGTGTAGCGCAAATATTGTGCCAAAATAAGTATTGGCAAGAATTTTGCCTGAAAATGATCGGTTTTGAAAAGTACCTACTTCTTCTAGGATCAGACAAGTCTTAATTTTTTATGCAATTGAACAATATTCCGATTAAACAGTTTATATTTGCACATTGGTTCTATTAAATTTCGTTGAAGATGACAAAACTAAGACTTACAAAACAATTTGACTTTGAAGCAGCACATGCTCTTGAGGGCTATGCCGGCAAATGTCGTGATCTGCACGGTCATTCCTATCATCTTGATGTTACGGTGCTTGGAGATGTCGCCTATGATTCAGGTAAGCTTGAGGGAAGTATGGTAATAGATTTTGCAGACCTCAAAAGGATAGTCAAGGATAATATAATAGCCAAATTTGACCATCAATTAATTCTTCATAAAGATTCCAGATTTGTAACTGTTAAGGACAGAAACCCCCGAATGATGATCGTGAATTATGTTCCTACATGTGAGAATATACTTGTAGATATCGTTGATAGGCTAAAAAATAATATGCCTAAAGGTGTTGAATTAATTACCGTTTTTCTTAGAGAAACCCCTAGATCTTATGCAGAGTGGCATAGGGATGATAATTAAACTTTTTGTACAATGATCATAACAGTAATCGGACTTGGGTTGATTGGAGGTTCTATAGCCTTAGATCTTAGAGCCAATGGGCATTTAGTCATTGGAGTTGATGATAATCCTAGCCATTTGGATCAAGCGTTGGACTTAAAGCTTGTGGACACAACCGAAATTTTGGAAAGTGCACTATCAAAGTCAGATGTTATTATTTTAGCTATTCCTATAGATGGGATTAAGGAGATCCTACCTCATATTCTGGATAAAATACCGTATAATACTACTGTTATAGATGTAGGGTCCACCAAAGAAAGTATTTGCTCTATAATTCAATCTCATCCTAAAAGGGGGCGTTTTGTTGCAGCGCATCCTTTGGCCGGGACAGAATACTCCGGGCCTAAAGCTGCTCTAAAAAACTTGTTTAAAGGAAAATCCAATATTATTTGTGAAGAAGATCGCAGCGATGAATCTTCCTTGGAGACGGCCATAGATATATTCAACCATTTGGGGATGACAACGATGTTTATGAATCCTAAGGATCATGACAAACATATGGCTTATGTGTCACATCTATCACACATAAGTTCATTTATGCTTGGTCAAACTGTTCTTGAAATTGAAAAGGATGAGAAACAGATATTCAATCTGGCTAGTACGGGTTTTGAGTCAACAGTCAGGCTTGCAAAAAGTTCAGCAGATACGTGGGTACCTATTTTCAAAAATAACAAACAAAATATTAGTGATGCTCTGGAACAATACATTGAGTTTTTAAGCAAATTCAAAGAGGCGGTTGATAAAGGTGATAGTGTTGAAATGCATAAAATGATTACAAAAGCTAATAATATACGAAGGATTCTACTGGGCATGAAATTAAATGTGATGAAATTGAGTTAGATTATTGTGATCTCTTCTGTATAGTTACTTACTTTATTCAAATTACTGATGCTAAGGCATCACTAATCCTCAGAAAGACAAAAATTTCATCAAAAATCTTTATTTTTCAAAAATCAAGCACTTTATAGACAGACACTAAGTTTCCGAGGTTTTTATTGATTAAAAATTAATAATTTTATACATTATTTAAAATATTGCCGTTTATATCTAAAACAATATAAAACGTGAATAAAACCGATATAAGAAGTTACTCTTTGGATCAACTGGAAAATATAGTCAGTTCTTTTGGCGAACCTAAATTTAAAGCTAAGCAAATATATCAATGGATTTGGCAGAAGGGAGCAATGAATTTTGAGCAAATGACAAATTTATCAAAAAAACTTAGGGAAGAATTAAATAATGCTTTTACATTTAATACATTGATAAGAACACATCAACAGCAAAGTATAGATGGTACAGTAAAAACAGGCTGGCAACTTCAAGACAATTCTATTATTGAGTCAGTGCTCATACCTGTACCAAAAGACAACAGATATACCTTATGTGTATCTTCACAAGTTGGTTGTAGCTTGGCTTGTGCATTTTGTGCAACAGGTCAACTTAAAAAGGTAAGAAACTTAACCGATTATGAGATTTTTGAACAATTTTTGAAAGTCAATAGTATGTCCAAAGAGATCTATGGACACCAGCTGACCAATATTGTATATATGGGTATGGGCGAGCCATTGCTCAATTACAATAATGTGGTAAAAAGTATTGATAAAATCACAAATCCATTAGCATTTGGATACTCTACCAAGAGAATAACACTTAGTACCTCCGGTATAACCAAGGGGATAGTACGACTTGCAGATGATGATATCAAAGTCAATATTGCTTTGTCGCTACACGCTGCTGACGACGATAAAAGAAGTAAAATTATGCCGATAAATGAGACAAACAAGCTACGTGACGTAATAGATGCATTGAAATATATGTACGATAAAAATAAACCTAGAATAGGATTTGAGTACATAATGTTTAAAGATTTTAATGACAGTATAGAAGATGCTAACAAGTTGATGAAATTGACAAAATTCTTTCCTGTAAAAGTAAATATCATCGAGTACAACTATGTGGAAGGTGTCAATCTAAAAAAAGCAAGTGATGAAAAGGTGAATAAATTTGCCAAATATCTGGTGGATCATGGTGTGATGACTACTGTAAGACGAAGCCGTGGTAAAGATATAGATGCGGCATGTGGTCAATTGGCCAACAAAATAGAAAACAAATAATATATTTTAACTTTTATT